>NZ_KV813533.1:425-32905 GCF_001813645.1 Pseudomonas sp. HMSC063H08
TCCATCTGTTCACCGACGAGCAGAAGCAGCGGCTGTTCGCCAACATCGCCGAAGACATCCGCGATGTACCGGAACAGATCCAGCGTCGCCAGATCGGCCTGTTCCTCAAGGTCGACCCGGCCTACGGCAAAGGCGTCGCCGACGCCCTCGGCCTGAAGCTGGACTGATGGCCTGATGAGGCCCCCGGCCCCCTTCCTAGGAAGGGGGCTTTTTTATCTGCATTGGCTTGACCCGGATCAGGCGGAGCCGGGAGCATATGCGGCTAGATTCCTAGTTTTCTCCAGGGAGAGCCCCCCGATGCAAGGCCATCCGGAAGTCATCGATTACCTCAACACGCTGCTGACCGGCGAGCTGGCCGCGCGCGACCAGTACTTCATCCACTCGCGCATGTACGAGGACTGGGGCTTCAGCAAGCTCTACGAGCGCCTCAACCACGAGATGGAGGAGGAGACCCAGCACGCCGACGCCCTGCTGCGCCGTATCCTCCTGCTCGAAGGTACGCCGCGCATGCGTCCCGACGATATCCACCCGGGCACCACGGTGCCGGAGATGCTCGAGGCCGACCTCAAGCTCGAGCGCCATGTCCGCGCCGCGCTGGCCAAGGGCATCGCCCTCTGCGAGCAGCACAAGGACTTCGTCAGCCGCGACATCCTCAAGGCCCAGTTGACCGACACCGAGGAAGACCACGCCTACTGGTTGGAGCAACAGCTTGGCCTGATCGCCAGGATGGGCCTGGAGAACTACCTGCAATCGCAGATCTGACCCTACCCCGCGGATACGAAAAAGCCCCTGCGCCTCACGGTCGCAGGGGCTTTTTCATGAGCGCCCGGCAATCAGGCGCGATCGCGTTCCAGCAGCGGCTTGAGGAAGTGGCCGGTGTGCGACTGGGGCATCTCGGCCACCTGCTCCGGCGTACCGTTGGCGATGATCTGGCCACCCTTGGAGCCGCCCTCGGGGCCGAGGTCGACCAGCCAGTCGGCGGTCTTGATCACGTCCAGGTTGTGCTCGATCACCACCACGGTGTTGCCGTGGTCGCGCAGGCGGTGGAGCACGTCGAGCAGTTGCTGGATGTCGGCGAAGTGCAGGCCGGTGGTCGGTTCGTCGAGGATGTACAGGGTCTTGCCGGTGTCGCGCTTGGACAGCTCGCGGGACAGCTTGACCCGCTGCGCCTCGCCGCCCGAGAGGGTGGTCGCGCTCTGGCCCAGCTTGATGTAGGACAGGCCGACGTCCATCAGCGTCTGCAGCTTGCGCGCCAGGGCGGGGACGGCGTCGAAGAACTCGCGGGCTTCCTCGATGGTCATCTCCAGCACCTCGTGGATGCTCTTGCCCTTGTAGCGGATCTCCAGGGTCTCGCGGTTGTAGCGCTTGCCCTTGCAGACGTCGCAGGGAACGTAGATGTCCGGCAGGAAGTGCATCTCCACCTTGATCACGCCGTCGCCCTGGCAGGCCTCGCAACGGCCGCCCTTGACGTTGAACGAGAAGCGGCCGGGACCGTAGCCGCGCGAGCGGGCCTCCGGCACGCCGGAGAACAGTTCGCGGATCGGCGTGAACAGGCCGGTATAGGTCGCCGGGTTGGAGCGCGGGGTACGACCGATCGGGCTCTGGTCGATGTCGACCACCTTGTCCAGGTGCTGCAGGCCGTCGAACGAGTCGTACGGCGCCACTTCCAGGGTAGTCGCGCCGTTCAGCGCGGTGGCGGTGATCGGGAACAGGGTGTTGTTGATCAGCGTCGACTTGCCGGAGCCCGAGACCCCGGTGATGCAGGTGAACAGGCCGACCGGGATTTCCAGGTTGACGTTCTGCAGGTTGTTGCCGCGGGCGCCTTTCAGCTTCAGCAGCTTCTTCTTGTCGCGCGGGGTGCGCTTGGCCGGAACCGCGATTTTCTTGCGCCCGGAAAGGTACTTGCCGGTCAGCGAGTCGGGGTGGTTCATCACCTGGTCGGGCGTACCTTCCGCCACTACCTGGCCGCCGTGCACACCGGCGCCCGGACCGATGTCGACGACGTAGTCGGCGAGTCGGATCGCGTCCTCGTCGTGCTCGACCACGATCACCGTGTTGCCGAGGTTGCGCAGGTGGGTGAGGGTGCCGAGCAGGCGTTCGTTGTCGCGTTGGTGCAGGCCGATCGAGGGTTCGTCGAGGATGTACATCACTCCCACCAGGCCGGCGCCGATCTGGCTGGCCAGGCGGATGCGCTGGGCTTCGCCGCCGGACAGGGTGTCGGCGCTGCGGTCGAGGGTCAGGTAGTCGAGGCCGACGTTGACCAGGAATTGCAGGCGGTCGCGGATTTCCTTGAGGATCTTCGCCGCGATCTCGCCACGGCGGCCGGTCAGGCTGAGTCCGGCGGCATACTCGCAGGCCTCGCCGACCGGCATCGCGGTGATCGCCGGCAGCGTCCGGTCGCCGACCCACACATGCCGCGCCTCGCGGCGCAGGCGGGTACCGTGGCAATCCGGGCAGGGCTGGGTGCTGAGGAACTTGGCCAGCTCCTCGCGGACCGTGGCCGACTCGGTCTCGCGGTAGCGCCGCTCAAGGTTCGGCAGGATGCCTTCGAAGGGATGCGAACGCTTGACGATGTCGCCGCGGTCGTTGAGATAGCGGAAGTCGACGTTTTCCCGGCCGGAGCCGTAGAGCACCACCTTCTGGTGCTCGGTGCCGAGTTCGTCGAAGGGTTCTTCCAGGCTGAAGCCGTAATGCTGGGCCAGCGAGCCGAGCATCTGGAAGTAATAGACGTTGCGCCGGTCCCAGCCGCGGATCGCGCCCTCGGCCAGGGTCAACTCGCCATTGACCACCCGGCGCGCGTCGAAGAATTGCTTCACGCCGAGGCCGTCGCAGGTCGGACAGGCGCCGGCCGGGTTGTTGAAGGAGAACAGCTTGGGTTCCAGCTCGCTGATCGAGTGGCCGCAGACCGGGCAGGCGAAGCGCGCCGAGAAGATGATCTCCTCGACATCCTCGTCCTCGTCCATCGGTGCTACCAGGGCGATACCGTCGGCCAGGGACAGGGCGGTCTCGAACGACTCGGCCAGGCGTTGCTGGAGGTCCGCGCGAACCTTGAAGCGGTCCACCACCACATCGATGCTGTGCTTCTTCTGCTTATCCAGCTTCGGCACTTCGTCGAGTTCGTAGAGCTTGCCGTCGACCCGGGCGCGGACGAAACCCTGCGCGCGCATCTCGTCGAACACCGCCAGGTGCTCGCCCTTGCGCTCGCGGATCACCGGCGCCAGCAGCATCAGCTTGCTGCCTTCCGGCAGGGCCAGGACCTGGTCGACCATCTGGCTGACGGTCTGCGCCTCCAGCGGGATGTCGTGGTCCGGGCAGCGCGGGGTACCGACGCGGGCATAAAGCAGGCGCAGGTAGTCGTAGATCTCGGTGATCGTACCCACGGTGGAGCGTGGGTTGTGGGAAGTGGACTTCTGTTCGATGGAAATCGCCGGCGACAGCCCTTCGATGGTGTCCACGTCCGGCTTCTCCATCATCGACAGGAACTGCCGGGCGTAGGCCGAGAGGGATTCCACGTAGCGCCGCTGGCCTTCCGCATAGAGCGTGTCGAAAGCCAGGGAAGACTTGCCGGAACCGGAAAGACCGGTGATCACGATCAGTTTGTCGCGTGGCAGTGTGAGGTCGACGTTCTTCAGGTTGTGGGTACGCGCCCCACGAATCAGGATCTTATCCACAGCGGCCTCGCATGGCGGGCGAAAACCGCTGATTATACGGCTGGCCGCTAGCGCGCGGCAAAGTGGCGCGCCTGTGCCGCGAGGGGGCGGACTGGTAGAATGCGCGGCATTTTTCCGGCGCGGGCATTGCCCCGGCCGCCCAGGAGCGGGCGGCGGCGCCATCGGCAGGGGCATGAGGCCTTGCCCTGCAGCGGTTTCTTCCATGAGGGTGTTATGCACGACTCACATACTGAGCGGATGAGCGGTACCGAAACGCGAGCGGCCGTCGGGCTGTCACTGGTATTCGCCTTCCGCATGCTCGGCATGTTCATGGTCCTGCCGGTGCTGGCCACCTACGGCCAGGACCTGGCCGGCGCGACCCCGGCGCTGATCGGCCTGGCCATCGGCGCCTACGGCCTGACCCAGGCGATCCTGCAGATTCCCTTCGGGACCATTTCCGACCGCATCGGCCGGCGCCCGGTGATCGTCGTCGGGCTGCTGATCTTTGCCGCCGGCGCGGCCCTCGCGGCCAATGCCGACTCCATCTGGGGGGTGATCGCCGGCCGCGTCCTGCAGGGCGCCGGGGCGATCTCGGCGGCGGTGATGGCACTGCTCTCCGACCTCACCCGCGAGCAACACCGGACCAAGGCGATGGCGATGATCGGCATGAGCATCGGCGTCTCCTTCGCCGTGGCCATGGTGCTCGGCCCGGTGCTGACCCATCTGTTCGGCCTGCATGGGCTGTTCTGGTTCACCGCCGGGATGGCGCTGGTCGGCCTGCTGCTGATCCTGTTCTTCGTCCCACAGCCGGACCACATGACCCAGCACCGCGAATCCAGCGTGGCGCGCCAGGCCCTGCTGCCGACCCTGAAGCACGGCGACCTGCTGCGCCTGGACGCCGGCATCCTGATCCTCCACGCCATCCTCATGGCCAGCTTCGTCGCCTTGCCGCTGGCGCTGGTGCACGAGGGTGGCCTGCCCAAGGAGCAGCACTGGTGGGTCTACCTGACCGCGCTGCTGGTCGGTTTCTTCGGCATGGTGCCGTTCATCATCTACGCCGAGAAGAAGCGTCGCATGAAGCGCGTGCTGACCGGCGCGGTGGCGACCCTGCTGGCCTGCGAACTGTTCTTCCTGGTCTTCGGTCACAGCCTGGCCATGCTGGTGGTCGGCACGGTGGTGTTCTTCACTGCCTTCAACCTGCTCGAAGCCTCGTTGCCGTCGCTGGTCAGCAAGGTCTCGCCGGCCGGCGGCAAGGGCACGGCGATGGGGGTGTATTCCACCAGCCAATTCCTCGGCGCGGCGCTGGGCGGCATCCTCGGCGGCTGGATGTTCCAGCACGGCGGGCTGAGCATGGTGTTCATCGGATGCGCGGTGCTCGCTGCCCTCTGGCTGGCGATTGCTGTTACCATGCGCGAACCGCCTTATGTGACCAGCATTCGCCTGCCGCTCGCGCCCGCCGCGCTGCAGGACGCGGTGCTGGTCCAGCGATTCAGGGCGTTGCCCGGTGTGGCAGACGCCGTGGTGGTGGCCGAGGAGGCCGCCGCCTATGTCAAAGTGGATACCCAACAAGTGGATCGCACCGCCCTCGAGCGCCTGGCCCAGGCCGCGCCGGGCGGATGCTGAACCTTAGGAGAACGTCATGGCCCGTGGGGTTAACAAAGTCATTCTGGTTGGTAACGTCGGTGGTGACCCGGAAACCCGCTACATGCCCAACGGCAATGCGGTGACCAACATCACCCTCGCCACCAGCGAGAGCTGGAAGGACAAGCAGACCGGCCAGCAACAGGAGCGCACCGAATGGCACCGCGTGGTGTTCTTCGGCCGCCTGGCGGAGATCGCCGGCGAGTACCTGCGCAAGGGTTCCCAGGTCTACGTCGAAGGCAGCCTGCGCACCCGCAAGTGGCAGGGCCAGGACGGTCAGGATCGCTACACCACCGAGATCGTGGTCGACATCAACGGCAACATGCAGTTGCTCGGCGGCCGCCCCTCCGGCGACGACTCGCAGCGCGCCCCGCGCGAGCCCATGCAGCGCCCGCAGCAGGCCCCGCAGCAGCAGTCGCGTCCGGCCCCGCAGCAGCAACCGGCGCCGCAGCCGGCCCAGGACTACGACAGCTTCGACGACGACATCCCGTTCTAAGCGACGCCCTTGCGGCGCGGCCCGTCCGCGCCACGGGCAGACCTTCGAAGACCCCCTGCCGCCCTCGGGCCGCAGGGGGGCTTCGTTTTCAGGCGACGCCGCGCTGCAAGGGCACTTCGTCCAGGCCGCCTATGGCGGACAGAGCGTCCCGCATGGCACTGAGCTTAAGGCAGGTTTCGCGATACTCGTGGGCCGGTTCCGAATCGCCTACCAGACCGCAGCCGGCGAACAGGTAGCCCCGGCCCGGCGTGAGCAGGGCCGAGCGCAGCGCCACCAGGAAATCGCCGTTGCCTTCGCCGTCGAGCCAGCCCAGCGGCGCGGCGTACCAGCCACGATCCATCCCTTCGTGCTGGCGGATGTAGTCCAGCGCCGCGCTGCGTGGGTAGCCGCCCACCGCGGGGGTCGGATGCAGCGCCTGCAGCAGCCGCAGGATGCCGCCTGCGTCGGCGAGGCGGGCGCGGATCGGCGTGTTCAGGTGCTGGACTCGCGCCAGTCGTTTCAGGCCAGGCGCATCGGGGATTTCCAGCGCCTCGCTGAAGGGTTCCAGGGCCGTACGGATCGCCTCCACCACCAACTGGTGTTCGTGCCTGTCCTTGGCGCTGTCCAGCAGGGCCTGTCCGAGCCGCGCATCTTCCTGGGCATCGCCGCCGCGGGCGATGGTCCCGGCCAGGGCATGGGTGAGCGCCTCGCCGGCGCGAATGCGGACCAGGCGTTCCGGGGAGGCGCCGAGGAAGCAGGCGTTGCCGCGGCGACAGGCGAACAGCTGGGCGTCGGCATGTTGCAGGCGCAGGTGTTCGATGACCTGCCACGGCTCGATGTCGCCGAGAGGCCGGGCCTGGGTGCGGGCCAGCACGACCTTGCCGAAGCGTCCCTGGCGGACACTGCTTACCGCGTCGCTCACCTTGGCTTCCCATTGCCTGCGCTCCAGCGCCGAAGCGTCGCCCTGCGCGCCAGCGGTCGGCCCCGAGGGCCGGCGCCTGGCCGGCTGCCTCAGGCGCAGTAGCGCCGAGCAGTGGTAGGCGGCCAGGGCCAGGGCATCTTCGCCGGGCTTGGCCAGGTGTTGGCAGAGTACCCGGTAGCGTTCGCCCTCGCGCAGCACGGTGATGCCGGCGAGCATCAGGCTGGCATCGGCGAAGGCTTGCCAGTGTTCCTCGCGCGGGCCGCGCGGATCGAAGCGGAATCCGCCGCACAGGCGCGGCGCCAGCGGGCCCTCGACCACGGCGTCGGCGCAGAGCAATTGCCAGTTTTCCTCGATCCGGGCGAAGCGCTGTTCGCCGTGGCCTTGCAGCTCCAGGGCGCAGCCCCAGGCGAAGAACGCCAGCTCGGGCTGTTCCCAGTACAGGCAGGGCGTTTGCCGGTCGTCCCAGGCACCGAATACCTGCAGCGGGTCCAATGGGTCGATCTCGAACGACGCCGCCACCAGCACCGGACGATCGAGCGCCTGCGCCTGGCCGATGGCGCGCTCGAAGGTGCCGCGCAAGGCGTGCAGGCACTGGCTCAGGGGTGCCAGCCGGCTCATGCGGCACCCCGTGTCTGGCGCCAGTACTTGATCTGCTCGGCGATGTACCAGTGGATGATCTGCGCGAACAGTCCCTCGACGAAGGGCGCGTCGAGTCCGTTTTCCTCGGCCCAGCGGGCGCGCTCGGGGAGCATCGCGGCGACCCGCTCGGGCGCCGGAATCGCCGCCTCGCTGGCCTTGAAGCGCGACGCCGCCTTGACGTAGTCCATGCGGCGGCCGAGGGCCTGGACGATATCCAGGTCGATCCGGTCGATGGCCTCGCGGATGTCCGCCAGGCCGGTGCAGTCTTCGGGAGTTTTCATCATGCAACCTCTCGGGAAAGGGCGTCGGGATGTGCGAGGCGGCGCAGCAGGTGCTCGATCACCGCGTCGCGCCTCTCGCTCAGGTAGAAGTGGCCGCCAGGAAAGCGCCGCAGCCTGGCGGGAGTCCGGCTGGCGTCGCTCCAGGCCTGCGCCTCGGCGGCGCTGACTTCCTCGTCGTGCTCGCCGAGGAGGACGTCGAGGGCGCAGGCCAGGGCGATGGGCTGCGCCCGTCGGTAGGTCTCGATCGCCTGGTAGTCGGCGCGCAGGATCGGCAGGAACAGCGCGCGCAGGTCGGCGTCCTCGAGTAGCTCGCTGGCGCCCCCCTGGCGGCGGACGTCCTCCAGCAGCACCGCCTCGTCGCCGCGGTGCAATGCGCCGCCGCGTTGCCGGTGCGGTGCCGGATGGGCGGAGACGAACAGGTGGCGCAGCGGCGCGCCGGCGCTTTCCAGGCGCAGGGCGGTTTCGTAGGCCAGCGCCGCGCCGAGACTGTGGCCGAACAGCGCCAGGGGCGCGTCGGCGAAATCGCGCAGGGCGAGGGCGGCGCCGTCGGCGAGGTCCTCCAGGCGGGTGGCCGGCGCCTCGTTGAAGCGGTCCTCGCGACCCGGGTACTGCAGGGCAAGCAGGTCGATGTCTGGCGGCAGGCGTTCGCTCCAGCTACGGAAGAAACTGGCGCTGCCGCCTGCATGGGGGAAGCAGGCCAGGCGCAGGCGCGGCATCGGCGTCAGGCGGAACGGCCGGACCCAGGCGGCGCTCATGCGCGGGCCTCCAGCTCGCGGCGCAGGCGCTCGCGCAGGTCCTTCTTGCTGATCTTGCCGATGCCGGTCTGGGGGAAGGCCGGAACCAGCTCGATGCGGTCCGGCACCTTGAACGCGGCCAGCCCGCAGGCGTGCAGGTATTGCTTCAGCTTCAGCGCCGAGGGCGCCGGCTGGCGCGGGATGACGAAGGCGCAGGTGCGCTCGCCGAGCAGGCTGTCGGGCATCGCCACGACGGTGGCGTCGTGCACCTGCGGATGGGCGATCAGCAGGTTCTCCACCTCTTCCGCGGCGATCTTCTCGCCGCCGCGGTTGATCTGGTCCTTGTCGCGGCCCTCCACCACCAGGTAGCCGTCCTTGTCGCGGCTGACCCGGTCGCCGGTGCGGTAGAAGCCGTCCGCGCTGAAGGCCTTGGCGTTGTGTTCGGGCAGGCGGTAGTAGCCGCGGATGGTGTAGGGACCGCGCACGGTCAGTTCGCCGACCTCGCCGGGGCCGACCTCGCGGCCCTCGGCGTCGACCACCCGCACTTCGTCGTCCGGCGACAGCGGCCGGCCCTGGGTATGCAGCACGCGTTCGGGCGGATCGTCCAGGCGGGTGTAGCAGATCAGCCCCTCGGCCATTCCCAGCACCTGTTGCAACTGGCAGCCGAGCACCGGTGCGACGCGTTGCGCGGCACTGCTGCCGAGCCTGGAGCCGCCGACCTGGAGCAGACGCAGGCTGGATAGATCGGCGCGGCGGCTTTCCTGGGCATCCAGCCAGAGCATCGCCAGCGGCGGTACCAGGGCGGTGTGGGTGACCCGTTCACGGGCGATCAGGGCGAAGCAATGCTCGGGATCGGCGCGCTGGCTGACCACCACGCGGCCGCCGGCCAGCAGCGTGCCGATCACTCCGGGGCAGCAGAGGGTGAAGTTGTGCGCCATCGGCAACCCGGTGAGGTACACCGTGTGCTCGTCGAAGCCGCAGACCTCGGCGCTGGCGCGGACGTTGTAGAGATACTCGCGATGACGCCGGGGAATCAGCTTCGGCGTGCCGGTGGTGCCGCCGGACAACTGGAAGCAGGCGATATCCTCGGCGCGGGCGGCGCAGTCTTCCAGCGCGTCGGCCTGGTACAGCGGTGCCAGCGCTTGCAGCGGCGCCTCGGCCTCGCCGTGGATCAGCGCCATCCGGCAGGCGCCGCTGGCGAGCAGCTCACGGGCCATCGGCCGTGGGTCGAAGCCGTCGATCCGTTCGGCGCCGATGTAGGCCTTGGCCTCGGCGAAGCGGCAGAAACCGCTGATCTCATGCTGGCGATGGGCGGGGAGGGCGAGCACCGGGCGTACGCCGAGCTGGAACAGGGCGAAGCAGGTCTCGACGAAGGCGATGCCGTTGGGCAGGTGCAGCACCACCGTGTCGCCATGTGCGAGGCCGGCCTGGCGCAGTCCGGCTGCCAGGCGGCGGCAGCGCTGGAGCAGGTCGGCATAGCTGAGCCGCTGGTCGTCGTCGCAGAGCGCGATCCGCTGCGGATGGCGCGCGGCGCTGGCGGCCAGGGCTTCGGCGAAGCTCCGGTCCTGCCAGTGGCCGGCGTCGAGATAGCGGCGGACGAAGGCGGCGGGCCAGTCGGGGGCGTCGTCGACGGCCGATGGGGTGACGGGCGAGGAAGTCATGCGATCTCCGTGGATGCGGTCGATTGCCATTGCTGGGAAATGAGATTTATTATCATTGGCGGGCGGCAGGGACCGCGCAAGCCCGCGCCTTTCGATTGCGGGGCTTTTTCATTCGCTGCAGGGGCGGAGTGCAGGGCGCTTTGTCCATCTCCGCTAAAAAGTCCCCCTGCCCCCACGTATCCAGGAAGGCGTCGCCGCGTCGGCAGCGCCCGGGCTACAGGAAAACCTGATGACCATCACCATCATTGCTCCGCCACAGGCCGATGCCGCCGCGCCGGCACCGGGCAACCGGCCCGGCATCGCGCACATCGATCCGAACATGAAGCTGGTGACCGGAACCTTCTGTTCGGCCAGCGAGGACTGGTTCGAGGAACCGCTGGAGCGCGGCCTGCGCCTGATCCTCGTGCAGAGCGGCCAGTTGCGCTGCCGGATTCCCGGCCAGCCCGAGCACCTCATCGAGGGGCCGAGCCTGTGCACCATCGCCAACGATGGCGACTTCACCTCGGCGCAGATCTACGGCACCGACAAGCCGTTGCGCTACACCATCGTCCAGCTCGGCGTCGAAGCCCTGGACAGCCGCCTCGGTTGGCTGCCCGAGCAACTGATACGCCGCCCCGGCGGCGATCCGCGGATCATGAGCTGCCCGGCGCCGCGGGCGATGCAGGCGTTGGCCTCGCAGATCGCCACCTGCCAGATGCTCGGTCCGACCCGCGATCTCTACCTCGGCGGCAAGGCCCTGGAGTTGGCCGCGCTCAGCGCCCAGTTCCTTTCCGGCGAGGGGCGCCCCGTCGAGGAGCCGCGCATCACCTGCTCCGAGGTCGAGCGCATCCACGCCGCCCGCGACCTGCTGGTCGGCGCCTTGCAGGAACCACCGTCGCTGGACACGCTGGCCAGCCGCGTGGGCATGAACCCGCGCAAGCTGACCGCCGGTTTCCGCAAGGTGTTCGGCGCCAGCGTATTCGGCTACCTGCAGGAGTACCGCCTGCGCGAGGCGCACCGGATGCTCTGCGACGAAGAGGCGAACGTCTCCACGGTGGCCTACCGGGTGGGCTACAGCCCGGCGCATTTCTCCATCGCTTTCCGCAAGCGCTACGGCATCTCCCCCAGCGAGATCCGCTGAGTCTCCGCGACGACCCCCGACCCGGCCACGGGAGGGGCGTCGCCGCTGCGGGATGACGCTGCATCTAACGAAACAGTCCGGCTGTCTAAAGCATTGCCGGCCAGGCCTCCCAGGCAAGTGAGATAAGGTCGCATTTGATAATCGTTGCCAGGAACTGGCAACCGACTTCAGATGCTTGCCCTAGGGAGCCCCCATGGATCTGCCCCCCGATTCCCGTACCGCCCTGCGCGACTGGCTGACCGAGCAGCTCGCCGACCTGCTCGGCGAACCGCTTGCCGACGTGCGCGCCCTGGCGGACGACGACGACCTGCTGGGCTGCGGCCTCGACTCGATCCGCCTGATGTACCTGCAGGAACGCCTGCGCGCGCGTGGCTCGACGCTGGACTTCGCCCAGTTGGCGCAGCGCCCCTGCCTGGGGGCCTGGCTCGACCTGCTGGCCTGCGCGGACCGGCTGTCCGCCCCGGCAACGGTCGCGCTGCCGGCGGCGCAGGATCGCGACCAGCCGTTCGAGCTGTCTTCCGTGCAGCAGGCCTACTGGCTGGGACGTGGCGCCGGCGAGGTGCTGGGCAACGTCAGCTGCCATGCCTTCCTGGAATTCCGCGCGCGGGATGTCGACCCGCAGCGCCTGGCCGCGGCGGCGGAGTGCGTGCGTCAACGCCACCCGATGCTGCGGGCGCGCTTCTTCGACGGTCGCCAGCAGATCCTTCCGACGCCGCCGCTGTCCTGCTTCGACCTGCAGGACTGGCGCACTTTGCAGGTGGACGAGGCCGAGCGCGACTGGCAGGCGCTGCGCGACTGGCGCGCCCATGAATGCCTGGCGGTGGAGCGTGGCCAGGTGTTCCTGCTCGGGCTGGTGCGCATGCCGGGCGGCGAGGAACGCCTCTGGCTGAGTCTCGACCTGCTTGCCGCCGATGTCGAAAGCCTGCGCCTGCTGCTGGCCGAACTGGGCGTTGCCTACCTGGCGCCGGAGCGCCTGGCGGAGCCGCCGGCGCTGCATTTCGCCGACTACCTGGCGCGCCGTGCGGCGCAACGCGCCGAGGCCGCGGCGCGGGCCCGCGACTACTGGCTGGAACGCCTGCCGCGCTTGCCGGACGCGCCGGCCCTGCCATTGGCCTGCGCGCCGGAAAGCATCCGCCAGCCGCGCACCCGGCGCCTGGCATTCCAGCTTTCCGCCGGCGAGAGCCGGCGCCTGGAGCGTCTTGCCGCGCAGCATGGCGTGACCTTGTCCAGCGTGTTCGGCTGCGCCTTCGCGCTGGTCCTGGCGCGCTGGAGCGAAAGCGCGGAATTTCTCCTCAACGTGCCGTTGTTCGATCGGCATGCCGACGACCCGCGTATCGGCGAGGTGATCGCCGACTTCACCACCCTGTTGCTGCTGGAGTGCCGGATGCAGGCCGGGGTGTCCTTCGCCGAGGCGGTGAAGAGCTTCCAGCGCAACCTCCACGGAGCCATCGACCACGCCGCATTCCCCGCCCTGGAGGTGCTCCGCGAGGCGCGCCGGCGGGGCCAGCCGCGCTCGGCGCCGGTGGTGTTCGCCAGCAACCTGGGCGAGGAGGGCTTCGTCCCGGCGGCCTTCCGCGACGCTTTCGGCGATCTCCACGACATGCTCTCGCAGACCCCGCAGGTCTGGCTCGACCACCAGCTCTACCGGGTGGGCGACGGTATCCTGCTGGCTTGGGACAGCGTCGTCGGCCTGTTCCCCGAAGGTCTGCCGGAAACCATGTTCGAAGCCTACGTGGGGCTGCTCCAGCGTCTCTGCGACAGCGCCTGGGAGCAGCCCGCCGATCTGCCGTTGCCCTGGGCGCAGCAGGCGCGCCGGGCCCTGCTCAACGGCCAGCCGGCATGCGCCACGGCGCGCACCCTGCATCGCGACTTCTTCCTTCGCGCCGCCGAGGCGCCGGATGCTGACGCGCTGCTCTATCGCGACCAACGTGTCACCCGCGGCGAACTGGCCGAGCGTGCGCTGCGCATCGCCGGCGGCCTGCGCGAAGCCGGGGTGCGCCCCGGCGACGCGGTCGAGGTCAGCCTGCCGCGCGGACCGCAGCAGGTCGCGGCGGTATTCGGCGTGCTCGCCGCAGGCGCCTGCTACGTGCCGCTGGACATCGACCAGCCGCCCGCACGGCGGCGCCTGATCGAAGAGGCCGCCGGGGTATGCCTGGCGATCACCGAGGAGGACGATCCGCAGGCCTTGCCGCCGCGCCTGGATGTCCAGCGCCTGCTGCGCGGCCCGGCGCTGGCCGTCCCCGTGCCGCTGGCGCCGCAGGCCAGCGCCTATGTGATCTACACCTCGGGCTCCACCGGGGTGCCCAAGGGCGTCGAGGTCAGCCACGCGGCGGCGATCAATACCATCGACGCGCTGCTCGACCTGCTGCGGGTGGACGCAGCGGACCGCTTGCTGGCGGTCTCCGCGCTGGACTTCGATCTGTCGGTCTTCGACCTGTTCGGCGGCCTCGGCGCCGGTGCCAGCCTGGTCCTGCCGGCCCAGGAACAGGCGCGCGATGCCGCCGCCTGGGCGGAGGCTATCCAGCGGCATGCGGTGAGCCTGTGGAACTCGGCGCCGGCCTTGCTGGAGATGGCCCTCAGCCTGCCGGCGAGCCAGGCCGACTATCGCAGTCTGCGGGCGGTGCTGCTGTCCGGCGACTGGGTGGCCCTGGACCTGCCCGGCCGCCTGCGCCCACGTTGTGCCGAAGGCTGCCGCCTGCATGTGCTGGGTGGCGCTACCGAAGCGGGCATCTGGTCGAACCTGCAGAGCGTCGATACGGTGCCGCCGCACTGGCGTTCGATTCCCTACGGCCGGCCATTGCCGGGACAGGCCTACCGGGTGGTCGACGCCCACGGGCGCGACGTGCCGGACCTGGTGGTCGGCGAGTTGTGGATCGGCGGCGCCAGCCTGGCCCGCGGTTATCGCAACGATCCCGAACTCAGCGCCCGGCGCTTCGTCCACGATGCCCAGGGCCGCTGGTATCGCACCGGCGATCGCGGTCGCTACTGGGGCGACGGTACCCTGGAATTCCTCGGTCGGGTCGACCAGCAGGTGAAAGTGCGCGGCCAGCGCATCGAGTTGGGCGAGGTGGAGGCCGCGCTGTGCGCCCAGGCTGGCGTGGAGAGCGCCTGCGCGGCGGTGCTCGGCGGTGGCGTGGCGAGCCTCGGCGCGGTGCTGGTACCGCGTCTGGCGCCACGGGCCGAAGGCTCCATGGAACTACCGGCCGCACAGCCCTTCGCCGGCCTGGCAGAGGCCGAGGCGGTACTCACCCGGGAAATCCTCGGCGCGCTGCTGGAGGCGCCGCTGGAGCTAGACGACGGTTTGCGCCGGCGCTGGCTGGACTGGCTAGCGGACTCCGCCGCCAGCGCGCTGCCGTCGCTCGACGAGGCGTTGCGCCGGCTCGGCTGGCAGGCCGCGGGGCTGACCGCGATGGGCAACGCTCTGCGCGGCCTGCTCGCCGGCGAACAGGCGCCGGCCGCGCTGCTCCTCGATCCCTGGCTGGCGCCGCAGGCGGTGGCCGCGCGCCTGCCGGACGGCCGCGAGGCCCTGGCGCGCCTGCTCGAAGCGCTGCCGACGCCGGCAGCCGGCGAACGCCTGCGGGTGGCGGTGCTGGATACCCGCGCCGGGCTCTGGCTCGACCAGGGCATGGCCTCGCTGTTGCGCCCGGGGCTGGAACTGACCCTCTTCGAACGCAGCCGCGTCCTCCTCGACGCCGCCGCCACCCGCTTGCCGGAACGGATCGCGGTGCAGGCGCTGGATGACGGCCTGCTACCTGCCGAGCACCTCGGTCGCTACGACCGGGTGATCAGCTTCGCCGCGCTGCACACCTACGCGGCCAGCCGCGAAGGCCTGGCGCTGGCGGCGGCGCTGCTGCGCCCGCAGGGCCGCCTGTTGCTGGTGGACCTGCTATGCGAGTCGCCACTGGCGCTGCTCGGTGCGGCCTTGCTCGACGACCGGCCGCTGCGCCTGGCGGAGCTGCCGAGCCTGTTGGCCGATCTCGCCGCTGCGGGACTGGCGCCGCGTTGCCTGTGGCGCAGCGAACGGATCGCCCTGGTCGAGGCGCTGGCGGCGGGGCTCGGGCTCGACGCCGCCGCGCTCCAGGCCGGCCTGGAGCAACGCCTGCCCCAGGCGATGCGGCCCGAACGCCTGTGGTGCCTGCCAAGCCTGCCGTTGAACGGCAATGGCAAGGTCGATCGTCGCCGCCTGGCCGAGAGCATGACCCGCGCACTCGGCGAGTGTCGTCACGAGCCCTCGGCGGAGGAGCCGCTGGAAGCCCATGAGCAGGCGCTGGCCGAGTGCTGGGAAGCAGTCCTCAAACGCCCGGTGCGTCGTCGCGAGGCGAGCTTCTTCAGCCTCGGCGGCGACAGCCTGCTGGCGACCCGCCTGCTGGCCGGCATACGTGAGCGTTTCGGCGTACGCCTGGGCATGGCCGACTTCTATCGCCAGCCGACCCTGGCCGGTCTTGCCCGCCACTTGCAGGCGCAGACCGTCGAAATCGAGGAAACCCAACTGGAAGAGGGCGTGCTATGAGCCTCGGCGAACTGCTGGAAACCTGCCGCAGCCGGCGCATCGAACTCTGGAGCGAGGCGGGCCGCCTGCGCTATCGCGCCCCCCAGGGCGCCCTCGACGCCGGCCTCGCCGAGCGCCTGCGGGCCGAGCGCGAGGCTCTGCTGGAACACCTGGAGGGCGGCCCTGGCTGGCGCGCCGAACCCGACCTGGCCCACCAGCGCTTCCCGCTGACCCCGGTGCAGGCCGCCTACGTGCTGGGCCGCCAGGCGGCCTTCGACTACGGCGGTAACGCCTGCCAGCTGTACGCCGAGTACGACTGGCCGGCCGACACCGATCCGGCGCGCCTGGAGGCGGCCTGGAACGCCATGGTCGAGCGCCACCCGATGCTGCGCGCGGTGATCGAGGACAACGCCTGGCAGCGCGTGCTGCCCGAGGTGCCCTGGCAGCGGCTGACCGTACATGCCTGCGCGGGGCTCGACGAGGCCGCTTTCCAGGCGCACCTGGAGCGGGTCCGCGAACGCCTCGACCACGCCTGCGCGGCGCTCGACCAGTGGCCGGTCCTGCGCCCCGAGCTGAGTATCGGCCAGGATGCCTGCGTGCTGCACTGCTCGGTGGATTTCACCCTGGTCGACTACGCCAGCCTGCAATTGCTGCTTGGCGAATGGCGCCGCCGCTATCTCGATCCGCAATGGACGGCGGAACCGCTGGAGGCGACCTTCCGCGACTATGTCGGCGTCGAGCAGCGTCGACGCCAGTCGCCGGCCTGGCAGCGCGACCGCGACTGGTGGCTGGCGCGCCTCGACGCGCTGCCGGGGCGTCCCGACCTGCCGCTGCGGGCGCAGCCGGACACCCGGTCCACGCGCTTCCGGCACTTCCACGCGCGCCTCGACGAGGCCGCCTGGCAGGCGCTCGGCGCGCGCGCCGGCGAACACGGCCTGAGCGCTGCCGGCGTGGCCCTGGCAGCCTTCGCCGAGACCATCGGTCGCTGGAGCCAGGCACCGGCGTTCTGTCTCAACCTGACGGTACTCAACCGGCCGCCGCTGCATCCGCAGCTGGCGCAGGTGCTCGGTGACTTCACCGCGCTCAGCCTGCTGGCGGTGGACAGCCGCCACGGCGACAGTTTCGTCGAGCGTGCCCGACGCATCGGCGAGCAGATGTTCGACGACCTCGACCACCCGACCTTCAGCGGCGTCGACCTGCTGCGCGAACTGGCGCGCCGGCGCGGTCGCGGCGCCGACCTGATGCCGGTGGTGTTCACCAGTGGCATCGGCAGCGTGCAGCGCCTGCTCGGCGATGGCGAGGCGCCGCGCGCGCCACGCTACATGATCAGCCAGACCCCGCAGGTCTGGCTGGACTGCCAGGTCACCGACCAGTTCGGCGGCCTGGAGATCGGCTGGGACATACGCCTCGGGTTGTTCCCCGAGGGCCAGGCTGAAGCCATGTTCGACGACTTCGTCGGGCTGCTCCGGCGCCTGGCGCAGAGCCCGCGCGCCTGGACCGACGGTGATGCCACGGAACCCGTCGAGGCGCCGCCGCAGGCGTTGCCCGGTAGTGCCCGGAGCATCGCCGCCGGTTTCGCCGAGCGTGCCCTGCTGTCCCCCGACGCCACGGTGATCCACGATGCCGCCGGCAGCTACAGCTACCGCCAGGTCGCCCAGCACGCCAGCGCCCTGCGCCGTGTCCTGGAAGCGCACGGCGCGGGCCGTGGCCGGCGGGTCGCGGTGATGCTGCCGAAAAGCGCCGCGCAACTGATCGCGGTGATCGGCATCCTCCAGGCCGGTGCCGCCTATGTGCCAGTGGACATCCGCCAGCCGTTGCTGCGGCGCCAGGCGATCCTCGCCAGCGCCGAAGTGGTCGCGCTGGTCTGCCTGGAAAGCGATGTCCCGGACGCCGGCTGCGCCTGCGTGGCCATCGACCGGCTGGCCGCCGACAGCGCCTGGCCGCCACCGCCCGCGGCGGAGGTGGCGGCGGACGACCTCGCCTACGTGATCTACACCTCCGGCTCCACCGGCACGCCCAAGGGCGTGATGCTCAGCCATGCGGCGGTGAGCAACACGCTGCTCGACATCAACCAGCGCTACGGCGTCGACGCCAACGACCGCGTCCTCGGCCTAGCCGAGCTGAGCTTCGACCTCTCGGTCTACGACTTCTTCGGCGCCACCGCGGCGGGGGCCCAGGTGGTCCTGCCGGACCCGGCGCGCGGCAGCGATCCATCGCACTGGGCGGAACTGCTGGAACGCCACGCCATCACCCTGTGGAACTCGGTGCCGGCCCAAGGCCAGATGCTCATCGATTACCTGGAGAGCGAGCCGCAACGCCACCTGCCGGGACCGCGCTGCGTGCTCTGGTCCGGTGACTGGATTCCGGTCAGCCTGCCGACCCGCTGGTGGCGGCGCTGGCCGGACAGCGCGCTGTTCAGCCTGGGCGGCGCCACCGAGGCGGCGATCTGGTCGATCGAGCAGCCGATCCGCCCGCAGCACACCGAGCTGGCCAGCATCCCTTATGGCCGTGCCCTGCGCGGGCAGAGCGTGGAAGTCCTGGATGCCCGCGGGCGGCGCTGCCCGCCGGGCGTGCGCGGCGAGATCCATATCGGCGGGGTGGGCCTGGCGCTCGGCTACGCCGGCGATCCGCAGCGCACCGCCGAACGCTTCGTCCGTCACCCCGATGGCCGTCGCCTGTATCGCACCGGCGACCTCGGCCGCTACCTGGCCGACGGCAGCATCGAGTTCCTCGGCCGCGAGGACGACCAGGTGAAGATTCGCGGCCACCGCATCGAACTGGCCGAGCTGGACGCCGCGCTGTGCGCCCATCCGCAGGTCAACCTGGCGGCCACCGTGGTGCTCGGCGAGACCCACGAGCGCAGCCTGGCCAGCTTCGTCACCCTGCATGCGCCGGCGGAGGCTGGCGAGGATCCGCGTACGGCGCTCGACGCGGTGCGCCAGCGGGCGGCCCAGGCCTTGCGCCGCGACTGGGGCAGCGAGGAGGGCATCGCCGCGGCGGTGGCCGCACTCGACCGTGCCTGCCTCGCCTCGTTGGCCGCCTGGCTGGCCGGCAGCGGTCTGTTCGCCAGTGCGACGCCGCTGGACTTCGCCACCCTGTGCCAGCGCCTGGGTATCGCCGAGGCGCGCCAGCGCCTGCTGCGCCACTGGTTGCGCCAGCTGGAGGAGGGCGGCTACCTGCGCGCCGAGGGCGAGGGCTGGCTGGGCTGCGCCGAGCGTCCCGCGCAGAGTCCGGAGGACGCCTGGACGGCGTTCGCCGGCTGCGCGCCGGCGGCGCTCTGGCCGGCCGAGCTGGTCGCCTACCTGCGTGACAGCGCGCAATCCCTCGGCGAGCAACTGGCCGGGCGGATCAGCCCGGCGGCGCTGATGTTCCCGCAGGGCTCGGCGCGCATCGCCGAGGCCATGTACAGCCAGGGCCTGCATGCCCAGGCGCTGCACGAGGCGATGGCCGAGGCCATCGCCGCCATCGTCGAGCGCCAGCCGCAACGGCGCTGGCGCCTGCTGGAGCTTGGCGCCGGCACCGCCGCCGCCAGCCGCGCGGTGATCGCCCGGTTGGCGCCGCTGGTGCAGCGAGGGGCGGAGGTGGACTACCTGTTCACCGACGTTTCCAGCTACTTCCTCGCCGCCGCCCGCGAGCGCTTCGCCGACCAGCCGTGGGTACGCTTCGGCCGCTTCGACATGAACGGCGATCTTCTCGACCAGGGCGTGGCGCCGCACTCGGTGGATATCCTGCTCAGCTCCGGGGCCTTGAACAACGCGCTGGACACCCCGGCGCTGCTGGCCGGCCTGCGCGAGTTGCTGAGCGCCGACGCCTGGCTGGTGATCCAGGAACTGACGCGCGAGCACAACGAGATCAGCGTCAGCCAGAGCCTGATGATGGAAAACCCGCGCGACCTCCGCGACGAGCGCCGCCAACTGTTCGTCCACACCGGGCAATGGCTGGAGTGGCTGGCGGCACAGGGTGGCGACCTGGCTTGTGGGGTGGTGCCGCCGGGCAGCGCTCTCGACCTGCTTGGCTACGATGTCCTGCTGGCTCGCTGCAAGACCGACCGCGCCCGCCTGGAGCCGGCCGAGCTGCTGGCCTTCGTCGAAGCGCGGGTGCCGCGCTACATGCTCCCGGCGCAGTTGCGCGTGCTCGAACGCCTGCCGGTCACCGGCAACGGCAAGATCGACCGCAAGGCCCTGACCGGCTTTGCCCGCCAGCCCCAGGCGGACCTTCGGCATGGCGTCGCGCAGGCACCGGCCGACGAACTGGAGAATGCGCTGCTGGCACTCTGGCGGGAGGTGCTGGACAACCCTTCGCTGGGCGTCGAGCAAGACTTCTTCGGGGCTGGCGGCGACTCGCTGTTGATCGCCCAGTTGATCGCCCGTTTGCGCGAACGCCTGGAAAGCGCCCGCCGGCATCCGTTCGATCGCCTGCTACGCTGGGCGCTCAGCCAGCCGACGCCGCGCGGCCTGGCCGAACGCCTGCGCAGCGCGCCGGAAGAGGGCCGTGGGCCAGCCCTGGCCGCGGCGCGCGGCGTCGCCCCGGCGCAGGCCGGCATGTCGCGCGCACCGCTCGCCGAGGGCGCGGTGGCGCTCGACCCGCTGGTGCGCCTGGTGCCCGGCGAGGGCGTGCCGCGGGTGCTGGTCCACGAAGGCCTCGGCACGCTGCTGCCGTACCGCCCGCTGCTTCGCGGCCTGGGTGAGGGGCGGCCGTTGCTGGGCCTGGCCGTGCATGACAGCGACGCCTACCTGGCGATCCCCGCCGAGCATCTCAACGCCTGCCTCGGCCGCCGCTACGCCGAGGCGCTCCATGGCGCCGGGCTGCGTGAGGTCGACCTGCTCGGCTACTGCTCCGGCGGGCTGGTCGCCCTGGAGACCGCCAAGTCCCTGGTCCAGCGCGGGGTGCGCGTGCGCCAACTGGATATCGTCTCCAGCTACCGGATTCCCTACCGGGTGGACGACGAGCGCCTGCTGTTGTTCAGCTTCGCCGCGACCCTCGGCCTGGATACCGCGGCGCTCGGCTTCCCCGCGCCGGAACGTCTCGGCCTGGCGGTGCAGGCGGCGCTCGCGCAGACACCGGAGCGCCTGGGCGCCGAGGCGCTGGCGGGGCTACCGGGCCTGGCCGATCTCGTCGCCCTGCGCGGCCGCGTGCTACAGGCGGCCAGCGGTAGCGCCGACGCCGCCAGCGTCGAACGCGACACCCTCTACCGGCTGTTCTGTCACTCGGTGCGTGCCAGCCAGGCCGCGGCGCTGGAGCCCTACGTCGGCGCGCTGCGGCTGTTCGTGCCGGACGCCGGCAACCCATTGGTGCCGCGCTACGCCGAGGCCCTGGAGACCCAATGGCAGGCCGCCGCGCTTGGCGCGTGCGGCATCCACGAGGTGCCCGGCGGGCACTTCGACTGCCTGGGCGAAGCCCTGGCGCAATCCTTGTCGAAACCCATGCCAGAGGAGGCGAGCCGATGAGCGACGTCCGTTCCGTGGTGGTCGCCGGTTCCCGGTTCGGCCAGTTCTATGCCGCCGGCGTCGCCGCCGATCCGCGCTTCGTCCTGCGCGGCATCCTTGGCCAGGGCAGCCGGCGTTCGCGGGCGTTGGCCGAGCGCCTCGGGGTGGAGACCTGGTGCGAGGTCGAGGCGTTGCCCGACGATGTCCGCCTGGCCTGCGTCGCGGTCGGCGGCGCGGCACGCGGCGAGCAGGGCCCGGCGCTGGCCGAGGCGCTGATGGCGCGTGGCATCGACGTGCTGATCGAGCATCCGTTGCTGCCGCGCGAATGGCAGGACCTGCTGCGCAGCGCCGAGCGCCTGGGCCGGCGCTGCCTGCTCAACACCTTCTATCCGCAGTTGCCGGCGGTGGCGCGTTTCATCGAACTGGGCCGCCAGTTGCACCACCGGCGCGGCATCCGCCACCTGGACGCGGCCTGCGGGGTGCAGGTCGGCTTCGCCACCCTGGACATCCTCGCCGCGTTGCTGGAGGGCGTCGGCCCCTGGTCGCTGGAGTCGCCCTCGAATGACCTGTCGGCGATGCGCGGGCTGTCCCTGGTGTTGGCGGAAGTGCCGTTGAGCCTGCACGTGCTCAACGAACTGGCGGCCGCCGACGACGGGCGCATGACCTTGTTGCAGCGCGTCAGCCTGACCACCGATCGCGGCACGCTGAGCCTGCTCAGCCCCCATGGCCCGTTGTTGTGGACGCCTGCGGTGGCGGTACCGGCAGAGGATGACGACGGCCTGTTCGCGCTGTTCGACGAGATAGCCGGCGAACCGCTGCCCAGCGCCCAGCTCTGGTATGCCGAACCGTGCAGCTGGGCCCAGGTGCACCAGCGCCTGTGGCCGGCGGCGGCGGCCGAGGCGCTGGCGCTGCTCGCCGACGGCGACGAGGTGCGCCGGCGCAACCAGCGCAGCCTGGAGGTCGCCGCCCTGTGGCAGAGGATCGGCGAGCGCCTTGGCTTCCCCGAGGCGCCGCCGGCGTCGCTGGCGCCGGCGAGCCTGGAACAGGTGCTGGAGCAAGCCTCGTGACCCCGGTGCTGTGGCGCCTGCTGCGCACCTATCGCTGGCGGCTGGCGGTGGCCATGGGGTTGCAGGCCCTGGCCGGGCTCTGCTCGCTGTTGCCCTGGATGCTTCTCGCCTGGCTCGCCGAGCCGCTGGCGCGCGGCCAGGCGCAGCCGGCCCTGCTGGCCCTGGTGCTGCTGGCGGTGCTGGCCTGGCTGGGCTGCCAGGCGCTGGCCGCGCACCTGGCCCACCGGGTCGACGCGGACCTCTGCAACGACCTGCGCCTGCGCCTGCTGGCGCACCTGCAACGGCTGCCGCTGGACTGGTTCGGTCGCCAGGGCCCGGACGGCGTGGCGCGCCTCGTGGAGCAGGACGTGCGGGCCCTGCACCAACTGATCGCGCACGCTCCCAACGATCTCAGCAACCTGTTGGTGGTGCCGCTCGTCGCGTTGCTCTGGCTGGCCTGGCTGCACCCCTGGCTGTTGCTGTTCTGCCTGCTGCCGCTGGTGCTGGCCGCCGCCGGCTTCCTGCTGCTGCGCTCGGCGCGCTACCGCGACCTGGTGCTGCGGCGCAACGCCGCGCTGGAAAGGCTCTCGGCGGACTATGGCGAATTCGCCCACAACCTGCTGCTGGCCCGACAGTACCCCGGCGCCGGCATACAACAGGGCGCCGAGGCGTCGGCGGCGGCCTTCGGCGAAGCGTTCGGCGCCTGGGTGAAGCGGGTCGGCCACCTCGCCGCGCTGGTCTACGTGCAGTTGTCGACGCCCTGGCTGCTGGCCTGGGTCCTGCTCGGCGCGCTGGTCCTGGATGCCCTCGGCGTGCCGCTGGCGCTCGGCCAGGCCTGTGCCTTCCTGCTCCTGCTGCGGGCCCTGGCCGCCCCGGTGCAGGCGCTCGGCCACGGCGGCGACGCGCTGCTGGGCGCGCGCGCCGCCGCCGAGCGCCTGCAGCAGGTATTCGACCAGGCGCCGTTGGCCGAGGGCCGCTCGACCCGCGAGCCGGTCGATGGCGCGGTGGCGCTGCACGGCCTGGGCCATGCCTATGAAGGCGTGGAGGTCCTGGCCGATATCGACCTGGAGCTGGAGGATGGCAGCCTGGTGGCCCTGGTCGGCCCCTCGGGCTCCGGCAAGAGCACCCTGCTGCACCTGCTGGCGCGCTACATGGACGCGCAGCGCGGCGAACTGGAGGTTGGCGGCCTGGCACTGAAGGACATGCCCGATGCCGTGCGCCACCGGCATATCGCGCTGGTCGGCCAGCAGGCGGCGGCGCTGGAGATATCCCTGGCCGACAACATCGCCCTGTTCCGCCCCGATGCCGATCTCCAGGAGATTCGCCAGGCGGCCCGTGACGCCTGCCTCGACGAGCGCATCATGGCCCTGCCGCGTGGCTACGACAGCGTGCCGGGACGCGACCTGCAACTGTCCGGCGGCGAACTGCAACGACTGGCCCTGGCCCGTGCGCTGCTATCGCCGGCGCGCCTGTTGCTGCTCGACGAGCCGACCTCGGCGCTGGATCCGCAGACCGCCCGGCAGGTCCTGCACAACCTGCGCGAGCGTGGCGGCGGCCGGACCCGGGTGATCGTCGCCCATCGTCTGGCCGAAGTCAGCGATGCCGACCTGATCCTGGTGCTGGTCGCTGGCCGTCTGGTCGAACGCGGCGAGCACGCGGCGCTGTTGGCGGCGGACGGCGCCTATGCGCGCTTGTGGCGTGAACAGAACAGCGCGGAGGTGGCGGCATGACCCTGTTCGAACGAATGCGTGCGCTGCCCGAAGACTGCCGTGCCGCGTTGCGCCGGGCGAGCGCTTGGGGGGTCCTGGCGGCGCTGCTGGACGCCGCTTGCGGCGTATTGCTGGTGCCGTTGGTCGAGGCCTGGTTCGCCGAAGGCGCGTTGCCCTGGCGCTGGGTCGCCGCGTTGCTCGGCTTGAGCCTGGCGCAGGCGCTGTTGCAGTACCTGGCCCTGCGTCGCGGTTTCGCCGCCGGCGGCTCGCTGGCGGCTGGACTGGTGCGCAGCCTGGTGGCGCGCTTGCCGCGCCTGGCGCCGCCGGCGCTGCGCCGGGTCGCGCCGGCCGAAGGCCTGCTGCGCGGCCCGGTGATGCAGGCGATGGGCATTCCGGCGCACCTGCTGGGGCCGCTGATCGCCGCGATGGTGACGCCGCTCGGGGTGATCCTCGGGCTGTTCCTGATCGACCCGTCCATCGCCCTCGGCCTGCTCGTCGCCGGTGCCGTCCTCGCCGCGCTGTTGCGCTGGAGCGGGCGGCGCAATCTGGCGGCGGAGGATGCCCGGCTGGCCGCCGAGCGCGACGCCGCACGGCAGTTGCAGGCGTTCGCCGAACGCCAGCCGCTGCTGCGCGCGGCGCAGCGCGAAAGCGTCGCCCGCCAGGGGCTGGAAGAGGCCTTGCGCAGTCTCCACCGCAGCACCCTGGAACTGTTGCGGCGCAGCCTGCCCAGCGGCCTCGGCTTCGCCCTGGCGGTGCAGGCGGCGTTCGCCTTCGCCCTGCTCGGCGGCGCCTGGGCGGTGGAGCGGCAATGGCTGGACGGCGCGCGGCTGGTGGCCGTGCTGGTGCTGCTGGTGCGCTTCATCGAGCCGCTGGCCCAGCTCACCCATCTCGACCAGGCGTTGCGCGGCGCCTGGCAGGCGCTGGACACCCTGCTGCGGGTTTTCGCCCTGGCTCCGCTGCACAGCCCCGAGCCGGGCGAGCGGCCGCACGACGCCAGCCTGGCGGCCGAGGCCGTGGAATTGCGCCTGGAAGATGGCCGCGCCTTGCTCGAGGACATTTCCCTGAGGCTGGAGCCGGGTTCGCTGAACGTCCTCGTCGGACCCTCCGGGGCCGGCAAGAGCAGTCTGCTGGCGCTGCTCGGGCGGCTCTACGACGTCGATGCCGGGCGTGTCCTGCTGGGTGGCGTGGATATCCGCCGGTTGAGCGAAACGACCCTCGCCGCCAGTCGCAACCTGGTGTTCCAGGACAACGGCCTGTTCCGCGGCAGCGTTGCCTGGAACCTGCGCATGGCGCGAGCGGACGCCGATCTCGAAGCGCTGCGCGAGGCGGCGCGGGCGGTTGGCCTGCTGGAAGAGATCGAGGCCTGGCCGCAGGGCTGGGACAGCGATGTCGGTCCCGGCGGCGCGCTGCTGTCCGGCGGCCAGCGGCAACGCCTGTGCCTGGCTCGCGGGCTGCTCTCGGCAGCGCCGTTGCTGCTGCTCGACGAGCCCACCGCCAGCCTCGACGCCGCCAGCGAGGCGCAGGTGCTGCGCAGCCTGCTCGGGTTGCGCGGCCGGCGCACCCTGCTGGTAGTGACCCACCGCCCGGCGCTGGCGCGTCAGGCCGACCAGGTACTGCTGCTGGAGGAGGGGCGCCTGCGCCTCAGCGGACGTCACGCCGATCTGCTCGTCCGGGACGACTGGTATGCCGGTTTCGTCGGGCTGGCGGGCGAGGAAAGTTCCGCGACGGTCGTGGATCAATAGAGAAAGACCGGCAATCGAAAAAGCCCCGGAGACGATTTCTTCATAATGATAAGCATTATCAAATCGTATATCCCCCGAGGCTGTTCGAACGATGAAAACGGAGACGAAGGTGATCAAGGGACGCCAGGGCATCGCCCGCAATCGGCACACCCCGTTGTGCCTGGGGCTGCTGCTGGCGCTGAGTCCGCTGGCGGCGGCCGTGGCCGACGCGCGCAAGGACGGCGAGACGGAACTGCCGGACATGGTGATCAGCGGAGAAAGCACGTCTGCCACCCAGCCGCCGGGGGTGACTACCCTGGGCAAGGTGCCGCTCAAGCCGCGCGAGCTGCCGCAGTCCGCCAGCGTCATCGACCATGAGCGCCTCGAACAGCAGAATCTGTTCAGCCTCGACGAAGCCATGCAGCAGGCCACCGGGGTCACCGTGCAGCCGTTCCAGCTGCTGACCACCGCCTACTACGTGCGCGGCTTCAAGGTCGACTCCTTCGAGCTGGACGGGGTGCCGGCGCTGCTTGGCAATACTGCCAGTTCGCCGCAGGACATGGCGATCTACGAGCGGGTCGAGATCCTTCGCGGCTCCAACGGACTGCTGCATGGCACCGGCAACCCGGCGGCCACCGTCAACCTGGTGCGCAAGCGGCCGCAGCGCGAATTCGCCGCCAGCACTACCCTCAGCGCCGGGCGCTGGGACCGCTACCGCGCCGAGGTCGACGTCGGCGGCCCGCTGAGCGCCAGCGGCAACGTGCGCGGCCGAGCGGTGGCCGCCTACGAGGACCGCGACTACTTCTACGACGTGGCCGACCAGGGCACCCGCCTGCTCTACGGGGTGACCGAGTTCGACCTGAGCCCCGACACCCTGCTCACCGTCGGTGCGCAATACCAGCACATCGACTCGATCACCAACATGGCCGGGGTACCGATGGCCAAGGATGGGTCCAATCTCGGGCTGTCCCGCGACACCTACCTCGATGTCGACTGGGACCGCTTCAAGTGGGACACCTACCGCGCCTTCGGCTCCCTCGAACAGCAACTGGGCGGCGGCTGGAAAGGCAAGGTCAGCGCCGAATACCAGGAAGCCGATTCGCGCCTGCGTTACGCCGGCTCCTTCGGCGCCATCGAACCGCAGACCGGCGACGGTGGCCAGCTGACGGGCGCCGCCTACAAGTTCAAGAGCATCCAGCGCAGCCTCGACGCCAACCTCAATGGGCCGGTGCGACTGTTCGGCCTGACCCACGAACTGCTCGGTGGGGTCACCTACGCCCAGGGCGAGACCCGCCAGGACACCGCACGCTTCCTCAACCTGCCGAACACCCCGGTCAATGTCTACCGCTGGGACCCGCACGGCGTGCCGCGCCCGCAGATCGGCCAGTACACTTCGCCGGGCACCACCACCACCACCCAGAAAGGCCTCTATGCCCTGGGTCGGATCAAGCTCGCCGAGCCGCTGACCCTGGTGGTCGGCGGCCGCGAAAGCTGGTGGGACCAGGACACCCCGGCCACCCGCTTCAAGCCCGGTCGCCAGTTCACGCCCTACGGCGGGCTGATCTGGGACTTCGCCAGGGACTGGTCGTGGTATGTCAGCTACGCCGAGGTCTACCAGCCGCAGGCGGATCGCCAGACCTGGAACAGCGAGCCGTTGAGCCCGGTGGAAGGCAAGACCTACGAAACCGGGATCAAGGGCGAACTGGCCGACGGCCGCCTGAACCTGTCGCTGGCGGCGTTCCGCATCGACCTGGAGAACAATCCGCAGGAAGACCCGGACCATCCGGGGCCGCCCAACAATCCGTTCTACATCAGCGGCGGCAAGGTGCGCAGCCAGGGCTTCGAGCTGGAAGGCACCGGCTACCTGACGCCCTACTGGAGTCTCTCGGCCGGCTACACCTACACCAGCACCGAGTACCTCAAGGACAGCCAGAACGACTCGGGGACGCGCTACTCCACCTTCACCCCGAGGCACCTGCTGCGCCTGTGGAGCAACTACGACCTGCCCTGGCAGGATCGGCGCTGGAGCGTCGGCGGCGGACTCCAGGCGCAGAGCGACTACAGCGTCGACTACCGCGGCGTGAGCATGCGCCAGGGCGGCTACGCACTGGTCAACATGCGCCTGGGCTACAAGATCGACGAGCACTGGACGGCGGCGGTCAACGTCAACAACCTGTTCGACCGGACCTACTACCAGAGCCTGTCCAACCCCAACTGGAACAACCGCTACGGCGAACCGCGCAGCTTCAACGTCAGCCTGCGGGGCGCGTTCTGATGCCGCGCCGGTCGGGCTTCGGCTGGGCCTGGCGGGTTCCGCTGGCGCTCGCCGGCAGCCTGGCGGCGGCGACCGCCAGCGGCTATCTGTTGACTCGCGGGCTGCCCCTGGACGACCCGCTCGAGCGTCTCTACGCCGGGCTCTTCGGCGCGCTCGGGGTGGGCTTGTTGCTGCTTGTCGGCGGGTTGCTGGCGCGTGATCCGGGCAACTTCGCCTGGCGCCTGGGCGGTAGCCTGCTGGCACTGGGCCTGGCGTTGTGGCTGCTGGCGGGGCGCGGTTGAAGTGGCGGCGCGTCCTCTCCTGCTCTCGCTGCACGGTGGCGCCGGCGCGCTGTTCGGCGTGCTGCTGTTCGTGGTGCTGTTCAGTGGCGCCTGGAGTCTTGGCCACGACGACCTGCGCGAGTGGCTGCGGGCCCCGGCGCAGGCGGGAGGAGAAGCCCTTGCGCTGGAGCGCCTGCTCGAACGGGCGGGCGAGGAAGGCGTCGACATCGGCGATGCGACCCTGCTGCTGCCCGCTCCCGGCCATGCCGCCTTCAGCGTCTGCGATGCGCGCCTGGACTGCCGGCTGGACCTCGACCCGGCCAGCGGCCGGGTGCTGCCACCGACGCCGGCGCTGGACCTCCTGCTGAACCTGCACAAGAGCCTGTTCGTCGGCTTCCCCGGGCGGGTGCTGGTCAGCCTGTTCGGCGTATCGCTGTTGCTGCTGTGCCTGGCCGGCGTGCTGCTGCACAGCCGCCGCTGGCGCGACCTGCGGCGTTGGCGGCGGGATCGCGGGCTGCGCCTGGCGCTGTTCGACCTGCATGGCCTGATCGGCATCTGGGGACTGCCCTGGCTGCTGTTGTTCGGTTTCACCGGCGCGCTCAGCGGGCTGGGCGCTCTCGGGACCCTGTTGCTGGCGCCGGTGGCCTACCCGCAGGAACCGAACCGGGTGTTTGTCGAGTTGATGGGACCGCCGCCGCCCGCCGCCGAGGGGCGGCCATTGGCGTCCCGCATCGATCTCGACCGCCTGCTTGCCGGCGATGCCGTGCGGGCGCCCGGCTTCGTTGCCCAGCGTTTGAGCCTCAGCCATGCCGGGGATGTCGCCGGCAGCGTGGAGATCGCCGGTATCCAGCGTGGCCTGCCGAGTACCGCGAACTTCGAGCGGCACCGCTATCGGCTGGCCGACGGCGCCCTGCTCGGCGAGCGCAGCTCGGCGCAGCGCGGGTTCTGGCTGCGCGCCTTCATCGCCGTGCAGCCGTTGCATTTCGCCCAGTACCAGTGGCTCGGGCCGGGCTGGTCCGCCGCGTTGCGCGGCCTGCACCTGGCGATGGGCCTCGGCGCCTGCCTGCTCTGCGCCAGCGGCCTGTACCTGTGGCTGCAACGACGCGCCTCGGCGCCGGACGCCCGCGCACGGCTGTTGCGGCGCCTGAGCCAGGGGTTCTGCGCCGGCCTGGTGGCTGCGGCCGCGTTGCTCCTGCTGGGGCTGCAACTCGCGCCCTCGGAGTTGCTCGCCGGACCCTGGCCGGGGCGGCTGTTCCTTGTCCTGTGGGGCGCCGCTGGTCTGGCGGCGTTGCTGCTGCCGGGCGACTGGCCGCTGGCGCGCGGATTGCTCGGCGTCGCCGGGCTGGCCTGCCTGGCGGCCGCCGTCGCGCACCTGGCGCCCTGGCTCATGCGCGGCCGGCTGCCGGCCCTGGGCCCCGACCTCACCCTGATCCTCTGCGGCGCGCTGCTCATCCGGCACGCCTGGATGCAGGCGCGCGCCGCCGCGCCACCCGCCCACCCCCGTGTCACCGGAGACCACCATGCTTGAGCTGTATCGCCACCGCCGCCTGGTCATCACCCTGGCGTTGCTCTACCTGTCCCAGGGCATTCCCATCGGCCTGGCCATGGACGCCCTGCCCACCCTCCTGCGCCAGGATGGCGCGGCATTGCAGGCGCTGGCCTTCCTGCCCCTGGTGGGGCTGCCCTGGGTGGTCAAGTTCCTCTGGGCACCCTGGGTCGACAATCACTGGTCGCGCCGTTTCGGCCGGCGGCGTAGCTGGATCCTGCCGATGCAATGCATCGTCCTCGCCTGCCTGCTCGGCCTGGCGACGTTTGGCCTCGGCGTGGCCAGCGCCGGTTGGGCGGTCGGCCTGCTGGCGCTGGCTTCGCTGGCCAGCGCGACCCAGGACATCGCCACCGACGGCATGGCGGCGGAGCACTTCAGCGGCGAGCTGCTGGCCAAGGTCAACGCGGTACAGATCGCCGGGGTGATGATCGGCTTCTTCGGCGGCGGCGCCGGCAGCCTGATCCTCGCCGGGCATTTCGGCCAGCGCACGGCGTTCCTGGTCATGGCCTGCGTGCCGCTGGCAAGCCTGTGCTGCGTGCTCGCCCTGGGGCGCGGCGACCCCCAAGAACTCCCCCCGGCACCGGCCGCCAAGGCCAGCCTGCTGCGCTTCCTGCGTCGGCCGCTGGCGCCTTCGCTGCTGGCGCTGGCACTGCTGTCGGCGATGACCGCGGTATCCGGCTTCGGCCTGTCCAAGCTGTACCTCAGCGATGCCGGCTGGGCCTTGCAGGACATCGGCCGGCTGGGCATGAGCGGTGGCCTGGTCACGGTATTCCTCGGCTGCGGCGGCGGCGCCTGGCTGGTCAGGCGGATCGGCCTGTGGCGCGGTTTCGCCCTTGGCGTGGTGCTCGCCGGCTGTTCGGCGCTGCTCTGGTATCTGCAGGCCGGTCGCTGGTTGGCACTGAGCGAAGGGTTGGCGTGGACCTGCGTGCTGATCGGCTCGCTGGCCACCGGCATCACCTCGGTGGCGATCCTCACCGCGGCGATGCGCTTCGCCGGCCAGGGCGGCCAGGCCGGCACCGATGTCACCGCGGTGCAGAGCACCCGAGACCTCGGCGAGATGCTGGCGTCTTCGTTCCTGGTCAGCCTCACCGCGCAGATCGGCTATGCCGGCGGTTTCCTCACCGGCAGCGCCCTGGCGGTGCTGGCCCTGCTGCTCGCCCTGCGCCTGCAGGCCGGCGAGGGGCGCGGGGAGTGGAAGGGGCGGGCGGAAGAGGCCTGAGGCGCTGCCGATAGGCGCGCAGCGCCCGGCACCCGCACGGATGCCGCCTCTCCCGCGGACGGGAGAGGCGGGAGAGGGCAGGCGCGGTGGCCTGCCCGGTGTTGCTAGCGTGGCCGTTCCACCTGGTTGCGGTAGCTGCCGGTGATCGCTTCCAGCGCCGCGCTCTTCTCGGTCTTCGGTCGCGAAGCCGCGGCCCATTCCTCTTTTTCCCGTTCGCGGTTGGCCAGGATGATCTTGTTGGCGGTCGGCCGCCGCGCTTCTTCGTATTCGCGCAGGGCTGCGGCCACGTCGGCGTTGCGCGCCAGCGCGGCGGCCAGCTCGATGCCGTCGAGGATCGCCTGCGAAGCGCCGTTGGCGCCCATCGGATACATCAGGTGGGCGGCGTCGCCGAGCAGCGTGATGCGTCCCCGGCCCCAGTGCGGCAGCGGATCGCGGTCGACCATCGGGTACTGCAGGATCAACTGGTTGCGGGTCAGCAGGTCGCGGATGTCGAACCAGCCCAGGTCCCAGTCGGCGAAGAACGGCAGCACGTCTTCCAGGCGCCCGTTGCGGTTCCAGTCGGCCTCGTTGTCGAGCTGGCCGACGGCGGCGCTCGGCACCATGCACACCCAGTTCACCAGCGACTTGCCTTCGGCCGCGTGGCGCGCCGAGATCGGATAGGCGACCAGGCGCGACCAGTGCTCGTCGTTGGCGACGATCATGGTCTTGCCGTCGAGGAAGCGGTCGAACTCGGTGACGCCGCGCCACATGGTGATCCCACCGTGGGACAGCGGCCCCTGGTCGGGATGCAGGTGCGCGCGGACCGCCGAGTGGATGCCGTCGGCGCCGACCAGCACATCGGCACCGAGCGCCAGGGGCTTGCCGTGTCCGTCGCGGGCGCCGATCAGTACGCGGCCGTCGCGCTCTTCGATGCGCTCCACGCCGAGACCGGTGCGTACCGCCTGTTGGCCGAGGCGCTCGCGCACCGCGGCGAGCAGGATCATCTGCAGTTCGCCGCGATGGATCGAGTACTGCGGATAGGCGTTGCCGGCCTCCACGCCGCGCGGCTCGGACCATACCGTGGCGCCGCTCTGGTCGATGTAGCGCAGCTCGTGGGTGGGGATGGCGGTGGCCGCCAGCGCCGGGCCGAGGCCCAGTTCGGCAAGGGCCTCGACCGCCGCCGGCTGGATATTGATGCCGACGCCAAGGGGGCGTATCTCGCTGCTGCTTTCCAGCAGCGTGACCTTGCCGATGCCGGCCTGGTGCAGGGCCAGGGCGCAACTGAGGCCGCCGATGCCGGCGCCGGCAATGAGGATATCGATGGGTTCGCTCATGGGTGCTTCCTTTTCTCGAGTGTTCGAATCGATGGGTGTTCGGCTGGGACGGATGACCGTTTACCGCGATGAAACGTCGGCGCAGCGGCGGATAACGCCGGTGGCGTTATTCGCCCTACAGCCCGGCTCCGAGGCCGCGGTACGCATGACCGCATTCGGTTATCCACCGTAAAACGGGTGAGCTTCGAGGCCGCGTAGGGCGAATAACCGCTTGCGGTTATCCGCCATGAAACGTCGGCGCAGCGGCGGATAACGCCGGTGGCGTTATTCGCCCTACGGCCCGACTACGGGGCCGCGGGACGCATATCCGCCGTGAAACGTCGGCGCAGCGGTGTCGTCACGGTTGCAGGTAG
>NZ_KV813534.1:0-944 GCF_001813645.1 Pseudomonas sp. HMSC063H08
TGCTCCAGCAGGCGCGCCTCGATCTCGCCCAGCTCGATGCGCAGGCCGCGCAGCTTCACCTGGTGGTCGATCCGCCCGGCGTACTCGATCACCCCGTCGGCGCGGTAGCGCGCCAGGTCGCCGGTGCGGTACATCCGCTCCCCAGCCACGAACGGGCTGGCGACGAAACGCTCGGCAGTCAGCCCCGGACGCTGGTGGTAGCCACGGGCCAGGCCCCGACCGGCCAGGTACAGCTCGCCGAGCACGCCCACCGGCACCGGCTCCAGGTTGCCATCGAGGATGTAGCAGGCCAGGTTGGCGATCGGCCGGCCGATCGGCACCGCGTCCTTGCCCTCCTCCACGCAGGTCCAGTGGGTGACGTCGATGGCCGCCTCGGTCGGGCCATAGAGGTTATAGAGGCCGGCCTGCGGCAGCTTGGCGAACACCTGCTGCTGGGCGTCCGCCGGCAGCGCCTCGCCGCTGCAAACGATGCGTTTCAGGCTGGTGCAGGAGGCGACGTCTTCGTCCTGCAGGAAGGCCTGCAGCATCGACGGCACGAAGTGCAGCGTGTCGACCCCTTCGCGGTTGATCAGCGCCACCAGCTTCGCCGGATCGCGATGGTCGCCCGGCGCGGCCACCACCAAACGCGCCCCGCTCATCAGCGGCCAGAAGAACTCCCAGACCGACACGTCGAAGCTGAACGGGGTCTTCTGCAACACCGTGTCGCCGACGCCCAGCCCATAGGCCTGCTGCATCCAGCACAAGCGGTTGCTCAGCGCCGAATGGCGGTTGCCGGCGCCCTTGGGCTTGCCGGTGGAGCCGGAGGTGTAGATGACATAGGCGAGGTTCTCGCCATCGAGATGAATATCCGGGTTCGCCTCACTGTAATCCTCGAACCAGGGCGCACCGCGATCCAGGTCGATCCGCTGCACACCTTGCGCCAGCGGCAGCTTCAGGTGCGACTG
>NZ_KV813534.1:1044-21503 GCF_001813645.1 Pseudomonas sp. HMSC063H08
CGGTTGCCGGCGCCCTTGGGCTTGCCGGTGGAACCGGAGGTGTAGATGACATAGGCAAGATTCTCGCCGTTCAGCTCGATCCCCGGATTGTTCTCGGCATGGTTTTCCAGCCAGGCATCGGCCTGGTCCAGGTCGATCCGCTGCACGCCTTGCGCCAGCGGCAGCTTCAGGTGCGACTGGCTGAGCAGCAGTTGCACGCCGCTGTCCTCCAGCATGTAGGCCTGGCGCTCCTCGGGATACTCCGGGTCCACCGGCACGTAGGCGCCGCCGGCCTTGAGGATCGCCATCAGGGCCACGACCATCTCGATGGAACGCTCCATGGCCACGCCCACCAGGCGGTCCGCGCCGACCCCGCGCTCGATCAAGGCATGCGCCAGGCGGTTGGCCCGGCGGTTCAGCTCGGCGTAGTCCAGGCGCTCCTCGCCGAAGGCCAGCGCCGGCGCCGTCGGCGTGCGCTCGACCTGCTCCTCGAACAATCGGTGCACGCCGCGTTGCAGCGGGTACTCGGCCGCAGTGGCGTTCCAGCCTTCCAGCAACTGATAGCGCTCCTCGGCATCGAGCATCGGCAGCGAGTCGACGCTGGCCTGCGGGTTTTCCAGCATGCCGCGCAGCAGGTTCTGCCAATGCCGCGCCATGCGCTCGACGGTCCGCGCCTCGAACAGGTCGGTCGCGTAGGTCAGCGCGGCGTACAGGCGGCCGCCCTTCTCGTAGGTATCCAGGCTCAGGTCGAACTGGGTGGTACGGCTCTTCCAGTCGAGCTGGCCGAAGCTCAGGCCGGCCACGCTGTCCAGCGCCTCGATGTCGGCCACCAACGGCTGGTGGTTGTACATCACCTGGAACAGCGGGCTGTGGCTCAGGCTGCGCTCGACCTTGAACGCCTCGACCAGGCGCTCGAACGGCAGATCCTGATGGGCCTGGGCGCCAAGCACGGTGTCCTTGAGCCCGGCCAGCAGGGTCGCCACCGACGTGCGGCCGTCGAATACCGAGCGCAGCACCTGGGTGTTGACGAACAGGCCGATCAGCCCTTCCACCTCGGCGCGGTTGCGGTTGGCGATGGGGACGCCGACCCGTAGGTCGGTCTGCCCGCTATAGCGTTGCAGGAGGATATTGAAGCCGCCGAGCAACAGCATGAACAGGGTCAGCCCCTGGCGTCGGGCGGTGCCGCGCAGGGCCTCGGCCAGGGCCGGCTCGATGCTGAACTCGTAACGGCTGCCACGGTAGCTGGGAACCGCCGGACGCGGGTGGTCGGTCGGCAACTCCAGGACCGGATGCCGCTCGCCGAGCTTGCCGCGCCAGTACTCCAGCTGGCGCTCCTGCTCACCGGCCTCCAGCCAGCTGCGCTGCCACAGGGCGTAATCGGCGTACTGGATCGGCAAGGCCGGCAGGCCGGGCTCCGCGCCAGTCGCATAGGCACTGTAGAAACGACTGAATTCTTCGATCAGCACGTTCATCGACCAGCCGTCGGACACGATGTGATGCAGGGTCAACAGCAGCACATGCCGCTCCTCGCCCAGGCGGATCAGGCGGACCCGCAGCAACGGCCCCTCGCACAGGTCGAACGGCTGCAACGACTCGCGCTGCGCCTCCTCGCGCAGGCGGGCTTCCTGCTCGGCCTCGGGCAGGCCGCTGCAATCCTCGAAGGCAACCTCCAGCGGGCGTTGCAGGGGCGCCTGCGCCAGGCTGTCGTCGGCGCCGCGCGGGAACACCGTACGCAGGGTTTCATGACGCTGCACCAGGCTGGCGAAGGCGCGCTCCAGCGCCTGGCGATCCAGCGGTCCGTTCAGGCGCACCGCGCTGGGCAGGTTGTAGGCGCCGCTCTGTGGCTCCAGGTGCCAGAGGAACCACATGCGCTGCTGGGCGTAGGACAGGCGGTCGCGCTCGGCCGAAGACACGCCGGCCGGAATCGGGAACAGCGAGAAATCGATTCCCTCCCCTCGCAGGGTTTCGAGGAAGACCCGACGCTTCTCAACGGGTAGTTCGATAAAGCGGCGGGCGAGCTTGAGGGAATCTTCTGCGTTCATCGGTCTTCTTCCGTGCACATGGGCAACGAGCGCGGGGCTCGGTCATTCATGTGAAACGGACGACACATCGTGAAAATTAACCGGACAGCGACTTCCGGTCGCACCTTGGCCGATCGGTTTTTTTGCATAGCCATCAGGCGTTTACGGAAGCCCTCGGACAAGCCGCCGGCACCAGGCTGAAAGCAACTGCGAAACATTTGCTTTCATCTTCCCCTTCAGGTTCTACCGGCCTCATTCGTCCTATATGGATGAACGGGGCGCATCCAGTCCCCGCAACCCATGGTCGGTGCCCACGACCCCTAACCTACCGTTAGCCTCATGTCGAAAAAGTCCCGCTCCAGACTCTGGTTCCTCGTCCACAGCTGGCTGGCCCTGCCCATCTGGTTCTTCGTCCTGATCGTCTGCGTCACCGGCACCCTGGCGGTGGTCAGCCAGGAGATCGTCTGGCTGGCCAACCCGGAAATCCGTGCCAGCAAGCCAAGCGACTCCGCCGAACCGCTGAGCTACAGCCAGGTCCTCGCCAGCATCAATCAGACCCGGCCCGAGCTGAAGGTCGAATCGATCGAACGCCCCGACGAATCCCACTTCGCCCTGACCGTGGATGTCAGCTATCCCGACGGCAGCAGCGCTGCGCTCTACGTGAATCCCTACACAGGTACCATCCAGGGCAAGAGCCCGCACTTCGATTTCCGCCAGTTCACCCGTGCCTTGCACGGCTGGTGGCTGGTTCCGTTCAACAATGGCTACAGTTGGGGCTGGTACCTGGTTTCGTTGCTCGGCCTGCCGATGTTGGCCTCGCTGGTCACCGGTCTGGTGGTCTATAAACGATTCTGGAAGGGTTTCTTCAGACCACGCCTGCGCATCAGCCAGGGCGCGCGCATCTTCTGGGGCGATTTCCACCGCCTGAGCGGCATCTGGTCGATCTGGTTCATCGCCGTGATCTCCATCACCGGCACCTGGTTCCTGATCCAGGCGATCCTCGCCGACAATCACATCACTCTCTCCAGCGAAGGCCCGCCGCCGGTCATCGCCCGCAGCGAGGTGCCGCTCTCGCCTTCCGGCCAGCCGGCTGTGCAGATCGACCTCGACGAGGCCGTGCGCATCGCCACCCGGGACATTTCCGGCTTGGAAGCCAGCGGGCTGTTCCTCCCCGGCAACGCCTACAGCCCGCTCTATGTCTATGGCCGCGGCTGGTACCCGCTGATGTACCAGTCGGCAGCGATCAATCCCTACAACGGCAGGATCGAGTCTTCCCGCCTGCTCGGCGACCGCACCCCGCTGGAGTTCGTCACCGAATCCATGCGTCCCCTGCACACCGGCGATTTCGGCGGTATCTGGGTCAAGCTGATCTGGTTCGTCTTCGGCCTGCTGCTGAGCATGATGGTGCTCAGCGGCCTGCTGATCTGGAGCAAGCGCACCGCACAGGCCACCGCCGCGCTGGTCAAGCGCGGCAAGCGCCCGGCGCGCCAGCCGAAACCGGCCAAGCCGGCGTCGGTAATGACCAACCAGACCGCGGAGGGACAGCCATGAGCAAGGCCGCCGTTGCCCAGCCCGTTTCGCCGCTGCGCCAGCTCTGGCTGCGCTGGCGTTTCCACCTGAACGTTCTGCTGATCCTGATCCCGCTCGGTTTCATGCCGCGTTATTTCGCCGACGTGGCACTGTTCCGCGGTACCAGCGGCCTCGGCGAACGCGAGGCGGGCGAGATCCAGGTCGGCCCCTGGAGCCTGCGCCTGGCGGAAATGCGTATCGAACCGCCGCACGACGAAGGCCCCGCCGGCTTCATGAAGGACTTCAATGCCGCCCTCTGCCAGGCCTGCATTCCCCAGGTCAAGGCGACCTACCTGCGCATCGGCAAGCCGCGCAGCCTGCGTGCCGCCGGGGTGATCTTCTTCGGCAGCCCCTACCGCATGGGCACCAGCGTGCCGATCCCGCCGCGCACCCGGCCCGACGCCGAGCTGTGGATCACCATGGAAGGCTGGGACGGCTCCATGCACCAGGCTTCCATTCCCCTGGCCGAGGCATCCCCCGCCACCGTGGCCTGGCTGAACAAACGAGGTAAGCAATGAGCATCCACACCCGCCCCTGGCGCCTGCCCCTGGCCGCCCTGTTGCTCGGCCTGAGCGGCGCGGCCCTGGCGCACAACCCGATCTGCGAATGCGAGGAAGTGCAGGCCGGCGAGATCCGCTGCAAGGGCGGCTTCTCCGACGGCAGCGGCGCCCCCGGCGTAACCCTCGACGTGATCGGCTACGACGAGCAGATCCTGGTTCCCGGCAAGCTCGGCGCCGACTCGACCCTGACCTTCAAGCGTCCCGACGGCGAGTTCTACGTGCTGTTCGACGCCGGTCCCGGCCACGTGGTGGAAATCGACCACGCCGACATCGCCGCGCCATGAGCGTCGAAACCGTCCGCCCGGCCGGCGCCGGTCACGAGACCCTCTACGTACTGCTCGGCAGCGTGCTGATCCTGGCCCTCGCCGCCACGGTGGTCGGGCTGCGCCAGCAGTCCCATGAAGCGCAAGCCCTGGACGCCCACCAGGTGGACGCCCGGCTCGACCTGAATGCCGCCGAACAGGGCATCTATGCCGACCTGCAGGTCGCCGCCGAAGACATCCAGGCGCGCCTGGACGACGGCGAAGCCGCGCCCTCCGTCGACGAACTGGCCGCCGAGGGCTTCCCGCCCTTCGTCGCCGACGTCGCCGCGAGCAGCCGCGGCGAGCACCGCTGGAGCCACGGCGAAACCGCCGGACGTCCGAGCTACCTGGGCGTCAGCGGCAAGCCCGAGGTGGCCGGCTCGTTCCTCCTGCTGCTCGGCCCCGCCGAAGTCTGGCTGAAGCCCGCCGCGGCCGCTGCCGGCGCCGTACCGGGCGACGCCCGAGCCCTGGCCGATGCCGGCTGGCGCCAGGTGGTCAGCCGCTTCGACGCCGGCGTGACCCGTCAGCACCGCCATTGATCGCACATCGACTCCACAGAAGGCGTTTTTCCATGCTGTTCTCCCGTCGCTCATCCCGTCCGCGCGGCCTCGCCGCCCTCCTCCCGGGCCGTGCTCTGCTGGCCGCCCTGCTGCTGGCCCTGCTCGCCCCGCTGGCCCAGGCCGAAGACGGCAAGCGCCTGCGCATCGGCATCACCCTGCATCCCTACTACAGCTACGTGAGCAACATCGTCGGCGACAAGGCCGAGGTGGTGCCGCTGATCCCCGCCGGTTTCAACCCGCATGCCTACGAGCCGCGCGCCGAGGACATCAAGCGCATCGGCACGCTCGACGTGGTGGTGCTCAACGGCGTCGGCCACGACGATTTCGCCGAGCGCATGATCGCCTCCAGCGAAAAGCCCGGCATCCCGGTGATCGAGGCGAACGCCAAGGTGCCGCTGCTGGCCGCCACCGGCATGGCCGCGCGCGGCGCCGGCAAGGTGGTCAACCCGCATACCTTCCTGTCCATCAGCGCCTCGATCACCCAGGTCAACACCATCGCCCGCGAACTGGGCAAGCTCGACCCGGCCAACGCCAAGGCCTACACCCGCAACGCCCGGGCCTACGCCAAGCGCCTGCGGGCCCTGCGCGCCGACGCCCTGGCGCGGCTGAACAAGGCCCCGGCCGCCGACTTCCGCGTCGCCACCATCCACGGCGCCTACGACTACCTGCTGCGCGAATTCGGCCTGGAAGTCACCGCCGTGGTCGAGCCGGCCCACGGCATCGAGCCGAGTCCGAGCCAGTTGAAGAAGACCATCGACCAGCTCAAGGCGCTGGACGTGAAGGTGATCTTCTCCGAGATCGACTTCCCCTCCACCTACGTCGAGACCATCCAGCGCGAGTCCGGGGTGAAGCTCTATTCGCTGTCGCACATTTCCTATGGCGACTACAGCGCCGGCAAGTACGAGGAAGAAATGGCGCGCAACCTCGACACCGTGGTCCGCGCCATCCAGGAGTCCGGCGCATGACCGTGGCCGAACGGCTTTGCGCCACGCCTTGCGGTCCGGCCATCGAGTTCGCCGGGATCGACCTGAGCCTCGGCGGCAGCCGCATCCTCGATGGCGTGCGCCTGCGCGTCGAGGCCGGTAGCGTGCACGCGCTGGTCGGACCGAACGGCGGCGGCAAGAGTTCGCTGGTCAAGACCCTGCTCGGGCAGATGCCGCATCGCGGCGAGCTGCGCCTGGAGTGGCCCGGCGCGCCCGGCTGCATCGGCTACGTGCCGCAGGCGCTGGAGTTCGACCGCGGCCTGCCGCTCACCGTCGACGATTTCATGGCCGCCATGTGCCAGCGCCGTCCGGCCTTCCTCGGCCTGTCGCGCAGCCGGCGCCCGGCGATCGACGCGGCCCTGGAACGGGTCGGCATGCTGGCCAAGCGCGGTCGGCGCATGGGCGCCCTCTCCGGCGGCGAGCGCCAGCGCGTGCTGCTGGCCCAGGGCCTGGTACCGCCGCCGCAACTGCTGGTGCTGGACGAACCGATGTCGGCCCTCGACGAGGGCGGCATCCAGGTCTTCGAGCGGCTGCTGCTGGACTGGCGCCAGGCCGGCGTCACCGTGCTCTGGATCGAGCACGACCTGGAGGCCGTCGGCCGCCTCGCCGACCGGGTCAGCGGTCTCAACCGCCACCTGCTGTTCGACGGTCCGGCGGCCAGCAGCCTGACCCCGGAACGCCTGCTCACGCTGTTCTCCACCCAGCCCCGGAAGAACGCGGAGGCCAGCCGATGAACGACGCCTACGAACAACTGCGCCAGGCCGTCCAGGCCTGGGCCGCCGCCGGCTACCTGCCAGAGACCCTGGCCTACGGCTTCGTCGTCAACGCGCTCCTCGCCGGCCTGCTGATCGGCCCGGTGCTCGGCGGCCTCGGCACCCTGGTGGTGGTCAAGCGCTTCGCCTTCTTCTCCGAGGCGGTCGGCCACGCCGCGCTCACCGGCGTGGCCATCGGCATCCTCCTCGGCGAGCCCTACACCGGGCCCTACGGCAGCCTGTTCGGCTACTGCCTGCTGTTCGGCGTCCTGCTCAACTACCTGCGCAACCGTACCGGCCTGGCCCCGGACACCCTGATCGGGGTGTTCCTCTCGGTGTCCCTGGCGCTCGGCGCCAGCCTGTTGCTGGTGCTGGCGGGCAAGATCAACGTGCATATCCTCGAGAACGTGCTGTTCGGCTCGGTGCTGACCGTGAACGGCCATGACCTCGCGGTGCTGGCGGCGGTCGCCGTGCTGGTGCCGTGCCTGGCCCTGCCGCTGTACAACCGCATCATGCTGGCCAGCTTCAACCCGCAACTGGCGGCGGTGCGCGGGGTCGCGGTGAAGAGCCTGGACTACCTGTTCGTAGCCCTGGTGACCCTGGTCACCGTCGCCGCGGTGAAAGTGATCGGCGCGATCCTGGTCGGAGCCCTGCTGGTGATCCCGGCGGCGGCGGCGCGCCTGGTCAGCCAGTCGCTGAAAGGGTTCTTCTGGCTGGCGGTGCTGATCGCCACCGTCAGCACGCTGGCCGGTATCCTGTTGCCGATCATGTTCGACCTGCCGATTCCCTCCGGCGCCGCGATCATCCTGGTCGCCGGCCTGGCCTTCGGCCTCGCCGCCATCGCTCGCGGCTGCCTGCCGCACCTGAAAGGAACCCCCGGATGAACCTGAAACCCCATTGCCTCGCCCTGGCCCTGGCTTGCGCCGGACTCGCCGGCCCGCTCCCGGCCCTCGCCGCGACGCCGGCCGCGGCCCAGTCCGCGCAAGTCACGGTACTGGCCAGCCTGCCGGTCACCCACGCCCTCGCCGAACGCCTGCTGCGGGACACCGAGGTCAAGCTGCAACGGGTCGCCCCGGCCAACCTGCCGGCCAGCCGCCAGGCCTCGTTCTTCGCCGGGCGCGGCGCCGGCGGCCTGGCCAAGGCCGCCGGGCAGGCCGACGCGGTGATCGACCTGCGCTCGATCTGGAGCGACGACCCGCTCTACCCGCTGGCCCGCCGTAGCAATATCCGTATCGTCGAGATCGACGCCGCGCGTCCGGTGGACGGCGCCCTGCCCGGCATCGCCCTGCGCCCCGGCAGCGACCTGCATGCCTACCCCTGGCTCAACCCGACCAACCTGGGGCGCATGGCCGACGTCCTCGCCAGCGACCTGGAACGCCTGGCGCCCGGCGCCGCAGCGACCATCCAGGCCAACCTGGCGACACTGAAGAAGCAATTGCTGGAAGCGACCGCCAGCAACGAGACTCGCCTGGCGAAGGCCGACAACCTCAGCGTGATCAGCCTCTCCGAACGCCTCGGCTACCTGCTCGCCGGGCTCAACCTGGACCCGCTGGACGTGGAGATCCAGGCCGACGACGGCTGGACCGAGACCAATATCCAGGCTTTCGCCGAGGAGCTGAAGAGCGAGGACATCGCCCTGGTCCTGCACCATCGCCAGCCACCCAAGCCCCTCGCCGATGCCATCGCCGCCAGCGGCGCACGCCTGGTAGTGGTGGACACCGAGGCGGCGGACCCGGTGGCCGGCCTGGAAAGCGACATGAAAGCGATAGTCGAAGGGCTGCTGGCCGGTAAAGGCTGAGCCGCGCCTCGTAACGAAAAAGGCCGGGGAGCGCTGCTCACCGGCCTTTTTTTCGTCGACATCGGACCCGCCGCAGGGCCTATGGCGCCCTCGCGGGCATCAGCAGATCGCCGCCGACTCCACCACCAACGCCGCGGCGCCCTGCCCCGCGCGCCAGGCCTCGACCTGGCGCTCGACGACCGCCAGCACCTCGGCCTCGCGCTGATGGATGAAGAAGTGCCCGCCGTCGAACAGCTCCAGTCCGAAACCGCTGCGGGTTTCCTCGGCCCAAGCCAGCAACTGTTCCTCGCTGGCCTTGTCCTCCCTGCCGCCAAGCGTTCGGATCGGACAGGCCAGCGGCGGGCGCCGCTGGTGACGATAGCTGCCGCAGAGCAGGAAATCGGCGCGCAGGATCGGCAGGGTCAGGCTCATCAGCTCGCGGTTGCCCAGCACCTCTTCCGGCGTACCTTGCAGGTCGCGCAGGTCGGCGATCAGCTCGGCGTCGCTCTTCGGTTCGGCGAAACCGCGGTCATACTCGGCGCGTCGCGACGGCGCCGCGGTGCCGCAGGCGAAGAACCCCAGCGGCGTCGGGCAACCCAGCTCGCGCAAGGCATACAGCACCTCGCAGGCGAGCAAGGCGCCGAGGCTGTGGCCGAGCATCGCGTAGGGGCCCTGGCGGACCTCGTCGTGCAGCTCGCGCGCCAGTTGCTGCGCCAGGCTCGCCAGGTCGGTCTGCAACGGCTCGGCCATCCGCGCCCCGCGCCCCGGCAACTCCACCGGACGCACCGCCAGCCAGGCCGGCAGCTTGCGCCGCCAGCGGCTGTAGGTCATGGCGCTGGCGCCGGAATACGGCAGGCAGAACAGCCGTACGGGCGTACCGCCCACTCAGCCGGCCGCCTTGTCCATGTGCTGGCGCAGGCTCAGCGGGCGCATGTCGGTCCAGACTTCCTCGATGTAGGCCAGGCAGTCCTTCTTCAGGCCGCTCTTGCCGGCCGCCCGCCAGCCCTGGGGAATCTCCTTGTATTCCGGCCAGATGGAATACTGCTCCTCATGGTTGACCACTACCTGGAACTGGATGTCGTCACGGTCGAACACTGAAGTCATTGCTTGCTCCTGATGGGATCGAACGGCCGCGCGCAGCACGGCCCTTGCGTTGGATAACGAAAAGCCCGGCGGGAAAATTAGCCGGCCAGCGCCGCGCCGAGGGCGCGGGCGAAACGCCGGGCCACCTCGTCGATCTGTTCGGCGCCGATGATCAGCGGCGGCAGGAAGCGCACCACGCTGCCGTGGCGGCCGCCCAGTTCGAGAATCAGGCCGCGCCTCAGGCACTCGCGCTGGACCCGCGAGGCCAGGGCGCCGTCGGTCGGCGGATGACCGAGGGCATCCGCCTCGCCCTGCGGGTCGACGATCTCGACCCCGAGCATCAGCCCCCGACCGCGGATATCGCCCAGTTGCGGATAGTCGCGCTGGAGGATGCGCAGGTGCTCGGCCAGGCGCTCGCCCATGGCCGCCGCGTGGGCCGCCAGGTCGTGTTCCTTCAGGTAGCGCATCACCGCCGAACCGGCGGCCATGGCCATCTGGTTGCCGCGGAAGGTGCCGGCGTGGGCGCCGGGCTGCCATTTGTCCAGCCATTCGCGGTAGACCACCACCGCCAGCGGCAGGCTGCCGCCGATAGCCTTGGACAGCACCACCACGTCGGGGACGATGCCGGCGTGCTCGAAGGCGAACATCCTGCCGGTACGGGCGAAGCCGCTCTGGATCTCGTCGACGATCAGCGCCACCCCGGCCTGCTCGGTGATCCGCCGCAAGCCGCGCAGCCAGTCGAGATCGGCCGGGACCACGCCGCCCTCGCCCTGGACCACCTCGACGATCACCGCCGCCGGCAACTGCACGCCGCCTTCCGGATCGTTCAGCAGGTTCTCCAGGTAGTGCAGGTTCGCCTTGACCCCCGCCTCGCCGCCGAGACCGAACGGGCAACGGTAATCGTAGGGATACGGCAGGAACTGCACGCCCGTGCTGAGCACCGCGCCCAGCGGCTTCTTCGGTCCGAGATTGCCCATCAGCCCCAGCGCGCCCTGGCTCATGCCGTGGTAGCCGCCCTGGAACGACAGGATGGTGCTGCGCCCGGTGGCGGTGCGTACCAGTTTCAGCGCGGCTTCCACCGCGTCGGTGCCGGTCGGGCCGCAGAACTGGATCTTCGCCTCGGCGGCCAGCGCCGGCGGCAGCAGGCCGAACAGGTCCTGGACGAACTGGTCCTTCACCGGGGTGGTCAGGTCGAGGGTGTGCAGCGGCAGCTCGTCGGCCAGAACCTGGCGGATCGCCTCGATCACCACCGGATGGTTGTGCCCCAGCGCCAGGGTGCCGGCGCCGGCCAGGCAATCGATGAAGGTACGCCCCTCGACGTCCTCCACCAGCAGCCCCCTGGCCTTCTTCAGCGCCAGCGGAATCCGCCGCGGATAGCTGCGCGCGTTGGACTCCTGGCGGCTTTGCCGTTCCAGCAAGGGCGACTGGGAGAACTCGTAGAGCGTTTCGCCCTCCGCCGGGGTGGCGCGGAGCGGCTGGTCTTCGATGACGCTGGTGGCGACGTGCATGTCTTCAACCCTCAAGGCGTGGTGGTGTTCCACTGGCAACCGGCGATCCGGCCGCCAGGGGCGGCATTCGCGGATCGGATGCACAGGAGACGCAGGAGGGACGCACGGATTTACTGCGCCGGACCGCAGCACCGTGCCCGGACCGCCAGCTCCGGCCCGGACACCGTCGAGCGGGCCGCTAGTCGGTGCCCGCAGCGCTCACCCGCCAGATCGCGTTGCCGACGTCGTCGGCGATCAGCAACGCGCCGTCGGCCGCCTGCGCCAACCCCACCGGCGCGCCGAACAACTGCTTCTCGTCCGCGGAGACGAACCCGGTCACCACCGGCTGCGGCGCACCGGCGGGCTTGCCGTCGGCGAACGGCACATGGACCACCTGGAAGCCGCTGACCGGCGAGCGGTTCCAACTGCCGTGCTCGCTGACGAAGGCGCCGTTGCGATAGCGCTCGGGCAACTCGTTGCCGGTGTAGAAGAACAGGCCCAGCGCGGCCACGTGGGAACCCAGCGCGTAGTCGGGGACGATGGCCTTCGCCACCAGGTCGGGACGCTGCGGCTTCACCCGCGAATCCAGGTGCTGGCCGAAGTAGCTGTAGGGCCAGCCGTAGAAGCCGCCCTCCCGTACCGAGGTCAGGTAGTCCGGGACCAGGTCGTTGCCGATCTCGTCGCGCTCGTTGACGATGGTCCACAGCTTGCCGGAGACCGGTTCCCACTGCAGGCCGGTCGGGTTGCGCAGGCCGGAGGCGTAGATGCGGCTGCCGCGGCTGGCGACGTCCACCTCGAGAATCGCCGCGCGACGGTATTCGATCGCCGCGCCGTTCTCGGTGATGTTGCTGTTCGAACCGACGCCCACGTAGAGCTTGCGCCCGTCGGGACTGGCGAGCAGCGCCTTGGTCCAGTGGTGGTTGATGGTGTCCGGCAGGTCGGTGAACTCCATCCCCGGGTCGGCGACCCGGGTTTCACCCGGCACGTAGCGGTAGCGCATGATATTCCCGGTATTGGCGACATACAGGTAATCCCCCACCCGCTGCACGCCGAACGGCGAGTCCAGCCCTTCCAGGAACACGTACTTCTGCCACTGGCCTTCGGCGCCGGCTCGGCGCAGCAGGGTGATGCGGTTGCCGCCCTTGCCGGCCTTGCCGGACTGGCCCTTGACCATCCCCGCGATGAGTTGCTTCGGCGTGGTCACCGGCGCGGTGCCGGGCGAGTTGGCCTCCACCACCAGCACATCGCCGTTGGGCAAGACCAGCAACTGGCGAGGGTGTTGCAGGCCATCGGCGATCTTCTCGATCTTCAGGCCCTGGGCCACCGTCGGCTTGGCCTCTCCCGACCAGCCCACGCCTTCCGGTACCTTCATCGGCGGCAGGAGGAAGTGCTTCGGTTCCGGAAGCGCCGGATTGGCGCCGGTCTGCTGCTGCGGATCGTTCTGCGACCCCTGGTTGCAGCCGGCCAGGACCAGGCCGAGGGCAAGCGCGACGGGGCGCAGCGAGTGGAGGCTAGCCATGCGCCACCTCCTCCGCGGATACCGCCAGGAGCGCCTCTCCCAGCGCCAGCAGCAGCACCGTCGCGATCGACAGCCATAGCCCGGCCGGCATCACCGCATAGGCGTCGCGGCTGTGCACGAAGGCATTGAAGATGGCCAGGACGATGCCGGCGAACTTCAGCAAGGAGGAAACCCTGGCCGCCGCGACGACCGCCGCGCGCCGCAGCAGCCATACGCGGCACAGGTCGACGACGCAGGGCAGGATGGCGAACAGCAGGCCGAGACTGATCAGCCAGGCCGCGCTCTTGCCCCACATCACCTCCGCCGTGGCGAAATAGGTGGCGTCGAAGACCAGGGCGGCGACGAAGAAACCGAAGGGAACCGGGTTGAGGACGTTGTAGAAGGCGTCCAGGGGTCTGAAGCGTAGTGCGGTGGCCATTGCGAAACACTCCTCTCGGGAAACGCAGGCTTCCCGACGTGAAGGGATGGGCAGGAGATTCGAACCGCCGAGGCCCTGCGCAAGGCGCGGGCAGCGGGGAACGGCACGGCGAAACGGCGACTGGGGGGCTCGCGCCCCTTCTGCGACGGACCTGCACGAAGCGCTGGAGTTCATCCGCAAGGACCTGTCGGAAGCGATAGGTACGCTGGCGATCCTTCCGATGGAACTTCGTGCGCCGCGACTCACCGAAACAGGGGTAGCGCCCTTCCCGGCCCTCCCGCCGGGTTGCCGCGCCGCCCCAGGCGCACCCCGCCGGCGACCGATCCGCGCCCGGCGTTTGCCGAAGAGGAGACAGCCGATGCCTGATCGAACCGCTCTACCCCGCGCCATGCTCGCGGCCTGGGTCCTGCTCCTGCTGGCGGCCTGCAGCCAGGGCCCGGCGCCTACCCCGCCCGCGTCCTGGGGTTGGCAGGACGCCAGCGGCGAACGCGCGATCGCCCCCGACGAAGCCTATCCCGAGCTGTTCCAGGCGGTGCAGGAGAGCCGGCTGTTCAGCGACCAGAAACACTTCGTCGATGCGCTCCCGCTGCGCGAGCCTGCACGGATCCGCGCCGACTACCTGCGCGAGAGGGAGCGGCCCGGCTTCGACCTGCGCGCCTTCGTCGGCCGCAACTTCGAGGAGTCCGGCAGCGTCGAGACCGCCCCGCCGGAAGCGGGCGCCGATCTCGCCAGCCACATCAGCGACCTGTGGCCGGCGTTGACCCGCCACTACGAGCAGGTGCCGGCCCACAGCAGCCTGCTGCCGCTGCCGAAACCCTACGTGGTCCCCGGCGGACGCTTCCGCGAGGTGTACTACTGGGACTCCTACTTCACCATGCTCGGCCTTGCGGAGAGCGGGCAGCACCAGCGGGTGCGCGACATGCTCGACAACTTCGCCTACCTGATCGATACCTACGGGCACATTCCCAACGGTAACCGCAGCTACTACCTGAGCCGTTCGCAGCCGCCGTTCTTCGCCTACATGGTGGACCTCCAGGCAAGACGCGAAGGCGACGCCGCCTACCGGCGCTACCTGCCGCAGCTACAGAAGGAATACGCCTACTGGATGGAAGGCTCCGCCGGGCTGCGCCCCAACGAGGCGCGCCTGCACGTGGTGAAACTGGCCGACGGCAGCCTGCTGAACCGCTACTGGGACAACCGTGACACACCGCGCCAGGAGTCCTTCCTGGAGGACCGGGCGACCGCCGCGCGCGCCCCGCAGCGCCCCGCGGGCGAGGTCTATCGCGACCTGCGGGCCGGCGCGGAAAGCGGCTGGGACTTCTCCTCCCGCTGGCTGGACGACGGCCGCGAACTGGCCAGCATCCGCACCACCGCCATCGTCCCGGTGGACCTCAACGCCCTGCTCTACCATCTCGAACGAACCATCGCCAAGGCCTGCGCCAGCAGCGCGCTGAAGGCCTGCGAGCAAGGCTACGGAGCCCGCGCGGAGAAGCGACGACAGGCCATCGAAGACCACCTCTGGCACCCGGCGGGCTACTACGCCGACTACGACTGGCAACGCCGGCGGCCCATCGAGCGGATCAACGCCGCCAGCCTCTTCCCGCTATTCACCGGGCTGGCCTCCGCCGAACGCGCCGGTCGTACCGCCGACAGCGTCGCCGCCCAACTGCTGCGCCCGGGCGGACTGGCCACCACCACCCGTGCCAGCGGCCAGCAATGGGACGAGCCGAACGGCTGGGCACCCTTGCAGTGGGTCGCCGTACAGGGCCTGCGCGCCTACGGCCGGGACGCCCTGGCGGAAGACATCGGCCGGCGATTCCTCGCCCAGGTGCAGCAGGTCTACGACCGCGAAGGAAAACTGGTGGAGAAATACGACATCAGCGGCAACCAGGGCGGCGGCGGCGGTGGCGAGTACCCGCTGCAGGACGGCTTCGGCTGGTCCAACGGCGTGACCCTGCAACTGCTCCGACTCTACGGCCCGGGCGCCGGTCGCTGAGCCTCAGCCCGGCGCCGGGTACTGGCGCTGCGCGGCGTCGGCGAAGCCTGCGGCGAGAAAGTCGATCAGCGCGCGGACCGAAGGCAACAGCCCGCGCCGCGAAGGGAACATTGCCACCACCATGCCTTCCACCGGCGTCCACTCCGGCAGCACCCGCACCAGCCGGCGCTCGGCCAGGTCGCGACTGACCACGCAGAGCGGCAGGCCGCCGATCCCGACGCCCTCCAGCACCGCCTGGCGCAAGGTGCCGAGGTCGTCGCTGAGCAGTTGCGGGCGCAGGTTGAGGGCCGCGCTGCTGCCATCCGCGCCGACCAGCCGCAGGCTGCCGTCCAGGCGCGAACGCTCCCAGCCGACGTAGGGCATCGCCGACAGGTCGGCCGGCAGCTCCGGCGGGCGGTAGCGGGCCAGCAGCTCCGGGCTGGCCACCAGCACCTGCGGACTGCGTGCCAGCACCTTCATCACCAGGTCGCTGTCCTCCAGCGGCGGGAAACGCAGCGACAGCGAGATGTCGTAGCCTTCGGCGATCACGTCGACCCGGCGATTGAAGGTCTTCACGTACAGCTCGACGTTCGGATACTGCGCCATGAAGCGCGCCAGCATCGGCGCCAGTTCGAAGTGCAGCAGCGGCGTCGAGCAGGTCAGGCGGACCATTCCGCACGGCTCCGAGCGGTTCTGTTCGATGACGTCCTCGGCAGCCTCCGCTTCCACCGTCATCGCCACGCAATGACGGTAGTAGGCCTGGCCGATCTCGGTCACCTGGAATTGCCGCGTCGAGCGCTGCACCAGGCGTACGCCCAGGCGCGCCTCGAGCTGCGCGACCTTGCGGCTGATGGTCGACTTGGGAATCCCCAGCACCCGCCCGGCGGGGGCGAAGCCACCGTGCTCGACCACCTTGGCATAGATGAAAAGCGCGTTCAGATCGAACACCAGCTCACCACTCATCGTTCCACCTGCGAGACTCTGAGACTTGATTTGCGGACTACCGGTTCCCACTCCCGGGAACTAGCGTATCGCTCCATCGACTCAATCGAGGAGCACCGACGTGAAAAAGGTCCTGGGAATCTACGGCAACGCCAACCGCCACTGGGTGGGCGACGGATTCCCCGTTCGTTCGCTCTTTTCCTACAACACACTGGGCCAGCATATCAGCCCGTTCCTCTTGCTGGACTACGCCGGGCCTGCTGATTTCCCCCCCGCACAGCAGCGCCGCGGCGTAGGCCAGCATCCTCATCGCGGCTTCGAGACGGTGACCATCGTCTACCAGGGCGAGGTCGAGCACCACGACTCCACCGGCGCCGGCGGACGCATCGGGCCGGGGGATGTGCAGTGGATGACGGCGGCCTCCGGGATCCTCCACGAGGAGTACCACTCGGAACGCTTCCGTAGCACAGGTGGAACGCTGGAAATGGTCCAGCTATGGGTCAACCTGCCCTCCAGCGACAAGATGAACCCGCCGCGCTACCAGACCCTGCTGGATGCCGACATTCCCCGCGTCGGCCTGCCCGACAGGGCCGGCGAACTGCGGGTGATCGCCGGACGCTACGGCCGCCACCAGGGGCCGGCGCTGACCCACTCGCCGCTGGCGGTCTGGGACGTGCAGCTGAAGGCCGGCAAGCACCTCGCCCTCGACCTGCCCAAGGGACATACCTGCGCCGTGGTGGTCCTGCGCGGCACCCTCGCGGTCGGCGACGAGATCGTTCGCGAAGCCCAGGTCGCCCTGCTCGACCGCGACGACCCGCGGCTGGAACTGGAAGCCAACAACGACGTGCAGTTGCTGGTGCTCAGCGGCGAGCCGCTGGACGAGCCGATCATTGGCTATGGCCCCTTCGTGATGAGCAGCCGCGAGGAAATCGACCAGGCCATCGAGGACTTCGAGAACGGGCGCTTCATCCGCGCCCACTGAAGTCCGCCCCCTACGACATGGCCCGCGCAGGAAGCGCGGGCCCGGCCGGGCTTTGCCCGAAATTCACGGACGACCACCCTGCAAGAGGAAATGGAAATGAGCGCTCCCGCCAACTTCAACGGCCAGACCCCGAAGATCGATCCGGCCAACGCCGCCATGTTGCTGATCGACCACCAGAGCGGCCTGTTCCAGACGGTCAAGGACATGCCGATGACCGAACTGCGCGCCAACGCCACCACCCTGGCCAAGGTCGCCACCCTGGCGAAGATCCCGGTGATCACCACCGCCTCGGTACCGCAGGGCCCCAACGGCCCGCTGATCCCGGAGATCCACGAGGCCGCGCCGCACGCCCAGTACGTCGCGCGCAAGGGTGAGATCAATGCCTGGGACAACCCGGAATTCGTCGCCGCGGTGAAGGCCACCGGCAAGAAGCAACTGATCATCGCCGGCACCATCACCAGCGTGTGCATGGCCTTCCCCAGCATCGCCGCGGTACACGACGGCTACCAGGTGTTCGCGGTGATCGACGCCTCCGGCACCTACTCCAAGATGGCCCAGGAAATCACCCTGGCACGGGTGGTCCAGGCCGGCGTGGTGCCGATGGACACCGCCGCGGTCTGCTCGGAAATCCAGCGCACCTGGAACCGCGACGACGCTGTGCAGTTCGCCGAGGCCTACAGCGCGGTCTTCCCGCACTACCAACTGCTGATCGAGAGCTACGCCAAGGCCCAGGCCGTGGTCAACAACCACGAGCAACTGGATTCGCAGCGCAAGTGATCCATGGGAAGGAAGGGGCTGCACGCCCCTTCTTTTGCCGAGCGGGAGCCTGGTGGACAGCAACGACTACGGACCGGACCCATGCCTGATTCCTCCACGAAGCGCGGGGCTACGCTCTGCCTTGCCCTTGCCATAGGTCCGGGCTCGACCCTCGCCGACGACTCCCTGGGCCATCGCGACAACATCAGCACCGGCCTGAACCAGCGGCAGAAAGCCGAAATGAAGGTGCCGCCGGGCTTCGTCGAAGGCTCGACGCTGAACGGTTTCCTCCGCAACTACTATTTCGCCCGCGACAACCACGACACCCCGTCCCGCCGCGACCAGCGCGAATGGGCCCAGGGCCTGATGCTGTCGTTCCGCTCCGGCTATACCGACACGCCGATAGGCATCGGCCTGGATGCGCACGCCTTCTACGGCCTGCGCCTGGACGGCGGTGGCGGCAGCGGCGGTGCCGGCGTGCTGCCGCTGGACTCCGCCGGTCGCCCCGCCGACAGCTTCTCGGCGGCCGGCGCGGCCCTCAAGCTGCGCGGCCTGGACAGCCTGCTGAAGATCGGCGACCAGTTGCTGGAGAACCCGGTGATCGCCAGCGGCGTCAGTCGCATGGTGCCGCAGAGCTACCGTGGCGTGACCCTGAAGAACTACCATTTCCGCGCGTTCGAACTGGACGCCGGCTTCGTCGAAGCCACCCGCCTACGCAACCAGAGCGGCCACAGTCATCTCACCAGCGGCTACGGCAACGGCACCAAGGGCGGTATCGCCGCCGATCGCGAAAGCCCGCACATCGCCTGGCTGGGCGCCAGCTACAGCGCCCCCGGCGGCAGCCAGGCAACGCTCTACAGCGGCCGCCTGGAGGATATCTGGAACCAGCACTACCTCGGCCTCAGCCAGCCGTGGCGGCTTTCCAGCCAATTGACCCTGACGCCCTGGCTGCATTACTACAAGACCCGCGACCAGGGCCGCAGCCAGCTCGGCCGGATCGACAACGACCTCTACAACGCCGGGCTGACCCTGGCCGGCGGCGGCCAGTCGCTGAGCCTCAGCCTGCAAAAGGTCGATGGCGACACCCCGTTCGACTTCATCGCGCAGAACGACCGGACCTTCCTCTACGAAAGCAACGCCATGCAGTACGCCGACTTCAACGGCCCCGGCGAGCGCTCGTGGAAGATCCAGTACCAGGCCAGCCTGGCCTTCCTCGCCGCCCCGGACTGGCAGTTCGGCGCCGCCTACGGCCGTGGCCAGGCCGACCTGACCCGGGTCGACCCGGACAGCGCGGGCTACGGCTACCTCTACAACCCCAATGGCAAGAACGCCCAGCACTGGGAACGCGACCTGTCGCTGCGCTACGCCTTCCCCGCCGGCCCGGCCAAGGGCCTCAGCGTGACCCTGCGCTGGGCCACCCACCGCCCCGGCGAAGGCTACACCGCCCCCGGCAACACCCGCGGCAACTCCAGCTCCGACGAATACCGGGTGGTGGTCGACTACCCGATCAGGTTGCTCTGAACCCACGGAACCAGAAAAAAGAGAAACTCCCTCATGCGTGCAGCCCTGCTACCCACCTTCGGCGCCCTCTCCGCCGCGCTCTGCCTGGAGGCCCGCGCCGACGCCGTCGCGCTGCCGCCGCTGGCGCTCGGCAACGCCAGCTTCATGGACGGCGTCAGCCGTCCCGGCATGCTCTTCGAACTGCCCCTGCAATACGTTCGGGCAAACAACGCCAGCGACGCCGGCGGGCATTCGGTTCCCGGTCGGCAACGGGTTCGTGGCACCATGCTGTTGCCGCACTTCGCCTACCTCAGCCAGAACACCCTGCTCGGCGCCCACTACGGCGCCGAAGTGCTGCTGCCGCTGGTACGCCTGGACCTCGATATCGACGGCGGCCCGGACGGCCGGCGCCCCCGCCAGGGCGACCTGATCGTCAGTCCGCTGATGCTGCAATGGGGGCCCGCTACGCTGTTCGGCCGCCCCTACTGGCAGCGCCTGAACTTCGTCTTCTCCCTGCCCACCGGCGACTACGACAAGGACGCCGCGATCAACACCGGCAGCAACACCTGGATCTTCAACCCGCACTACGCCTTCACCTGGGAACTGGGCGAGCGCCTGGAACTCAGCGGCCGCCTGCACTACGCCTGGATCAGCCGCAACGACGACCCCTCGCCGCGCCTGGGCGCAAACGACGTACAGCCGGGACAGGCGCTGCACGCGAACTTCTCGATCTCCTACGCGCTGGACCCGCACTGGCGGATCGGCCTGGCCGGCTACCAGTTGAAACAGATCAGCGCCGACCGCATCGACGGCCACCGGCAGGCCGACTCGCGCGAGCAGGTCTTCGGCATAGGCCCGGGGGTGATGTACAGCCAGGGCAGGCAAACGCTGTTCGCCAACCTCTACGCCGAAAGCGGCGCGCGCAACCGCAGCGAAGGCAACCAACTGACCCTGCGCTACCTGCTGGCGTTCTGAATCGGCGGATAACACCCTGGAAACGCCGACACCTCCCCAACTCCGTAGGGCGAATAACCGCTCGCGGTTATCCGCCGCTTATCCGCGACATCGGCGGATAACGCCCATGGCGTTATTCGCCCTACACACCCCGGAAACGCCGGACAGCACCCCCGGACATTTCCGCAGGCTCTCTCAGAAGCCCGGGAATTGGATAAAAACCCAGTAGGAGGATGATGGAGGGGCCGGCAAATCCGTCCCGCAGGGACAGGACCGAACGGCACTGCCCTCTATTTTCTGAGGGCAAAAAAGACGCGGGCCGCAGGTGGTGGAACACCTA
>NZ_KV813535.1:0-202 GCF_001813645.1 Pseudomonas sp. HMSC063H08
GGGAATTACACCCTGCGCGGAGGGCCGATGCCGTGAGCATGAGCGGAGCTCAGACATCAGCGTTCCAGGCCGCCGCTGGCTTTCCTCCATCGGCCGGCGAGGGGCTGTTCATTGGAGCAGCGATGACCTTCCTTCTGCTGTGGTCCGCCTGGGCGATGTACAGCACCTGGCGCGGCTGGGCCACCAACAACCTCGACAGCGC
>NZ_KV813536.1:0-288 GCF_001813645.1 Pseudomonas sp. HMSC063H08
CCCCGGCCTGGCCGGGGGCTTTGCGGCATCGCTCATCACAAGACCTTTTGCCCTCGAACGGCACGGTTGATCGCCGTCCCGGTCCTCGCGAAACGGCTTCTAATTGCCCGAAGCTTCCGACCCTTTTTTCGGACGATTTCTTACACCCTTATAAATCAGTAAGTTACGAGGCCTCGAAAAAAGAGGGTTTCTGGCAGGAAAAACTCGGTATTTCCTTTTCCTTCAAATGGTTATAGGTTTTCAGGGCTAGTTCACTGTAAGCGTCCAGCCGCCCCACCCTTGCTCAGT
>NZ_KV813537.1:0-1417 GCF_001813645.1 Pseudomonas sp. HMSC063H08
AACATCTGCATGGCTTCCGCCATTTCGGCCAGGCGCGCGCGGCGTTCTGGCGCGGAGCCATCGCTCCTGGAGGCCTGGTAGAGCGCATCGCGCACATCCTGGGTCAGCACCGTGCGGTTCGCGGCGGCGCAGGTCCTGGCCGCCGCCAGAATCGCCTGGCGGATGGCGCTGCGATCGGCACGGGTCAGGCGCGCGTCTTCCTTTTCCTCGCCGCCGGTGATCATCAGGCGGGCGACGATCTCCATCTCGCCCAGGATGTCTCGCTGGTCGTCCTCGAGGTCGGCCTTGCTGCCCTGGACCGAGTCCGAGGCCTCGATGTCTTCGGCATCCAGGACCTTCACCTGGTCGGGACTCTCGACCAGCTTGATGGCGTCCGCGTACGGCGCCAGGCTGACCCCGGAGCCCGGGGCGAGGCGGACCCGGTGGACCGAGAGGCCAAACCGCTTGGCGAAGTCGGCCAGCAGGCCGAAACTGTTGCCCGCTTCCGCGACGAACATCCGTGGCAGGTACATGGCGAGCATCTGGCTGATGAGGTTGGTCAGGGACGCTGACTTGCCGGACCCGGTTGGCCCGAAGATGAAGCCGTGGGCATTCATCTGCCGGTCCAGCTTGTTGAACGGGTCGAAGGTCAACGGCGCACCGCCACGGTTGAACAGCGTGAAGCCAGGGTGCCCGGTACCGGTGGTGCGCCCCCAGATGGGCGACAGGTTGGCGATGTGCTGCGCGAACATCATCTGGGTGTACCACTCCAGGGCTCGCTTCTCGTTCGGATCGAAATTGCAGGGCAGCCAGCGCAGGTAGCTGTTCAGCGGTCCGACTTCGTTCTGCGGTTCGACCGGCACAAGGCCGGCGCCGAGCAGCACGTTGCTCAGGGTGATGCAGCGCTCCTCCAGCTGGGTATGGTCGCGGCCGCGCACGAACAGAGCGATCGCTCCGCGATAGAGCTTGTGCTCCCGGCCGATCAGGCGGCGAACGGTGGCCACGTCCTCGCGGGTGTGGATCGAGGCCTGGGTGTCACCAACGGCCTTTTTCGAGAGCTGCTGCAGATGCCCTTCCAGCATGTCCTGCGGCGTCACCACCATGGTGATACACAGCAGCGTGTCCTCGGGCATGCGATCGAACAGGGCGTTCAGGCCATCGCCTTTGAGCGTCTCGCCAGTGAAGTGGCCTGTCAGCGGCGCCTTGTTCAACTGGTCGACCACGATCACACGGTGCGGCATGGCATCGAAGAGCCATACGCCCTGGGTGGCATCGGAAACAGGCTGCCGATAGAACAGGTTCTGGGAGAAGTCGGTGCCGTCGGCCAGCGGCAACTCGTCCTGCAGGATCGGTTCGTCCGGCCGGCATACCAGTTCGTAGAAGCGACGTAGATCCGCATCGGTCTTGCCGAGGTGATCCGGGTGCGGGTTGAACCAGC
>NZ_KV813537.1:1517-1735 GCF_001813645.1 Pseudomonas sp. HMSC063H08
CCGAGGTGATCCGGGTGCGGGTTGAACCAGCGAATCAACCAGTTCCTGACGTCCTGGCCGCTCATGCGCGAAGCGACGATGCCGGCGTTCGCCAGGCCGCCTTGGATACGCTCGCAGATGGATTTCAGATATGCCGTCGGGTCCTGTCCGCGAATCTGCGCATCCGCCTTGCGGATCCGGCGGTAGACGACCATCCGCACGCGCCGCTGTTGTCCTCG
>NZ_KV813538.1:0-773 GCF_001813645.1 Pseudomonas sp. HMSC063H08
GTCGATGAAGTCGGTCAGGTTGATGTTCAGGGAGGAGGCGGCCAGGGCGGCCGGTTGGGTCTGAGCGTTCATGTGCATCTCCTGCAGGTGAAGGAAGAAAGCAGGGCATGCACGTCCCTTTCGGGTATCGCCATACCCTGCAGGGTGGAGTGGAAGGAATCGCCGCGGGGGCGAGGTCAGTAATCGCTAGGGAGCAAAAGCGTGGTTGAGCTGCGGTCTGCCTCGGTGATGATCCAGAGCCTGGATTCGCCGCCGGCATCGATGTCGTAGGACGACAGCAGCCTATCGCCGAACTTCAGGGCTCTCTGGTTGGTGTTCCAGTCTTCCTGGTCCAGCGTCCCCCAATCTCCCGCCAGATGGCGGTTCAGCAAAGGCGCTGGGTTGAGTTGACCGGTTTCCACCAGGTGGCTCACGGCAGCGGTCATTACGACTTGGCCAGGGCTGAACAGCAGCGGTTCGGGGGCCGGCTCAGGTTGGGGCTCTTCAGCCTCTTCCGTGGTCGCAGCCGACGAGCTGATGGTCAGCACGCGGCCCTGATTGACCGAGGAGGGTGTCATTTCCCATGCCCGGATGATCGGGATGAAACGGTCTGTGAGGATCCTCACCTCGGTGATGTTGCCGTCTTCGTCTTCGGTGAATTCGGTCTTGCGGGCCTTGTCCTTGTAGGTGTCACCCTTCACGACCAGGATCCGGCCCGACTTCGAGCGCACGACGCCGGAAATCGCGCCGGCGGCCAAGGCCAGGGCCAGGTGCCAGCGAGACAGCTCGCGGAC
>NZ_KV813539.1:0-386 GCF_001813645.1 Pseudomonas sp. HMSC063H08
TGGTTGAGCAACCACTTCACCGGCCTGCGCATCTACGCAGCCGCGGATCCTACCTTCAAACAGGTGGTGATCTTCGGCATCCGGGTCCGTCGACAGGACCTGGCCCGGGCGGACGCCAATCAGGTGAGGTCTCGCCTGCAGGCGATCGGCGCGGGCCAGGAAAAGGCCGAGGAAATTCCAGCGGCTTGGCCGTGGGAACCCTATGTGGTTCTGCCGGCCACCAGCGAGCTGGAGCACTTCTATCGAGTAACCCTGGAGCCGGAGCAGTTCGCCGGCGAGATCCAGCGGCTGCGAGGTCTCTGGCCTGACTTCAACCTGCACTTCGCGCAAGCGGGGCTGCAGCCCCGCCCACCAGTCCGCGAGCTGTCTCGCTGGCACCTGGCCCT
>NZ_KV813540.1:0-126422 GCF_001813645.1 Pseudomonas sp. HMSC063H08
ACCCACTGTCCGGGATGGGTTGACCACTACATTTGCTGGAAGAGGGTTTTTCTGAGAAAGATGTTGAAGATGCACGTTCAAGGTTGCACAAAATCAATACAGAGCAGGGGTGGTACTGATGAATTCTGAATCAATCAAGAAAATTGTTGGTGCTCTTGGACAGAGCTATGGCGATTTGTTAAAGAAAAATTTAATACCGGAAACCCCTCTTGAGAAGCAGTACGAAGATTCTGAATGGCTTACTCTAGATGTCGATACTGGTGTTGATCTAGAGTTTTGGGGGGGAAGTAAAGTTGCCGAGAAACTCCATATAGTTCTTATAAAAACGATGGACAACATTCCAGCCTATCAAGGTGAACTGCCACCTCCCTTTTCTAGGAGTATGGATAAAACAGGTGTTCGTTCCATTCTTGGCACTCCAGAGAAGACCAAAGAGCCCTTTACAATGCCTGTGATCGGATTAGTTGGAGGTTGGGACTACTATGCTTATCCTGATCGACCTGATATTAAGGTGTTTTTCAATTATACCGCTGAAATGAAGGTTGACACTCTTTCTTTCATACTAATGAATCCTGATCATGACTGATTTTGTAGTCACTTTTTGAGGAATATAAACAGAGGCTCTCTGTAAGGAGCCTCTGCTTTTTATGTGATAGTTACTCGGTCTGCATCTCTGCTCACCCAGAGCGGGAGCCTACTCTGGCAGAGCAGTTCGATGCCAAGCCTGCCGAGGTTCGTGCGTTGTTCAGCAATACACTGGATCCGGCGCGGGCGACCGAGCTTCGGGAGAAGATGCAAAGTGCCGGACTACCGGTATGAGCGTCAGTCGCAAAGAGCGTGAGCCCGCGGTGATGGATTGCAAGCCCGGCGCATGGATTGCATGCTCGCTCGCAATTAATCTGAGCCCAGCCTATCCGTCAGTCGCAGATAATTCTGGTTGGCCGCGATGGATTACAGACCGGTGCTGATTGCAGGCCACTACAAAGTAGTTATGTAAAAGCAGGTCACTCCGCTGTTTCAAGCCCTGACTCCTTTCAGGGCATGTGGCGGGGTCAGGTCCGGATCAGCGGGCGTGGGCTGTCGAGGAGGTGGGGGCAGTCGGAGAGGGGGATCCAGGTCTTGCCTTGCCAGTGCAGGGTGTCGATCTCGGCGGTTTTCCAGTGCAGCACGGCGCGCTGGGGCGTGGCGTTGGGGCGGGACTGGCTGCGCAGGCGTGGCAGCACCGAGCCGCTGACCCAACGGCGCAAACCCCGTGCCGCGCCAGGCACTGCGAGCCAGAGCAGAGCGTAGAGCCCGGACTCGCTGACCAGGCAGTCCTGGCGTGGCCCGTGGCGTTCGTCATGGAGCCAGGCGAGCCGCCACTGATCGGCATCCAGGTGCCGTTCCAGTGCATGGCAGAGGGCGAACAAGCGCTCGCGCTGCTCCGCCGTCGCCAGCGGCCACGGCGCCTCGTCACACAACGCCGCCGGCGCCCGACCGCCCAGGTAACGGCCCAGCAGCCGTACCAGGTCGGAGAGCACGAACCAGCCTTCCTCATCCAGCAGCACGGCGTGCAGGACCCGATGGTGGTGGGTGAAACGGCTGGGGTGGGGGAGGGTGTCAGACATGGCGCACCTCCGGGGAGGTGGTGTTGGTGTCGTGCCGCGAGGGGATGAATGGGGTGGGTTGAAAAACGAATGGCATACGCATTTCCTCAATGGAATACACCGCTACTTTCGGGAGCGGTTTGCCGCTGGGTGGTATGCGTTCTTAGCGCCGAAGAATGATTATGGAGCGCACCGATAGCGGTCAACGGTAGGGCGAATAACTGCAAAGCAGTTATCCGCCGATTCTCTGAAGCCATTGCTTGTACATCGACTTGACGAAGTTCTTTCAATCCCCCGATGCTCGGGCGTTACAGGAAAATCCTGTGTAGTTGCGGATAACGCTTCGCGTTATTCGCCCTACCTCTTCCAGAGAAACATCCGACGCTCCGGTCCGCCCCATCAGGAGGCCGAGCGGAATCGTCGTGTAGGAGGTCGAATGTAGGGGCAAGCGCTTTGGTTACTTTCTCGGGGCCGGCCATCCTGCGAGGCCGAGAAAAAGACTTGGTAGCCGGGGTAGAGCGAGTAACGGCACAGCCGTTATCCGCCAGCAGACTCAAACCCGCTCCGCCGCTCGGACCTCCAAGGAAGGATCACCGGCCCAATCCTCGGGATAAAGCCCTTCAGCCACGGCCCGGTGGAAGGTGGAGAAGGGCCAATCCTTGACCGCCGTAACCAGCCCGTGTTTCACAGGGTTGAGATGGATGTAGTCGAAATGGCGCCGGTAGTCCGTGTCATTGCGAATCAGGTGTTCCCAGTAGCGCTGCTGCCAGATGGCGCGTTGTGCTCGCCGCCGTTGCGCGAAGGTAAGTGATTCGTGGCAGGGGATGCGCCGTGCGAAGCCGGACTTGATGACCTTCCAGCGGGTGGCGAAATCGGCGTCGTCGGGCGGCAGGGTCCAGAGGCAATGCATGTGCTCCGGCAGCACGACCCAGGCATCGATGCGGAAGGGATGCCGGCGCCTGGTCTGGGCGACCACGCGGCGCAGCAGGTCGATTTCGCGGGTCAGCAGGTTGGAGCGGCGGTCATGCAGGGTGACGGTGAAGAAATAGGTGCCGCCGGGGACCCAGGTTCGTCGGTAGCTTGGCATTGGGGATCGTCCGTGTATCCAGAAGGATTTCGGAGCGTACCTTGGCCAGCTGGTGGATAACGCTGCGCGTTATTCGCCCTACGGAGATTTCAGATTGAGCGAATGGTTGGGCATGTTTTTATTTCTTGTTTTCTAGGGCTGTTTGACAGTCCTCAAATAGTCTGTCGATGGTGTCTTGGGGATAGTGAGTTTGGCACATATCTTCTATTTGATTTGGTGGATTAACTTGCTGAACACCTTGGGTTTTTATTTCTCTTTAATGAAGAACCCCGCACAAGGCGGGGCTCTTCATCTCTACCACTGTCCCGAAATCCCTTTCCGGCGACAGCGTCTAACGGTCTTGACCTAAATCGAGAATCTCAATCCCAGCTCAGTGCTCCGCCCGTCTGGTACTCGATAACCCGCGTCTCGAAGAAGTTCTTCTCCTTCTTCAGGTCCATGATCTCCGACATCCACGGGAACGGGTTGGTGGTCCCCGGATACTCTTCCTTCAGGCCGATCTGGGTCAGGCGCCGGTTGGCGATGAACTTCAGGTAGTCCTCCATCATCGCCGCGTTCATCCCCAGCACCCCGCGCGGCATGGTGTCGCGCGCGTATTCGATCTCCAGCTGAGTGCCCTGGAGGATCATCTGGGTCGCCTCGTCCTTCATCTGGGCGTCCCACAGGTGCGGGTTCTCGATCTTGATCTGGTTGATCACGTCGATACCGAAGTTCAGGTGCATCGACTCGTCGCGGAGGATGTACTGGAACTGCTCGGCGGTGCCGGTCATCTTGTTGCGGCGGCCCATGGAGAGGATCTGGGTGAAGCCGCAGTAGAAGAAGATGCCTTCCAGCACGCAGTAGTAGGCGATCAGGTTGCGCAGGAACTGGCGGTCGGTTTCCGGGGTGCCGGTCTGGAACATCGGGTCGGAGATCGAGCGGGTGTACTTCAGGCCCCACGAGGCCTTCTTCGCCACGCTGGGGATCTCGTGGTACATGTTGAAGATCTCGCCCTCGTCCATGCCCAGCGACTCGATGCAGTACTGGTAGGCGTGGGTGTGGATCGCCTCTTCGAAGGCCTGGCGCAGGATGTACTGGCGGCACTCGGGGTTGGTGATCAGGCGGTACACGGCCAGCACCAGGTTGTTGGCGACCAGGGAGTCGGCGGTGGAGAAGAAGCCGAGGTTGCGCATGACGATGCGCCGCTCGTCCTCGCTGAGGCCGTCCTTGCTCTTCCACAGGGCGATGTCGGCGTTCATGTTGACTTCCTGCGGCATCCAGTGGTTGGCGCAACCATCCAGATACTTCTGCCAGGCCCAGTCGTACTTGAAGGGGACGAGCTGGTTGAGGTCGGCGCGGGCGTTGATCATCTGCTTGTCGCCGACCTGCACGCGCGCGGCGGAGCCTTCGAGGTCGTCCAGGCCTTCCTGGATGTCGAGGTCGTTCAGGGCCTTCTTGGCGCGGGCGACGGCGTCGGAGTCGTCGGCGGAAACGGCGCGCGCTTCTTCCACCGAGCCGGCGGCTTCGTCGTCCAGCTTGTCATGGCCCTGGGCAACGGCCTGGGCGGCGGCGGGCGCGGCCTTGGCTTCGGTCGGGTCTTCTTTGTCGAATTCGTCCCAGCTCAGCATCTTGCTCTCTCCTGGTCTGGCGGCCGTCTCGGCGGCCTGGATATGGGGCGTGAGGTGCACGCGAAAGCGGTGGTCCGGCACGGTCTGGCCGGGCCGTTCTTCTCCCCCGGAGGGAAGAAGGGGATTGTTCCTGGCCCTGGCGAGGGGCCTTGCGCTGCCAGCGTGGCGCTGGACGAGCGACCGTCAGGCGCCGGGCAGGCCGGACTCACGGGAGGAGTCCGGCTTACCCGGCCACGACACGGACGCCGTTCAGCGACGCGCGATCACTGGCAGGCTTCGCAGTCGGGGTTGTCGATGCTGCATGCCTGCGGCACCGGCGCCGGCTTCGGCTCGGCGGCCGGGGCGGCTTGCAGGCCGTCGTTGCCACCGGCCGACACGGCGTTGAGCTTGCCGGTGTTGATGGTGGACTTCTCGGTGCTGGTGGCGGCCAGGGCACGGAGGTAGTAGGTGGTCTTCAGGCCGCGGAACCAGGCCATGCGGTAGGTCACGTCGAGCTTCTTGCCCGAGGCGCCGGCGATGTACAGGTTCAGCGACTGGGCCTGGTCGATCCACTTCTGGCGACGGCTGGCGGCTTCGACGATCCAGCGGGTCTCGACTTCGAACGCGGTGGCGTAGAGGTCCTTGAGGTCCTGCGGGATGCGCTCGATCTGCTGCACGGAACCGTCGTAGTACTTCAGGTCGTTGACCATGACCGGGTCCCACAGGCCGCGGGCCTTGAGGTCGCGCACCAGGTAGGGGTTGATCACGGTGAACTCGCCGGAGAGGTTCGACTTCACGTACAGGTTCTGGTAGGTCGGCTCGATCGACTGCGAGACGCCGGTGATGTTGGCGATGGTCGCGGTCGGCGCGATGGCCATGATGTTCGAGTTGCGGATGCCTTTCTGTACGCGCTCGCGCAGCGGCGCCCAGTCGAGGGTTTCCGACAGGTCGACTTCGATGTACTTGGCGCCGCGCTCTTCGATCAGCTTCTTCTCCGAGTCGATCGGCAGGATGCCTTGCGACCACAGCGAGCCCTGGAAGGTCTGGTAGGCGCCGCGCTCGTCGGCCAGGTCGCAGGAAGCCTGGATCGCGTAGTAGCTGATGGCTTCCATGGACTGGTCGGCGAAGGCGATGGCCGCGTCCGAACCGTAGGGGATGTGCTGCAGGTACAGGGCGTCCTGGAAGCCCATGATGCCCAGGCCGACCGGACGGTGCTTGAAGTTGGAGTTCTGCGCCTGCGGGACCGAGTAGTAGTTGATGTCGATGACGTTATCGAGCATGCGTACCGCGGTCTTGACGGTCTTCTCCAGCTTGGCGGTGTCCAGCTTGCCGTCGACGATGTGGTTGACCAGGTTGATCGAGCCCAGGTTGCAGACGGCGATCTCGTCCTTGTTGGTGTTCAGGGTGATCTCGGTGCAGAGGTTCGAGCTGTGCACCACGCCCACGTGCTGCTGCGGGCTGCGCAGGTTGCACGGGTCCTTGAAGGTCAGCCACGGGTGGCCGGTCTCGAACAGCATGGAGAGCATCTTGCGCCACAGGTCCTTGGCCTGGACGACCTTGTGCAGCTTCAGCTTGCCGTAGCTGGCCAGGGCCTCGTAGTACTCGTAGCGCTCCTCGAAGGCCTTGCCGTAGAGGTCGTGCAGGTCGGGGACGTCGGACGGCGAGAAGAGGGTCCAGGAGCCGTCGTCGAAGACGCGCTTCATGAACAGGTCGGGGATCCAGTTGGCGGTGTTCATGTCGTGGGTACGACGACGGTCGTCACCGGTGTTCTTGCGCAGCTCGAGGAATTCCTCGATGTCCAGGTGCCAGGTCTCCAGGTAGGCGCAGACCGCGCCCTTGCGCTTGCCGCCCTGGTTGACCGCGACCGCGGTGTCATTGACCACTTTCAGGAAGGGCACGACGCCCTGGGACTTGCCGTTGGTGCCCTTGATGTAGGAGCCCAGCGCGCGCACCGGGGTCCAGTCGTTGCCCAGGCCGCCGGCGAATTTCGACAGCATGGCGTTGTCGTGGATGGCGCCGTAGATGCCCGACAGGTCGTCCGGCACGGTGGTCAGGTAGCAGCTGGAGAGCTGCGGACGCAGGGTGCCGGCGTTGAACAGGGTGGGGGTGGAACTCATGTAGTCGAAGGACGACAGCAGGTTGTAGAACTCGATGGCACGTGCCTCGCGGTCCTTCTCCTCGATGGCCAGGCCCATGGCCACGCGCATGAAGAAGATCTGCGGCAGTTCGAAGCGGATGCCGTCCTTGTGGATGAAGTAGCGGTCGTACAGGGTCTGCAGGCCGAGGTAGGTGAACTGCTGGTCGCGCTCGTGATCGATGGCCTTGCCCAGTTTCTCCAGGTCGAATTCCTTCAGCTTGGCATCGACCAGCTCGAACTCGGCGCCTTTCTCGATGTAGGCCGGCAGGGCCTTGGCGTACAGCTCGGCCATTTCGTGATGGGTGGCGCTCTCGGCCACGCCGAGGAAGCCCAGGGCTTCGGCGCGCAGGGTGTCCATCAGCAGGCGGGCGGTGACGTAGGAGTAGTTCGGCTCGCGCTCGACCAGGGTGCGCGCGGTCATCACCAGGGCGGTGTTGACGTCCTTCTCGGCGACGCCGTCGTAGAGGTTCTTCAGGGTCTCGCGCTCGATCAGCGCGCCGTCCACCTCGGCCAGGCCTTCGCAGGCTTCGCTGATGATGGTGTTCAGGCGGCCCATGTCCAGCGGCGACAGGCTGCCGTCGGCGCGGGTGATGCGGATGCTCGGGTGCGGCTGGGCGACATCGCTGGCGGCGCCGGCGTTCTTGCGCTCGGCGGCGCGGGCTTCGCGGTAGATCACGTAGTCGCGGGCGACCTTCTGCTCGCCGGCGCGCATCAGGGCCAGTTCGACCTGGTCCTGGATCTCTTCGATGTGGATGGTGCCGCCGGACGGCATGCGGCGCTTGAAGGTGGCGGTGACCTGCTCGGTCAGGCGGCGCACGGTGTCATGGATACGCGACGAGGCGGCGGCGGTGCCGCCTTCCACGGCGAGGAACGCCTTGGTGATGGCCACGGTGATCTTGTCATCGGTGTAGGGGACTACGGTGCCGTTGCGCTTGATCACGCGCAGCTGGCCCGGCGCGGTGGCGGCCAGATCCTGCGACGAATCGGCGGCCTGCGGCGCGCTGGCCTGCGGGTTCTCGCGTGTGGTGTCGGTATGCATGGGTGGGTATCTCCACGTTCTCGTAATGGTTTTGCTAGCGGGCGCCGGGGCGCCCATTCCCTTGAATCGATAAAGAGCCGGGCAGCCGGCCTCGCGGCGGCTGCTTCATTCGAATGCTGAGGGTGGGGACTGTGCGTGCCTCCCTGGCCCTGGCGGGTTCGTGGCGTTTTGCCGTCGAACACAATACCTAGTGGTGTTGACTGTCTGTTTACAGCGTCCGTTGCAACACCCGTACCGCTTTTCCATCGTCATGAAGGGCTCCTTGCGGTGAGCGCCGTCGATGCTTTCAGTACGTCTGGAAAATGCTTTTTTGCGGAGCCGCCGGAGCCATCAGAGTGGTCCGTGCGCGGTTGGTTCCGTTGTAGCCGTTCGTGCGCTCGAAACCCAAGATATAGGGGGTGGCGACGATGGGGATACAAGATAATGCGCTAATGGGGTGTTTGCAAGGTGACAGTCTGGGGGAAACCTGTGGATAAAGTGTGGGTCTTCTGTGCGTGAGTCCTAGGAAGCGTCCGTAGGCCGCGGCAGCGCTGGAGAATGCCATTCGTCGCCCTCGGAAAGCACCGGCGCAGACCTACTCCCCAACCTTTCGGGGCGCGCACCCTACCCACAATATGTAGTGTTTGCAAGATGTTCCTCGCGTGCTGCCGCGTGGCCCCCGTATTGGCTACAATGCGGGCCGCTCTGAGGGGGCCGCGCGGCGGCTCCGGGACCGCGATACGAGGAGGCTGTGTGGAGCAAGAAGCCTGGCGCATCCTGATCGTCGAGGACGATCGACGCCTGGCCGAGCTGACCCGGGAATACCTGGAAGGCAACGGCCTGAAGGTCGACATCGAAGCCAACGGCGCACTGGCGGCGGCGCGTATCCTCGCCGAACGCCCGGACCTGGTGGTGCTCGACCTGATGCTGCCGGGCGAGGACGGTCTGTCCATCTGCCGCCAGGTGCGTCCGCAGTTCGACGGTCCGATCCTGATGCTCACCGCGCGCACCGACGACATGGACGAGGTGCTCGGCCTGGAGATGGGCGCCGACGACTACGTGTGCAAGCCGGTGCGCCCGCGTGTGCTGCTGGCGCGCATCCGTGCCCTGTTGCGGCGCAGCGAGGCGCCGGAAGCGGGCGCCCAGGCGGCGGACAGCAAACGCCTGGCGTTCGGTCGCCTGGTGATCGACAACGCGATGCGCGAGGCCTGGCTGGACGGGACCACCATCGAGCTGACCAGCGCCGAGTTCGACCTGCTCTGGCTGCTGGCGGCGAACGCCGGGCGGATTCTCTCCCGCGAGGAGATCTTCAACGCCCTGCGCGGCATCGAGTACGACGGCCAGGACCGCTCCATCGACGTGCGCATCTCGCGGATTCGCCCGAAGATCGGCGACGACCCGATGCACCCGCGGCTGATCAAGACCGTGCGCAGCAAGGGCTACCTGTTCGTCGGCGAGGGCTGAGGCGCTTTTTCCTGCGGGCCGGGGCGCGGGCGTCCCGGTCGGCCAGAATCAACAGCAGCGGACAGCGGCCGGGGGCTCGCCGATGAAATCCATCTTCCTGCGCATCTATGGCGGCATGCTCCTGGCCCTGCTGCTGGTCAGCGGCCTGGGCCTGCTCGGCCTGCACTGGATCAACGAGGTGCGCGGCGAGCACTACCGCGAGGAACTGGCGCGCGGCACCTTCCGCCTGATGGCCGACAACCTGCAACCGATGACCGCCACCGAGCGCAAGCGCGCCCTGGCGCAGTGGAGCCGCTTGCTGGGGATTCCCCTGCAACTGCGCGGGCTGGATGAGCTGCGGATGGATGGACGCAGCCGCGCGCGCCTGATGAACGGCCAGGTGCTGGTGAAGCAGACCGCCGAGCACGCCGTCACCGTCTATACCCAGGCCAGCGCCGCCGAGAACCTGGTGCTCAGCGGCGAGGTGCAGCAGGTCAGCGAGCAACTGGCGCGGGCCACGGTTTACCTGCTGATGGACGAACTGGTGCGCTACCCGGCCAGCGAACAGCCTTACCACCTGGCGCGGATCGTCCGCGACAAGCGCTTCGGCTTCCCGGTGCACCTGCTCCAGGTCAAGGAGCTGGACCTCGACGACGACCAGCGCCGGCGAGTGGTGGAGGGCGACACGGTGATGGCGCTGGGCAAGGACGGCGACTCGATCCGCATCTTCGCCGGCATCCTCGACACGCCCTGGGTGCTGGAGCTGGGCCCGCTGTTCCAGATGAACCCCTATCCGCCGCAGCTGCTGTTGCTGCTCGGCGCGCTGTGCCTGAGCTTCATCGGCCTGATCACCTACCTGCTGGTGCGTCGTCTGGAGCAGCGCCTGCGCAGCCTGGAGGCGGCCGCCACGCGGATCGCCCGCGGCAGCCTGGATACTCGCGTCGAGGTGCGCGGTGGCGACTCGGTGGGACGCCTGGGCGCGGCCTTCAACCATATGGCCGAGCACATCCACCGGCTGCTGACGGTGCAGCGAGAGATGGTTCGCGCGGTGTCCCACGAGCTGCGCACGCCGGTGGCGCGGTTGCGCTTCGGCCTGGAGATGATCGAGACCGCCGAGACCGACGGCGCCCGCCTGAAGTACCTGGAGGGCATGGACAACGATATCCAGGACCTCGACAAGCTGGTCGACGAGATGCTCACCTACGCACGCCTGGAACAGGGCTCGCCGCCGCTGACCTACCAGCGCCTGGAGCTGGGCGTGCTGGTGCGCCAGGTGGTGGAGGAGATCGCTCCGCTGCGCCGCGAGGTGCTGGTCAGTTGCGAGGAGGGCGCGCTGGTGCCTGAGGAGCTGGGCAGTTGGATCGAGGCCGAGCCGCGCTACCTGCATCGGGCCTTGCAGAACCTGCTGACCAATGCGCTGCGGCATGCCGATCGTCGGGTCAGGATCAGCTACCGGGTCAGCCTGGAGCGTTGCCGGGTGGATGTCGAGGACGACGGGCCGGGGGTGCCGGAGGCGCAATGGGAGCGGCTCTTTACGCCATTCCTACGCCTGGACGACAGCCGGACCCGTGCTTCCGGCGGGCATGGCCTGGGACTGTCCATCGTCCGGCGGATCGTCTACTGGCATGGCGGCCGGGCCTCCATCGGCCGCAGCGAGACTCTGGGCGGCGCCTGCTTCACCCTGGCCTGGCCGCGCAAGGCGGGTCTGCGCGACCGCTGAAAAGCCGACGGAAATATGGCGGCTAGCTATCTGCAAGTGCATGCGCAGACGTATTCCAGGCGTAGCGAAAACATATCGAAAGGCCAGTCCCGCCGGGCGTGGCGGGTATTCCGCCAGGGGCTAAAAAAGTCCTTTTCAGTTGGACTCGTTTGTTTATACTCCGGGACGCGGTGGCTAGTGGAACGCCATTCGAAATGCCCGCTCCAACGGCATTTTGCCGGGGTCGGATAACAAGAACAGCGTTGCGCAGCCGAACCGTCGAAGTCTTCCCGGATTGGGAAGGCCACTTATAAAAAATTGCAAGTTGGAGAGTGTGGTAATGGCTGATCGTGAGGTCGGAACCGTCAAGTGGTTCAATGACGCCAAAGGTTATGGATTCATTCAACGCGATAGCGGTCCGGACGTGTTCGTTCACTACCGCGCCATCCGCGGCGAGGGTCACCGCTCCCTGGTGGAAGGCCAGAAAGTGGAATTCTCGGTGATCCAGGGCCAGAAAGGCCTGCAAGCGGAAGACGTCTCCAAGGTCTGATTCCCGCAAGCAAAAGCCCGTCGCGAGACGGGCTTTTGTCATCCAGCGCATCCACCCCGCCAGGCCCCCGTTGGGTGGCCCCTCGCAGCGCGGGGTTTTCGTCGTTCAGGCGGTGCGCCAGGTAATTTCCTCGACGCCCCCGGCGTCGACCCGCAGCCAGCGGTCGGCGTCCTCTTCGCCCTGGTTTTCCTCCCAGCCGCCCGGCGCGCAGCGGATCTCCACGCCGAGCGCGGCATGCGCGGCCCTGGCGCAGGCGAGGTCGTCGTCCCAGGGCGTGCTGTCGCTCTCCAAGAACAGGCTGTGCCACTTGCCCACCGCCTTCGGCAGCCAGGTGACGCGCACCGCGCCGTGCTCGCCGCGGGCGGTGCACTTGAGGGTCTGGCCGTGCTCCTGCCATGGGCCGCAGGGCCCCAGCGCCTGTTCCAGCCAGGCGGCGACGGCCGCGTGCTCGGCGTCTTTCAGGTAGATCTCGATATCCGGTTGGCGCATGGGGTCCTCGGGGACGGTCAGTCGCGTTGCAGCCAATCGTAGCGCACCGCCACGCTGACTTCGAAGGGTTCGGCCAGGATTCGCGCGCGGCGCTCGGGGTTGACCCGCCAGCCGTGCGGGGTCATGGCCAGGAGGTTTTCCCGCGCGTCGTAGCTGTCCAGCGCCAGGCGGAACTCGAGGGTCTCGGTGTGGCGCAGGCGCAGTTGCGCGGGCAGGCCGGCGAGGTGCTTGTCGTCGGCGTAGTCGCGCACGTCGTCATAGAGCCGCTGGCGCAGTTCCAGCAGGTGCGCGCTGGCCGGGCCCAGGCGCAGTACGCCGCCGCCGGGGGCGAGGACGCGCACGGCTTCGTTCCAGTCGATCGGGCTGAACACGCTGGCGATCAGCTCGCAACTGGCGTCGGCCAGCGGCAGCCGGGCCATGCTCGCCACCAGCCAGGACAACTGCGGCGCGCGGCGGCAGGCGCGTTTCACCGCCTCGCGGGAGATATCCAGGGCGTAGCCCTCGGCGCCGGCCAGGGCTTCGCCGAGCCGGGCGCTGTAGTAGCCCTCGCCGCAGCCGATATCCAGCCAGCGTCGCGGCGCGCGTTCGGCGGCCAGTTCGGCCAGGCGCCGGGCCAGCGGCGCGTAGTGGCCGGCGCCGAGGAACTGGCGACGGGCCTCGACCATGGCGGCGTTGTCGCCCGGATCGAGGCTTTTCTTGTGCTGCACCGGCAGCAGGTTCAGGTAGCCCTGGCGGGCGCGGTCGAAGCGGTGCCCGGCGGGGCAGGCGACGCCGTTGTCGACCTCGCCCAGGGCGGCGGAGCAGAGCGGGCAGATCAGCATCAGGCGAGCAGCCTCACCAGGGTCTGGTAGTAGATTTCGGTGAGCAGCTCCAGGTCGCTGGCCAGGACCCGCTCGTTGACCTGGTGGATGGTGGCGTTGACCGGGCCGAGTTCGACCACCTGGGTGCCCATGGTGGCGATGAAGCGTCCGTCGGAGGTGCCGCCGCTGGTCGAGGGCCGGGTCTCGCGGCCGGTGACCGCCCTGATGCTGGCGGCCACCGCATCGAGCAGTTCGCCCGGCTCGGTGAGGAACGGCAGGCCGGACAGCGCCCATTCGACGTGCCAGTCCAGGCCGTGCTTGTCGAGGATCGCCTCGACGCGTTTCTGCAGGCCTTCGACGGTGGATTCGGTGGAGAAGCGGAAGTTGAACAGCGCGGTCAGTTCGCCGGGGATGACGTTGGTGGCGCCGGTGCCGGAGTTCAGGTTGGAAACCTGGAAGCTGGTCGGCGGGAAGAAGGCATTGCCGTCGTCCCAGTGTTCCGCCGCCAGTTCGGCCAGCGCCGGGGCGGCCAGGTGGATCGGGTTCTTCGCCAGGTGCGGGTAGGCCACATGGCCCTGTACGCCGCGGATGGTCAGCTTGGCTCCAAGGGAGCCGCGGCGGCCGTTCTTCACCACGTCGCCGACCAGGCTGGTGCTCGACGGTTCGCCGACGATGCACCAGTCCAGGCGCTCGCCGCGTGCGGCGAGGCGTTCGACCACCGCCTTGGTGCCGTGGTGGGCCGGGCCTTCCTCGTCGCTGGTGATGAGGAAGGCGATGGCGCCCTTGTGCTTCGGGTGGTCGGCGACGAAGCGCTCGACGGCGACGATCATCGACGCCAGGCTGCCTTTCATGTCCGCCGCGCCGCGTCCGCAGAGCATGCCCTGGTCGTCGATCAGGGCGTCGAAGGGTTGATGCTGCCAGGCCTGCAGCGGGCCGGTGGGGACCACGTCGGTGTGCCCGGCGAAGCACAGCACCGGGCCGTCGCCGCCGCGCCGTGCCCAGAAGTTGTCCACCTCCTCGATGCGCATCGGCTCCAGGGCGAAGCCGGCGGCTTCCAGGCGGCGCATCATCAGGGCCTGGCAGTCGGCGTCGAGGGGCGTGACGGAGGGGCGGCGGATCAACTCGCAGGCGAGTTCGAGGGTCGGCGAGAGACTCGGCGAAGAGGCGGTCATGGGGAGGGTATCCTGAGCGGGTCGAGCGGAAAGGGGGAATCTTAAAGCATAAACGTGGGCGAAGGGACGCCGTTTAGGCGAGCGGGGCCGGCCGTCCCGACGCCTCGCCCGACCTCAACCGCCGATCTGCTCGGCGCCGCCGGCCAGTTCCTTGCGCGGTTTCGGCAGCGACGAGAGCAAGGCCATGACCAGCGCCGCCAGGTAGGGCAGCGATTGCACCAGGAGCATGGCGACCCAGATCAGCAGGTCGCGGCTCGGCACGCCCTGAACCGCCACGATGCCGGCCGCCGCGCCCCACAGCAGGAGCATCACGAAGACTTCCTCGCGGGCCTCCGCCAGGGCCACCAGCAGGCCGTGGCTGGAGCGCATCTTCGGCGTGCGGAAGAACGGGATGCCGCGGGTGACGAAGCCGTACAGCACCGCCTTGGCGATGGTGTGCGAGAGCGACAGGCCGGCGAGGGCGGCGAAGAACGAGTCGCGCAGGTCGACGCCGACGGTGCGCCGGTAGAGGAAGAGGATCTTGCCGACCTTGAAGACGAACAGGGCCAGCGGCAGGATCGCGAAGATCAGCAGCGGCGGGTCGACGCGCTTGGGCACGATGATCATCGCCGCCGACCAGAGCAGCGCGCCGAGGGTGAAGAAGATGTTCAGGCCGTCGGCGATCCACGGCAGCCAGCCGGCCACGAAGTGGTAGCGCTGGCCGCGGGTCAGGCGGCTGCCGTCGGGACCGCGGCCGCGCAGCAGGGCGTCGGTATGCCGCTTCATGATCTGGATCGCGCCGTAGGCCCAGCGGAAGCGCTGCTTCTTGAAGTCGATGAAGGTATCGGGCATCACCCCCTTGCCGTAGCTGCGCTCGAAGTAGGCGGCCGACAGGCCCTTCTCGAACACCCGCAGGCCCAGCTCGGCGTCTTCGGTGATGCACCATTCCGGCCATCTCAGCTCGTCCAGCACGCTGCGCCGGATCATGGTCATGGTGCCGTGCTCGATGATCGCGTCGCGGTCGTTGCGGGTGACCATGCCGATGTGGAAGAAGCCCTTGTACTCGGCGTAGCAGAGCCGCTTGAAGGCGCTCTCGTGCTGGTCGCGGTAGTCCTGCGGCGACTGCACCACGGCGATCCGCGGGTCGCCGAAGTGCGGCACCATGTGCCTGAGCCAGTCGGGGTCGACGCAGTAGTCGGCGTCGATCACCGCGACCACCTCGACGTCCGCCGCCACGTGGCCCAAGGCGAAGTTCAGCGCGCCGGCCTTGAAGCCTTCCAGCGGGGCGACGTGGAAGAAGCGGAAGCGCTCGCCCAGGCGCGCGCAGTGCGCCTCGACCGGCTGCCAGACGGCCGGGTCGCGGGTGTTGTTGTCGATCACCAGGACTTCGTAGTCCGGGTAGTCGAGGCGGGCAAGGGCGTCGAGGGTCTGCTTCAGCAGTTCCGGCGGCTCGTTGTAGCAGGGCACGTGGATCGACACCTTGGGCCGATAGGCCTGCGCGGCGGTGATCGGCAGGAACGGCCGGCGCCGCTTGTGCGTCCAGACCGCCTCGGCCAGTTCGTGGGCCTCGGTGAACAGCACGATGACCACCCCCAGCGCGCCGACGCCCAGCAACGCGCCGACGGTCAGGCTGAACCAGGTGCTGTACTGCTGGCTGTAGTCGTAGGCGATCCACACCAGCACCGAGGCGCAGGCGAACGAGACCACGGCGAGGAAGGTCCTCCCGCGCTGGCGCAGCGAGGAACTGTCGATCAGCAGCAGGGTGAAGGCGAGTACTGCGAGTACCGCCGAGGCGATGGCCAGGGCGCGCCACTTGGGAATCGGCACCACCGGTCCGGTGAAGTTGAACTTGGCCTTGCGGTCGGCGTTGTAGACGCCCCAGTAGGCGCCCACCGAGCCTTCGGCGCTGACCTTCCAGGGCTGGTCGAAGGCCTCGATGACGAAGTAGCTGTAGCCTTCGCCGTTGAGCGCGTTGGTCAGGCGCCGCAGGTAGATGGCCTGGTCCGCGGGCGTCGCCTCGGCGCTGCCGCGCATGCGCCCGTTGCTCGGCCAGCCGACCTCGGCGAGCAGCAGCGGCTTCCTCGGGAAGGCGGCCTTGAGTTCGCGCGCGCGTTCGAGCACGAAGTCCACCGCGTCGGCCACCGGCGTGGCCTCCCAGTAGGGCAGGACGTGGGCGGCGATCAGGTCGACGTGTTGCGCCAGTTCCGGGTGTTCGCGGTAGACGTGCCACTGTTCGGCGGTGGTCACCGGAACCTTGACTGCCGCGCGGACCCGGTCGAGGTAGGCGATCAACTGTTCTGCCGTCACCTCGCGGCGGAACAGCGCCTCGTTGCCGACTATCACCCGCACCACGCTCGGCGACTCGTTGGCGATGCGGATGGCGCGGGCGATCTCGGCCTCGTTGCCGGCCAGGTCCGGGCCGAGCCAGATGCCCAGGCTGACGCGCAGGCCGAACGCCTCGGCCAGCGCCGGGATGTCGCCGAGCGCGCCCTGGACCGAATAGGTGCGGATGCTGTGGGTGTGCCGGGCGACCAGTTCCAGGTCGGCGCGCATCTGTTCGGCGCTGGGGTAGCGGCCGCTCTGCGGATTCTGGTTGAGGCGGAACGGCGAGAAGGAGAAGCCGGAGATGCGTTCCGGCCAGTCCGGTACGCTGACCGGACGGTTGTACAGGGCCCAGATGCCGGTGAAGAGGGCGGCCAGGGCGACGATGACCACCAGGTTGAGCCCGATCTTGCGTGAAGACATAGAGATGAAACCAGGTTCCGGATGTTTCGCTGAACACGGGGCGGCGGATGCTACCCCGCACCCCCCGGGGTGTACAGGCGCCGGGCCGGCGGGTCTGTTGCAAGTCTAGTCCGGCCTGCGCGACGAGCCGTAAGAACGCAGGCGACGCGGCGGCCGCGGCTTTTTATAATGCGCGCGGCAATCCGCGATTCGGTTTCAGAGGTGGTTGGTGATGCAGGTGGATGAACAGCGCTTCGGCGGTATCGGCCGGTTGTACGGTCGCGAGGGGCTGCAACGCCTGGCCGATAGCCACGTCGCGGTGGTCGGCATCGGCGGGGTCGGTTCCTGGGCGGCGGAAGCGCTGGCCCGCAGCGGCGTCGGCGAGATTTCCCTGTTCGACCTCGATGATGTCTGCGTGACCAACACCAACCGCCAGGTGCATGCCATCGAAGGCTCGGTGGGCAAGGCCAAGGTCGAGGTGATGGCGGCGCGCATCCGGGCCATCAACCCGGCCTGCCGGGTCCACGCGGTGGCCGATTTCGTCACCCGCGAGACCATGGCCGAGTACATCGTCGACTTCGACTACCTGATCGACTGCATCGACAGCGTGGCCGCCAAGGCCGCGCTGATCGCCTGGTGCAAGCGGCGCAAGATCCCGGTGATCACCACCGGCGGCGCCGGTGGCCAGGTCGACCCGACGCAGATCCAGGTCGCCGACCTGAACAAGACCTTCAACGACCCGCTGGCGGCCAAGGTGCGTTCCACCCTGCGCCGCGACTACAACTTCTCGCGCACGCCGGGGCGCACCTACAGCGTGCCCTGCGTGTTCTCCAGCGAGCAGCTGCGCTACCCGAAGCCGGACGGCACGGTGTGCCAGTCGAAGAGTTTCGTCGGCGAAGGGGTGAAGCTGGACTGCGCCGGCGGCTTCGGCGCGGTGATGATGGTCACCGCCACCTTCGGCATGGTCGCCGCCGCCCGCGCCGTCGAGCGCCTGGCGGAAGGCCGCGCGCTGCGGCCGTCGCGGCGCACGCCGGGGAACGCCTGATCAGGCGCCGACCGCCACCAGGCTGAGCAGGCGTTCGTCGAGCACGGCGAACTGGGCATCCAGCTCGCTGCCGTGGCGCCACTCCGGCGACAGGTCGGTGAGCAGGCGCAACCGGGCCTGGCCGTCGGCGCGCCATTCCAGCAGTTCCGCATGTTCGAAGTAGAAGCGCTTGCCCACCAGCGGATAGAGCGCCTTGAACAGGCTTTCCTTCAGCGAGAACGCCAGGGTCACCAGCAGGCCGGTGCGTCGCTCCAGGTCGTCGGCGAAGCGCAGGCGCTCGCCTTCGGTGAGGATCTCGCCATGCAGGTAGCGCGCCCGCTCGGCTTCGAGCAGGGTCTCCACGTCCAGGCCGAGCCCGCGCCAGTCGCCGCGCGCCGCCACCAGGGCGGCGGCCCAGCGGTCGCCATGGGTGATCGAGCCGCTGATCGCGGCCGGCCAGACCGGTGCGCGGTCCTCGCCGACGGCCGGGGTCTGGGCGCGGCCATCGAGGGCGAACAGGGCGGCGCGTGCGCAGAGGCGCCCGGCGAGGAACTCGGCCTGGCGCTTGGCCACCGCGCGGAGGATGTTCGCCGGCGGCTGGATGCCGGCCAGGGCGAAGTCGCCGGGTTGCAGCAGCGCCGGGTCGAAGCGGGTGCTGCGCAGTTGCACGCCGGGCAGCGCGACGGGCAGCGGCCAGCGGTCGTCCAGCGGGGTGCAGAAGGAGGGGAGACGGTCGTTCATGGCGCGCATTGTGCCGGTTCCCGACGTGGCCCACCAGTCACGTGGCGCTTACACAAGATTGCAAAAGCGCAACAAAGGAAAACGGACCGCAAGGCCCGGTTTTGACAGACTGCGCCGCGCATTCCAGTGGAATGCAGGTGAGGTTGTTTGTTGATGACGGGATACTGTCCTGTCTCGACCTTTCAAGACGGGAGTCCCTCCGGGGACTCCCGTTTTTTTATGCGTCGGCGCAGGGTTCAACCCTGCCCGAAGATGTCCTTGAGGAACGCCTGCAGGTCTGCCCAGGAGCGTCGGTCGGCCTGGCGGTCGTAGCCGATGTCCAGGCCGTGGCCCTTGTGCGCGTCGGCGTCGGGGTTGGTGAAGCCGTGTTTGGCGCCGTCCTGGATCACCACCCGGTAGTCGGCGCCGGCGGCGCTCAGTTCCTGTTTCAGGGCGTCGAGGTCCTTGGCCGGGACCAGGCTGTCGGCGCTGCCGTGCTCCACCAGGATCTTCGCCTTGACGCTGCCCTTGCTGGCCGGGGTGGCGGTGCCGAGGGCGCCGTGGAAGCTCGCCACGCCTGCCAGCGGCAGGCCCTGGCGGGCCATGTCGAGGACGATCTTGCCGCCGAAGCAGTAGCCGATCGCGGCGATCTGGCTGGGATCGGTCTGCGGTTGCCGCTTCAGCAGTTCCAGGCCGGCGAGGAAGCGCGCCTTGGCGGCGTCGGCATCCCGGGTCGCGGCCTGCATGAAGGCCATCGCGTCCTGCGGGTGCTCGGTGTGCTTGCCTTCGCCGTACATGTCGATGGCCAGGGCGCTGTAGCCGAGTTCGGCGAGGTCGCGGGCGCGGCGCTTGGCATAGTCGTTGAGCCCCCACCATTCGTGGACCACGATGACCCCAGGGCGGATCCCCGGCTTGCTGTCGTCGTAGGCGAAATAGCCGACCATGCGCGTGCCGTCTGCGCTCCGGTAAGGCATCTCGCGGGTCTGGATAGCGGCCTGGGCGCTGGCGGCGCAGGCGATGAGCAGCAGGGCGCAGAGCAGGCGCATGGCATCTCTCCGTGAAAGGGTCCCCGATCAAGATAGACGCTTGTGCGCGGGACGCGGGGAAAACCCTCGGTGCCGGCCTTGCGCCGCTCAAACGCGGGCCATTCGGCCAGGCAAAGGCTGCGCCACTCATCTACCCTATGGGCGAGTCCCTTCCCCTCGCTAGGACACCGTCTGGATGCCTGACCTGAGTACCTGGAACCTGACCATTCCCCAGGGCCGCCCGGCCATCACCATCTCCACCAGCCAATTGCAGCGCGACTACCGCAGCGACTATTTCCAACGCACCGCCGACGGCATTCGCTTCTGGGTGCCGGTCAACGGCAGCCACACGCGCAACAGCGAGTTCCCGCGCAGCGAGTTGCGCGAGACCCTGTCCAGCGGCAGGCCCTACAACTGGCGTTACGCCAGGGCCGACAACTGGCTGGAGGCGACCCTGCGCATCGAGGCGGTGCCCTCGACCCGGCGCATGATCATCGGCCAGATCCACAGCGATGGCAGCAATAGCGGCCAGGCCGCGCCGCTGGTGAAGCTGCTCTACCAGTTGCGGCTCGACCAGGGGCGGGTCCAGGCGCTGGTCCGCGAGCGACCGGACGATGGCGGGACCAGGGCCTACACGCTGATGGACGGGATTCCTCTCGGCCAGTCGTTCAGCTACCGCATCGGCGTGTCTCGTAGCGGATTGCTCAGCGTGTCGGTGAATGGCAGCGCCCTGGAGCAGCAACTGGACCCGCAGTGGGCCTACCAGGGCCTCTATTTCAAGGCCGGACTCTATCTACAGGACAACCGCGGGCCGTCCAGCGAGGGCGGGCGGGCGACGTTCAGCGAGCTGCGCGTTAGCCATCAATGAGCGGTCGAGGCGTCTGCGCCGCGGACTTCGCGTTGCCGTGGCGTTTTGCAACTGCCAGATCTGGCAGGCGCGGAAGAGAGGAAACCGGGCGCGGGAAAAAATATCCGTATCGTTCCAAGGGGAAATAGGTCTCACGATCCGCTGATTCTGGTACTTCAGTACATGAAATCGCCTTGGCGGATCGCCCCGAATAAATGCCACGTTCTGCGCAACGCCCTGCCGGGTTTGCACAATGGGTCGAGGCCTGGCGGGATAAAATCGGCTATTGCCGTTGTCCGGCGTAGTTCTTTGCAAGTCAAAAGTTTGCCGTCAATAATTATTGTGGATAACTATTGTTTCAGGCTTTTCCTGTCAACTGTGCGAAGCGTCAGCTTATTGCCGATTTTCCCTCTCGCTATTGCTTTCTCCACGTTCCGAAGAAGTTCGGACGTACAGGTTTCTTTGCTGTTTTCAGCGAGAACCATTCGTTTCGATCATTTGAATACGTGGAGATTCAGACATGAAAAATCAGGTGAATGCCCTGGCGGTTCTAAGTGTGGGTGAAATCGAACAAGTTTCTGGCGCCGGGACTTTCCTGGGCGATGCCATCATCAATGGCGTCTACGCGGCCAACTCCTTCCTGAACTCGCCGCTGTTCTCCAGCATCGGCAACGCGGCCAGCGCCATCGGCCTCAACCGTACCCACGAGCTGGTCGACCTGCTGGCCTTCCAGGTGCCTTCGGTGGCGGCGATCACCGTCGGCAAGATTCTCGGCGGGACCGACAACCACAATGTTCCGTTGCATTACAACAAGGAAAGCGGCGAAGGGCTTTACAGCTGATCGCAACCTGTTGAAAGAGCGATTCGATGCTCAGGCATCGAGTCGTTCCTGGTTAATGCATTGATGGAGTCGATGATATGAAACGCAGGAGTGTGCTCTTGTCGGGTGTCGCCCTGAGTGGAACCGCACTGGCCAATGACTCGATATTCTTTTCGCCCTTGAAATACCTCGGGGCGGAACAACAGCGATCTATCGATGCCTCGCGAAGTTTGCTGGACAACCTGATTCCGCCGAGTTTGCCGCAATATGACAACCTGGCCGGAAAGTTGGCGCGGCGTGCGGTATTGACCAGCAAGAAACTGGTATATGTCTGGACCGAGAACTTCGCCAATGTCAAAGGCGTGCCGATGGCCCGCTCGGTGCCGCTGGGCGAGTTGCCGAATGTCGACTGGCTGTTGAAGACCGCCGGGGTGATCGTCGAGCTGATCGTCAATTTCGTCGCCTCGTTGCCGGCGTCGGCCGCCGCGCAGTTCGAGCGGATCGCCGCCGGGCTCAGCGGTGACCTGGAAGCGGCGCGCCAGGTCCACGAGGCGTTGCTGGAGGAGGCGAAGAACGATCCGGCCGCGGCCGGCAGCCTGCTGCTGCGCTTCACGGAGTTGCAGACGCGGGTGATCGCCTTGCTGACGCGGGTCGGCCTGCTGGTCGACGACATCCTCAAGAGCGCCAGCAACCTGGTTACCCAGGGTGGACAGGGCGACGGCCTGAATCGCTTCCGCGCGGTGTTCGGCACCCTACGCCTGCCGGAGGTCGCCGACAGCTTCCGTGACGACGAAGCGTTCGCCTACTGGCGGGTGGCCGGGCCTAATCCGCTGCTGATCCGCCGCGTCGATGCGCTGCCGGCCAACTTTCCGCTGGGCGAAGAGCAGTTCCGCCGGGTGATGGGCGCCGACGACAGCTTGCTGGAGGCCGCCGCCAGCCGCCGCCTGTACCTGCTGGACTACGCCGAGCTGGGCAAGCTGGCGCCGTCGGGAGCGGTGGACAAACTGCTCACCGGGACGGGCTTCGCCTATGCGCCGATCGCCCTGTTCGCCCTTGGCAAGGATCGGGCGAGGCTGTTGCCGGTGGCCATCCAGTGCGGCCAGGACCCCGCTACCCATCCGATGTTCGTGCGTCCCGCGGAGTCGGAGAGTGATCTGTACTGGGGTTGGCAGATGGCCAAGACGGTGGTCCAGGTCGCCGAGGAGAACTACCACGAGATGTTCGTCCACCTGGCCCAGACCCACCTGGTGAGCGAGGCGTTCTGCCTGGCCACCCAGCGCACCCTGGCGCCCAGCCATCCGCTGCACGTCCTGCTCGCCCCGCACTTCGAGGGCACCCTGTTCATCAACGAGGGGGCGGCGCGGATCCTGTTGCCCAGCGCGGGCTTCATCGACGTGATGTTCGCCGCGCCGATCCAGGACACCCAGGCCACCGCCGGCGGCAACCGGCTGGGTTTCGACTTCTACCGCGGCATGTTGCCGGAGAGCCTGAAGGCGCGGAACGTCGACGACCCGGCCGCGTTACCGGACTACCCCTACCGCGACGACGGCCTGCTGGTGTGGAATGCGATCCGCCAGTGGGCGGCCGACTACGTGGCGGTGTACTACGCCAGCGACGGCGACGTCACCGGTGACGTCGAACTGGCGGCCTGGGTCGGCGAAGTGATCGGCAGCGGCAAGGTGGCCGGGTTCCGCCCGATCACCGGTCGCAGCCAACTGGTCGAGGTGCTGACCATGGTGATCTTCACCGCCTCCGCGCAGCATGCGGCGGTCAATTTTCCCCAGCCTTCGATGATGACCTACGCGCCAGCGATCTGCGCCATGAGCGCGGCGCCGGCACCGGACTCGCCGAGCGGCAAGAGCGAGGCCGACTGGTTGAAGATGATGCCGCCGACCCTGGTGGCGCTGGAGAAGGTGAACATCTATCACCTGCTCGGTTCGGTCTACCACGGTCGCCTCGGCGACTACCGGCAGACCGGGTTCCCCTATGCGCCGGTGTTCTCGGACAGGCGGGTGACCGCCAGCGGCGGCCCGCTGGAGCGCTTCCAGGCACGCCTGAAGGAGGTCGAGGCGACCATTCGCACGCGCAACCAGGCGCGCCGCAGGCCCTACGAGTACCTGTTGCCGAGCCGGATCCCGGCGAGCACCAATATCTGAGACGGAGAAAGAGGACGGGGCGCCCCTGGGCGCCCCGTCGCTCTTAGCGGCCTTCGCTTTCGGCGGCGGCCGTCGGCGCGGCATGCCGCTGCTTCAACTGGCGGCGCGCCAGGAGGCTGCCGAGGAGGATCACGAACAGCGCGCCGAAGGCCGCCGCACCGTAGTGCAGGTAGGAATCCCATTGCGCGTAGGGCGACAGCCAGGGTTTCAGCGCGCTGTCGGTGAGCAGCATGCCGCCGGCGATCCAGCCGAGCAGGCCGCCGCCGAAGAGGATGATCAGCGGGAAGCGGTCGATCAGGCGCAGGATCAGCTGGCTGCCCCAGACGATGATCGGGATGCTGATCAGCACGCCCAGGGAGACCAGGAAGAAATCCCCGGCCGAGGCGGCGGACAGGGCGATGACGTTGTCCAGGCTCATCACCGCGTCGGCGATGATGATGGTCTTGATCGCGCCGAGCAGGTGGGTGCTGCCCTTGATGTCGTCGCCGTCCTCCTCCTCCGGCAGCAGCAGCTTGATGCCGATCCACAGCAGCAGGAGCGCGCCGATCACCTTGAGGTAGGGCAGGTCGAGCAGGTGCAGGGCGAAGAACAGCAGCAGGATGCGGATCAGGATGGCGCCGGCGACGCCGCCGAAGATCGCCTGCTTGCGCCGGTGCGCCGGCAGGTGCCGGCAGGCGAGGGCGATGACTACGGCATTGTCGCCGCCCAGGAGGATATCGATGGCGACGATCTGCAGCAGGGCTGTCCAGAACGTCGGGTCGCTCAACCAGTGGATCAAGGTTGTACTCCGAAACGTGTAGTGAGGGTGGAAAGCCCGGGGCGGTGGCGGGTGGCGGCCGCCCGGCTTTCCTGCGGTGGTCTGGGACCGTCGGGGCCGGCTCCGGCTTGTGGACGGAGGCGGGGAACACTGCTTGGACAGGCGAACGCCCGGCCAGTGCCCGGAAAACGGACGCGCGGGTGGCGCAGCGCGTTCGGGCACGGATGTGACGCGGCGGATCGGCCGCGAGACACCCGGCATGCGTATTCCGTCGCCAGTCTGCCCGAGCAAGGTTTCACCCGCCTTTCAGGGCGGAGATGGCGCCGCACCCGGCGGGACGGTAGGCTAGTGGCCCGTGTGGCTGACTCGACCAGTCGAACGCCGATCACCGAGTCAACCGTACAGGCCACCAGGCCTTCGGCGCCGGGGGAAGCCCGCCGGTGCCATGGATGACCGTTCACCGTACAAGGAAACCCCATGCGCAGCCTTCTTCTCTCCTCGCTGGCCCTGCTACCCGCCCTGGCCCTGGCGCAACCCGACGCCTCGAGCTTCCCTTCCTGCCTCGCCGGCCTGCAGAAGAAGGCCCAGGCGCAGGGCATTTCCGCCGACAGTTATGAGCGCTTCACCAGCGGCCTGCAGGCCGACCTCAGCGTGCTCGACCTGCTCGACGCGCAGCCGGAGTTCACCACCCCGCTGTGGGACTACCTGGCCGGCCTGGTGGACGAGCAGCGGGTCAGCGATGGCAAGGCGATGCTCGCCCAGCACGACAAGCTGCTCGACCAGGTGGCCGCGCGCTACGGCGTGGACAAGTACACGGTGGTGGCAGTGTGGGGCGTGGAAAGCGACTACGGGCGGATCTTCGGCAAGCGTCCGCTGCTGACCTCGCTGTCGACCCTGTCCTGCTACGGGCGCCGCCAGTCGTTCTTCCAGGGCGAGTTCCTCGCCACCCTGAAGCTGTTGCAGGCCGGCGACATCCGCGACGCCGGCATCACCGGCTCCTGGGCCGGGGCCTTCGGCCATACCCAGTTCATGCCATCGACCTACGCGCGGATCGCCGTGGACTTCGACGGCGACGGTCGTCGCGACCTGGTAGGCAGCGTGCCGGATGCCCTCGGTTCCACCGCCAACTACCTGAAGAAGGCTGGCTGGCGCACGGGACAGCCGTGGGGCTATGAAGTGAAGGTGCCGGCCGACTTCCCCGCCAGCCTGGCCGGGCGCGGCAAGCGCCAGCCGCTGTCGGCCTGGGTCGCCCGTGGGGTGAAGCGGGCCGACGGCCAGCCGCTGCCGGGCGGCGACGAGAAGGCCGCGATCCTCCTGCCGACCGGGGCCCAGGGCCCGGCCTTCCTGGTCTATCGCAACTACGATGCGATCTATTCCTACAACGCCGCGGAAAGCTACGCGCTGGCCATCGCCCTGCTTTCCGACCGCCTGCGCGGCGGCAGCGGCCTGGTGGCGTCCTGGCCGACCGACGACCCGGGCATCAGCCGGCTCGAGCGCAAGCAATTGCAGAAGGCGTTGCTGGCGCGCGGCTACGACATCGGCGAGGCCGACGGGCTGATCGGCACCAGCACGCGCAAGGCGATCCAGGCCGAGCAGAAGCGCCTCGGCCTGACCCCGGCCGACGGTCGCGCCGGGCGCAAGATCCTCGAGGCGCTGAAGGGCGCCCAGCCCTGATTGCGCCGCGCTGCCCGGTCCGCGGGCGGCGCTACCAGCCCTTCACCCCGGTCATGTCCGGCAGGTGGTGGGCGATCCCCTTGTGGCAGTCGATGCAGGTGGCTTCGCCGCTGGCCAGGGCGGTGGAGTGCATCTGCCGCGCGCGCACGCTCTGCCGGGTGAAGTCCATGAACTCGAAGTTGTGGCAGTTGCGGCATTCCAGCGAATCGTTGGCCTTGAGCCGTGCCCATTCGTGCTCGGCCAGCTCGCGGCGGTGATCGAGGAATTTCTCGCGGGTGTTGATGGTGCCGAAGATCTTGCCCCAGACCTCCTTGGAGGCCTGCATCTTGCGCGCGATCTTGTCGGTCCACTTGTGTGGCACGTGGCAGTCGGGACAGGTGGCGCGGACTCCGGAACGGTTGCTGTAGTGGATGGTGTCCTTGAGTTCGACGAACACGTTGTCGCGCATCTCGTGGCAGGAAATGCAGAAGGTCTCGGTGTTGGTCGCCTCCAGGGCGGTGTTGAAGCCGCCCCAGAAGACGATCCCGGCGATGAAGCCGCCGAGGGTTAGGAAGCCCAGGCTGAAATGCACGCTGGGACGACGCAGGACCCGCCAGTAACCGGCCAGCCAGGCGATGAGTGCTTTCATGCGGCCTCCCTCAGGGTTTGCGCGCCGCATTGGCGGCTTCTTTCTCGAGGATCTGGTCGATGTTCTCGAAGCGGTTGTCGACCAGCGGCTTTACGTCCTGTTGCGGCACATGGCACTGCACGCAGAAGTAGCGGCGCGGCGAGACGGCGGCCAGCGGCTGGCCGTCGCGGTCCATGTAGTGGGTGATGCTGATCATCACCGCCTGGGTTCGCGCGCTGTTGGCGCGGCTGTGGCAGGACAGGCACTTGTTGCTGTCCTTGTCGATGCGATAGCCGACGATGCTGTGGGGAATGGTCGGCGGCTGCTCGGGGTAGTTGCGCTCGCGTTTCAGGTCCTTGTTTTCCTCGGCCGCCAGCGGCGGCGCGGGGCGGCTTTCGGCCAGCGTGCCGCCGGGGCGGCGGCCGTCGGGGGCGGGCGCGTCCAGCGGGTAGCCGAGGTCGGCGGCGAAGGCCGCGGGGGCGCCGAGCAGGACGAGGAGCAGGGCAGTCAGCAGGGGTTTCATGGCGCGCTCCTCAGGCCAGGTTGAGCAGTTCGATGCGAACGGCGCACTTCTTGTAGTCGGTCTGCTTGGAAATCGGGTCGGTGGCGTCCAGGGTGACCTTGTTGATCAGCTTGTTGGCGTCGAAGAACGGCACGAACACCAGCCCCTGGGGCGGCTTGTTGCGCCCGCGGGTCTCGACCCGCGCGCGGATCTCGCCGCGCCGGCTCACCACCTTGACCTCGCTGCCGCGGCGCAGCTTGAGCTGGCGCGCATCCTCCGGGTGCATGTAGACCAGCGCGTCGGGCACCGCCTTGTACAGCTCCGGGACCCGCGCGGTCATGCTCCCGGTGTGCCAGTGTTCGAGCACCCGGCCGGTGGCGAGCCAGAACGGGTAGTCCTGGTCCGGCGCCTCGGCCGGCGGCTCGTAGGGCAGGGCGAAGACGATCGCCTTCTTGTCCGGATAGCCATAGAACTGCACGCCGCTGCCCTTGCTCACGTAGGGGTCGTAGCCCTCGCGGTAGCGCCAGCGGGTCTCCTTGCCGTCCACCACCGGCCAGCGCAGGCCGCGCGCCTCGTGGTAGGCGTCGAAGGGGGCGAGGTCGTGGCCGTGGCCGCGACCGAAGGCGGCGTATTCCTCGAACAGACCCTTCTGGATATAGAAGCCGAATGCGTCGACCTCGTCGTTGGCGTAGCCCTTGGCCAGGTCGCTGGCCGGGAAGCGGTCGACCTGGCCGTTGCGGAACAGCACGTCGTAGAGGGTCTTGCCCTTCAGCTCGGGGGCCTTCGCCAGCAGTTCCGCGGGCCAGACCTCGTCGGTGGTGAAGCGCTTGGAGAATTCCACCAGTTGCCAGAGGTCGGACTTCGCCTCGCCCGGTGCCTTCACCAACTGGTGCCAGAACTGCGTGCGGCGCTCGGCATTGCCGAAGGCGCCTTCCTTCTCCACCCACATGGCGCTGGGCAGGATCAGGTCGGCGGCCTGGGCCGAGACGGTGGGGTAGACGTCGGAGACGATCACGAAGTTGTCCGGGTTGCGCCAGCCGGGCAGCACTTCCTGCATCACGTTGGGACCGGCCTGCATGTTGTTGCTGACCTGGGTCCAGTAGACGTTGAGCACGCCGTCCTTGAGCATCCGGCTCTGCTGCACGGCGTGGAAGCCGACCTTTTCCTGGATGGTGCCGGCCGGCACCTTCCAGATCTTCTCCGCGGTTTCCCGGTGCTTCGGGTTGGTCACCACCAGGTCGGCGGGGAGCCGGTGGGAGAAGGTGCCGACCTCGCGCGCGGTGCCGCAGGCCGAGGGCTGGCCGGTGAGCGAGAAGGGGCTGTTGCCCGGTTCGCTGATCTTCCCGGTGAGCAGGTGGATGTTGTAGATCAGGTTGTTCGCCCAGACCCCGCGGGTGTGCTGGTTGAAGCCCATGGTCCAGAACGACACCACCTTGCGCTTGGGGTCGGCGTAGAGTTCGGCGAGGGCCTTCAGCCGCTCGGCGGGCACGCCGCTTTCGCGCGCGGTGCGCTCCAGGGTATAGGGCTTGACGAACTCGGCGAAGGCCTTGAAGTCGATGTCGCTCCAGGTGTTGGCCTTGTCGGCGTTCTTCGCCTTCTTCTCCAGCGGGTCGTCCGGGCGCAGGCCGTAGCCGATGTCCTCGGCGCCATGGGCGAAGCGCACGTGGCGCTCGACGAAGTCGCGGTTCACCGCGCCGCTCTCGATGATGTGGTTGGCGATGTAGTTGAGGATGATCAGGTCGGTCTGCGGCTTGAACACCATGGGCAGGTCGGCCAGCTCGAAGCTGCGGTGCTCGAAGGTGGACAGCACCGCGACCTTGACCTGCGGCGCGCTGAGCCGGCGGTCGGTGACCCGCGACCAGAGCACCGGGTGCATCTCGGCCATGTTCGAGCCCCAGAGGACGAAGCTGTCGGTGGCCTCGATGTCGTCGTAGCAGCCCATCGGCTCGTCCATGCCGAAGCTGCGCATGAAGCCCATCACCGCCGAGGCCATGCAGTGGCGGGCGTTGGGGTCGATGTTGTTGCTGCGCAGGCCGGCCTTGAACAGCTTGTTCGCCGCATAGCCTTCCCAGACCGTCCACTGGCCGGAGCCGAACATGCCGACCGACTCCGGTCCCTTGGCCTTGAGCGCGGCCTTGAACTTCTCGGCCATGATGTCGAAGGCCTGTTCCCAACTGATCGGCTGGAACTCGCCCTGCTTGTCGAACTTGCCGTCCTTCATGCGCAGCAGCGGGCGGGTCAGGCGGTCGCTGCCGTACATGATCTTCGACAGGAAGTAGCCCTTCACGCAGTTGATCCCGCGGTTGACCTCGGCCTTGATGTCGCCATGGGTGGCCACCACCTGGCCGTCGCGGGTGGCGACCATCACGCTGCAACCGGTGCCGCAGAAGCGGCAGGGGGCCTTGTTCCAGACCAGGCTGGTGACGTCCGCCTCGGTCACCAGGTTGCTGGCGCGGACCAGGATCGGCAGGCCGGCCGCCGCCGCGGCGATGGCGGCGGCGTTGGCCTTGGCGAATTCACGACGGGTGAGGTTCATCGATTGTCTCCTCGGGCGAGCACGGTATCGCGCGGTCGGTCATGGCCGCCGCGTCGTTGCTATCGTCGTCGTGCAGGATCTCGTGGTAGACCAGCACGGCGTTGAGCACTCCTGGCAGGTTCTGCAACTGGCCCAGGGTGTCGAGAATCTGTTCTTCGCGTTCGGCTTCCAGCACCAGGATCAGCTTGCCCTGCGGGCTTTCCTGGTAGATCTCCAGGCCGTCGAGCAGCGCCAGGTTGGCCTTCACCGCCGGCAGTCGCTCGGGCCGGCAATGCAGGATGAGGCTGGCGATCTGCAGGGCTTCAGGCATGTCGTGGAGACTCCTCGTTGGATAGCGCACGCAGTTGGATGGCCTGGCTCGGACAGGGCGCCAGGCAGGCGCCGCAGCCGTTGCAGCGTTGGCTGTCCAGCTCGGCCAGGGCGACGCCGCCGGGGGCCGGGCGGAAGCGGATCGCGGCGGGTTCGCAGGCGTCCTGGCAACTGCGGCAGTGGATCCCGGCCAGGGCCAGGCAGGCTTCGCCGATCGTGGCGATCCAGGGGAAGGCCGGGCGCGCGCCATCGAACAGGCCGGCCTCGCAGCGGCTGGCGCATTCCCCGCACAGCGTGCAGCCGGCGCTGGAGAGGTCGAGTTCGACGAGCCGACCGGCGCCGAGCTTCAGCACGCCTTCCGGGCAGGCCTCGACGCAGGCGGCGCAGCCTGTGCAGCCTGCGGCGAAGTCGGCGGCGGTCCACGGCGGGCGCCGCGTCGGCGGGTGCCCGCCGAGGCGGCGGAACAGCTCTCGGCGACTGCTCATACCCGACCTCAGGCCGGCGGCCCGGGCGGGCCGGCCAGTAGCTGGTACATCCAGACGCAGAAACCGAAGCCGCCGACCAGTGCGACGGACAGCAGCGGGAACAGGCAGATCACGAGGAACAGGAAGAGCCTGGCTTCCATGCCCTTGACGCGTCCCTGGTCGGGTTGTTCGTTCATTGGCCCAGCCTCTATGCAGGCGACTGTAGAAAGCCTAGACCCTACTTGCAGTACGGGCAAAAACCTCGCCGAGCCGGCGCGCGGCAGCCTGGAAACAGAGCGTTCGCCGGCAAACGCGAGTCGTTCAGCCCGGGTTCAGCAAGCGTTCAGGGGCGGTTCAGTACCCTGTCCGTACTCTGCAAGCCGTGAACGACACGACTCTCGCAGAACGGAGAAACACCATGAAAGCACTCAAGACTCTCTTCATCGCCACCGCCCTGCTGGGTTCCGCCGCCGGCGTCCAGGCCGCCGACAACTTCGTCGGCCTGACCTGGGGCGAGACCAGCAACAACATCCAGAAATCCAAGTCGCTGAACCGCAACCTGAACAGCCCGAACCTCGACAAGGTGATCGACAACACCGGCACCTGGGGCATCCGCGCCGGCCAGCAGTTCGAGCAGGGCCGCTACTACGCGACCTACGAGAACATCTCCGACACCAGCAGCGGCAACAAGCTGCGCCAGCAGAACCTGCTCGGCAGCTACGACGCCTTCCTGCCGATCGGCGACAACAACACCAAGCTGTTCGGCGGTGCCACCCTCGGCCTGGTCAAGCTGGAACAGGACGGCAAGGGCTTCAAGCGCGACAGCGATGTCGGCTACGCTGCCGGGCTGCAGGCCGGTATCCTGCAGGAGCTGAGCAAGAATGCCTCGATCGAAGGCGGCTATCGTTACCTGCGCACCAACGCCAGCACCGAGATGACCCCGCATGGCGGCAACAAGCTGGGCTCCCTGGACCTGCACAGCAGCTCGCAATTCTACCTGGGCGCCAACTACAAGTTCTAAATGACCGCGCAGCGCCCGCGAGGGCATGCTTCGATGGCCGGGCCGGAAGGTCCGGCCGCATCTCATCCGGAGGAACCTCATGAAACTGCTGGTAGTGGAAGACGAGGCGCTGTTGCGCCACCACCTCTATACCCGCCTGGGTGAACAGGGGCACGTGGTGGACGCGGTACCGGATGCCGAGGAAGCCCTCTACCGGGTCAGCGAATACCACCACGACCTGGCGGTGATCGACCTCGGCCTGCCGGGCATGAGCGGCCTGGACCTGATCCGCGAGCTGCGTTCGCAGGGCAAGTCCTTCCCGATCCTGATCCTCACCGCCCGCGGCAACTGGCAGGACAAGGTCGAAGGCCTGGCCGCCGGGGCCGACGACTACGTGGTCAAGCCGTTCCAGTTCGAGGAACTGGAAGCGCGCCTGAACGCGTTGCTGCGACGCTCCTCGGGGTTCGTCCAGTCGACCATCGAGGCCGGCCCCCTGGTCCTCGACCTGAACCGCAAGCAGGCGCTGGTCGAGGAGCAACCGGTGGCGCTGACCGCCTACGAATACCGCATCCTCGAATACCTCATGCGGCATCACCAGCAGGTGGTGGCCAAGGAACGCCTGATGGAACAGCTCTATCCCGACGACGAGGAGCGCGACGCCAACGTCATCGAGGTGCTGGTCGGCCGCCTGCGGCGCAAGCTGGAGGCCTGCGGCGGCTTCAAGCCGATCGATACGGTGCGCGGCCAGGGCTACCTGTTCACCGAGCGCTGCCGGTGATCCGTTCCCTGCGCATCCGCCTGATGCTCGGCGCCGCCGCCCTGGCGGTGCTGTTCATGCTGGCGCTGCTGCCGGCCCTGCAGCGGGCCTTCGGCATCGCCCTGGAGAACACCATCGAGCAGCGCCTGGCCGCCGACGTGGCGACCCTGGTCTCGGCGGCGCGGGTGGAGAAGGGCCGCCTGGTGATGCCCGAGCACCTGCCGGTGGAGGAGTTCAACCTGCCGGAGGCCAAGGTCCTCGGCTATATCTACGACCAGAATGGCGATCTGCTCTGGCGCTCCACCTCGGCGGCCGACGAGTCGATCAACTACACGCCGCGCTACGACGGCCGCGGCAATGAATTCCACACCACCCGCGACGCGAAGGGCGAGGAGTTCTTCGTGTTCGACGTCGAGATCGACCTGCTGCGCGGCAAGCAGGCGGCCTACAGCATCGTCACCATGCAATCGGTCAGCGAGTTCGAGAGCCTGCTCAAGGGGTTCCGCGAGCAGCTCTACCTGTGGCTCGGCGGCGCCCTGCTGGTCTTGCTCGGGCTGCTCTGGCTGGGCCTGACCTGGGGCTTCCGGGCGATGCGCGGGTTGAGTTCCGAGCTGGACCAGATCGAATCCGGCGAGCGCGAGAGCCTGAGCGAGGAGCATCCGCGCGAGCTGCTGCGCCTGACCCACTCGCTGAACCGCCTGTTGCGCAGCGAGCACAAGCAGCGCGAGCGCTACCGCCACTCCCTCGGCGACCTGGCGCACAGTCTGAAGACGCCGCTGGCGGTCTTGCAGGGGGTCGGCGACCAGCTCGCCGAGGAGCCCGGCAACCGCGAGCAGGTGCGGGTGCTACAGGGCCAGATCGAGCGCATGAGCCAGCAGATAGGCTATCAGTTGCAGCGCGCCAGCCTGCGCAAGAGCGGCCTGGTACGCCATCGCGAGCAACTGGCGCCGCTGGTGGAGACCCTGTGCGACGCGCTGGACAAGGTCTATCGCGACAAGCGGGTGAGCCTGCAGCGGGACTTCTCGCCGTCCTTCAGCGTGCCGGTGGAGCGCGGCGCGCTGCTGGAACTGCTCGGCAACCTGCTGGAGAACGCCTATCGCCTGTGCCTGGGCCGGGTCCGCGTGGGCGCCCGGCTGGGGCCGGGTTACTCGGAGCTGTGGGTCGAGGACGATGGTCCCGGAGTGCCTGCCGAACAGCGCGCACGAATCATCCGCCGCGGCGAGCGCGCCGATACCCAGCACCCGGGGCAGGGCATCGGCCTGGCCGTGGCGCTGGACATCATCGAGAGCTACGACGGCGAACTGAGCCTGGACGATTCCGAGCTGGGCGGCGCCTGCTTCCGCATACGTTTCGCTACAGTCTGAGACTTGGCGGCCGTTACCTACGTCTGAGGTGTTTCCGCGCTACGCTGAAGTCTGTTCGGCTGGCGCAGTTCCTTTGACGCAGGTACCGGGGATTCGAGCGGATGTTCAGTGGCAAAACCGACGACAGGGGCTTGTGGGCGGGCATCCAGGCCGGTGTGCTGTTCTTTCTCGCCGCCCTGGCCTGCATCTACCTGTCGCGCCAGCCTGCCACCATCGCGGCGATCTGGCTGCCCAACGCGATCCTCACCGCCGCCCTGCTGCGCGCGCCGCTGCGCCAGTGGCCGGCGATCCTGCTCTGCTCCGCCGTGGCCAACCTGGCGGCCAACCGCCTGTATGGCGACAGCCTGTGGATGAGCACGGCGTTCCTGCCGGCCAACCTGAGCGAAGCGATCTTCGCCGCGATGCTGTTACGCATCAACCGGGTGCGCGAGGACTTCGAGTTCAACCTGCATTCGGCGGTTCGCGTGCTCTGGGCCGGCGCGCTGATCCCGCCCTTGCTCGGTGCCTCGGTGGGCGCGGTGCTGGTCAGCGTCTTCGGCATGGGGCGTTTCCCGGAAATGTGGGCGCGCTGGTATGTGGGCGATGCGATGGGCATGCTCGCGCTGCTGCCGTTGTGCATGGCCAGCAACCTGGCGGCCTGGCGTCACGCTCTGTCGGGGCGGGCGGGAGTGGACAACGCGATGCTCCTGCTGGTGACCCTGGTGATCAGCTTCGTGGCCCTGACGCGCCTGCCCTACGCCTTCATCTACGTGCTCCTGCCGCTGCTGGTGGCCGCCGCCAGCACCAGCGTGTTCGGCACCGCGCTGATCGGCTGCCTGAACACCTGTTTCATCGCCGTGCTGATCGCCCTCGGCGTGTTCGTCCCCGAGTCGTCCCAGCAGCGTTTCGGCGAGCCGCTGCTGTACCTGCCGATGGCCTTGACCCTCATTCCCGCCTTCCTGGTCTCGGTGATCATGGAGCGCAGCCGCCGCGAGCAGCATCAGGTGGCCATCGGCGAGGCGCAGTTCCGCGGCGCCATGGAATTCTCGGCGATCGGCATGGCCCTGGTGTCGCTGGAGGGGCGGCTGTTCAAGGTCAACGAGGCGCTGTGCCGGATGCTCGGCTATTCCGCCGAACGCCTGGGCGAGCTGTCGTTCCAGGAGATCACCTATGTGGACGACCTGGAACTGGACCTCGACCTGGTGCGCGACCTGCTCGCCGGGCGTATCAACTCCTACCAGATGGAGAAGCGCTACCTGCGCCAGGACGGCGAAACCTTCTGGGCGCGCATCAGCGTGTCGCTGGTGCGCGACGAGGAGGGAGTCGCCCAGTACTTCGTCACCCAGGTGGAGGATATCGACAGTCGCAAGCGTGCCGAGCTGGAGCGCGAGCGCCTCGCCGAACGGATCAAGCTGGCCACCGACGCCGGGCAGATCGGCATCTGGGAGTGGGACCTGGCGCGCAACCGCCTGCACTGGGATTTCCGCATGTTCGACCTGTACGGCATCCGCAGCGGTCCCGGGGAGACCACGGTGGAGCAGTGGAAGGCGAGCCTGCATGCCGAGGATCACGACCGCGTGCTGCGCGAGCTGGAGCGCGCCGTCAGCGGGTTGCAGAAATTCGACTGCGAGTTCCGTATCGTCCGCCCCAACCGCGAGGTTCGCCACCTGCGGGCGATCGCCACGCTGACGCGCGACGAGGACAACCGTCCGGTGCGGATGATCGGCATCAACAGCGACATCACCGAGATCCGCACCCTGGCGGAAACCCTGCACGAGGAAAAGGAACGCCTGCAGGTGACCCTGTATTCCATCGGCGATGCCGTGTTGACCACCGACGCCGGCGGCCGCGTGACCTTCATGAACCCGGTGGCCGAGGCGATGACCGGCTGGACCTTGCAGGACGCCATCGGCGCGCCCCACGAACTGGTCTTCAACGTGCTCGACAGCGACACCGGCGAGGCCCTGGAAAGCCCGGTGCGACGCTGCCTGCAGAACACCCGGGTGTTCTACCTGGAGGACGGCGCCACGCTGATCAGCCGCAAGGGCGAGCAGCACGATATCCAGAATTGCGCGGCGCCGGTGCGCACCCGCGATGGCGAGATCATCGGCACCGTGCTGGTGTTCCAGAACGTCACCAAGGCCCGGGCGATGCAGCGCGAGCTGAGCTATCACGCCTCCCACGATGCCCTCACCGGGCTGTTCAACCGCACCAAGTTCGAGGAGGAGCTGCAACGCGCCCTGGCCAACGCCCAGGAGCGGGCGACCCAGCATGCGCTGTGCTTCATCGACCTCGACCGCTTCAAGGTGGTCAACGATTCCGCCGGGCACGCGGCGGGCGACATGCTGCTGCGTGAGCTGAGCCGGATTCTCGCCGACCGCACCCGCGCCTCCGACACCCTGGCGCGGCTGGGCGGCGACGAGTTCGGCCTGCTGCTGTTCGATTGCGACCTGGCGGAGGCGGAGCAGGTGGCGAGCAAGCTCATCGAGCAGATCTGCTCGGTGCGCTTCCCCTGGGAAGGGCGGCTCTACGACGTGGGCGCGAGCATCGGCATCACCGCCCTTACCGCCACCTCGCGCAGCACCAGCGAACTGATGAGCCAGGCCGACGTGGCCTGCTACGCGGCCAAGCATGCCGGGCGCAACCGGGTCTCGGTGTACCAGTTCGGCCATGAGGAAGTGGAGCGCCAGCACCGCGACATACTCCTCGCCAGCGGGCTGCGCGAGGCCCTGGAGAACGACCGCTTCCAGTTGCAGGCGCAGGAGATCGTCCCGGTCGGCCCCCGCCGCGACGGCGACCGGCACTACGAGCTGCTGCTGCGACTGTACGATCCGGATGGCCAGATGACTCCGCCGGGCGCCTTCATCCCGGCCGCCGAGCGCTTCAACCTGATGGCCAGCATCGACCGCTGGGTGATCAACGAGGCGCTGATCAACTTCGGCGCGCGGATCGCCGCGGTGGAGGGCCTGAGCATCGGCATCAACCTGTCCGGCAACTCGCTCAACGACCCGCTGTTCCTGCCTTACCTGCTGGATCGCATCGAACACTCGCCGCTGAGGCCGGAGCGCCTGTACTTCGAGCTGACCGAGACGGCGTTGATGAACCAGTTGTCGGTGGCTTCGCGGATCGTCGCCAAGCTGCGCGACCTCGGCTGCAAGGTGGCGCTGGACGACTTCGGCTCCGGCCTGAGTTCCTTCAATTACCTGAAGAATTTCGTCGTCGACGTGATCAAGATCGACGGCAGCTTCGTCCGCAACCTGGACAAGAGCCCAGTGGACCAGGCCATCGTCGACTCCATCAACCAGATCGCCCACCGCCTGGGCGCGGTGACCGTGGCCGAGTTCGTCGAGAGCCGGGAAATCCTCGATCACCTGGCGCGCCTCGGGGTGGATTTCGCCCAGGGCTACGCGGTCGGGCGGCCGCAGCCGTTCGCCACGGTGCTCGACCAACTGCGCAGCGGGCTTCGTCGCCAGGAGCTGGGCTGAGCTTCAGGCTTCCGCCTGGTGCCGGTACGCGCCGGGGGTGAGGCCGGTCCACTTCTTGAACGCGCGATGGAAGGCCGAGGGCTCGGAAAAGCCGAGCTGCTCGGCGATGTCCTGGATCGACAGCTCGTCCCGACCCAGGTGGTAGATCGCCAGGTCGCGGCGCAGGTGGTCCTTGAGTTGCTGGAAGCTGCCGCCTTCCTCGCGCAGGTGGCGTCGCAGGGTCTGCGAACTCATGTGCAGCTGGCGGGCGACCTGGTCGAGGTCCGGCCAGCGCCGGCAGTCGCGGCCGAGCAGGCGGCGGATCTGGCTGGTCAGGCTGTCGCCGCCGTCCGGGCGCGCCAGCAGGTCGGCGGGAGAGTGCTGGAGGAACTGCTTGAGGGTGCGTTCGTCCTGCAGCAGCGGCATGCCCAGGTAGCGGGCGGCGAACAGCAGGCTGGTGCAGCCGGCGGAAAACCGCCGGGGGCAGGGAAACAGCAGGTCGTACTCGGCCTGGTGGTCCGGCGCCGGGTAGCTGAAGGTGGCTTCCTCCAGGCGGATGCGCTGGCCGATCAGCCAACTGGCGAGGCGGTGCCAGATCACCAGCAGGCTTTCGGCGAGAAAGTGATCCGGGTCCGACAGGTGGCGTTCCTCGAGGCTCAGGCGCACCAGGTCGCCTTCGCGCCGCAGGTGGATCAGCGGCGCCTGGGGGAACAGGCCGTAGAACAGTTCGCCGCGCTGCAGGGCCTTTTCCAGGGTCCGGCAATGAATCAGGGTGTGGCACATCATGGCGAAGGTGCCGCGCTTGCTGCGGACTTCGCCGAAGCCCATGTATTCGTCGTCCAGCACTTCCCAGAGCAACTGCATCAGGCGGGTGAACTGCTCCGGCGCGATGCGTGCCCGCGGTTCGTCCAGCAGGGCCGGCTGGATGCCGGCGCGACGCAGCAGGGCGGGGCCGTCCAGGCCTTGGCGCGTGGCCCCGCGCAACGCGGCGCGGACGAAATGGCTGGCGATGGTGCGCTCACGCATGGCGGCGTCCTTGTTGTTGGAACGGCGATGGTAGGGCGCCACCCGGAAGACGACAAGGGTGGTGGCGGACTCCCGCCATGCTCGCGCGGCACAGCCGGCCCGCCGGGCGGTAATCCGCCACGCTTAGCCCGCTATGCAATTTTCATTTTTTATTTAACTTGTTGATATATAAGGATTTTATTTAGAGAAAGAGCATCCTGGCACAGCCTCTGCAATGCCTGGGCAAGGTTCCGCCGCGGCGGTTCACGACAAAAAATCTCCCCAGCAAGGGGGGTAACGCTACCGGTGAGCGCGTTCCAGGGAACTGGCGAAGCGCCCCCGTGAGGACTCTGCCCATGACCAAACAACCCTTCTACAAGAGCCTGTACGTGCAGGTTCTGGTCGCCATCGCCATCGGTATCGCGCTCGGCCACTGGTACCCGGAAACGGCGGTGGCGATGAAGCCGTTCGGCGACGGCTTCGTCAAGCTGATCAAGATGGCCATCGCGCCGATCATCTTCTGCACCGTGGTCACCGGCATCGCCGGCATGCAGAGCATGAAGTCGGTCGGCAAGACCGGCGGCATGGCGCTGCTGTACTTCGAGGTCGTCTCCACCGTGGCCCTGATCATCGGCCTGGTAGTGGTCAACGTGGTCCAGCCGGGCGCCGGCATGCACGTCGACCCGAACACCCTCGACACCAGCAAGATCGCTGCCTACGCCGCTGCCGGCGAGAAGCAGAGCACCGTCGACTTCCTGATGAACGTGATCCCCGGCACCGTGGTCGGCGCGTTCGCCAACGGCGACATCCTCCAGGTCCTGTTCTTCTCCGTGCTCTTCGGCTACGCCCTGCATCGCCTGGGCAGCTACGGCAAGCCGGTGTTCGAGTTCATCGAGCGCGTCTCCCGCGTGATGTTCAACATCATCAACGTGATCATGAAGGTCGCCCCGATCGGCGCGTTCGGCGCCATGGCCTTCACCATCGGCGCCTACGGCGTGGGTTCGCTGGTGCAGCTCGGCCAACTGATGCTGTGCTTCTACATCACCTGCATCCTGTTCGTGCTCATCGTCCTCGGCGGCATCGCCCGCGCCCACGGCTTCAGCATCCTGCGCTTCATCAAGTACATCCGCGAGGAACTGCTGATCGTGCTGGGCACCTCGTCTTCCGAGTCGGCCCTGCCGCGGATGATCGACAAGATGGAGAAGCTCGGCTGCAACAAGTCGGTGGTCGGCCTGGTGATTCCCACCGGTTACTCCTTCAACCTCGACGGCACCTCGATCTACCTGACCATGGCCGCGGTGTTCATCGCCCAGGCCACCGATACGCCGATGGACATCACCCACCAGATCACCCTGCTGCTGGTGCTGCTGATCGCTTCCAAGGGCGCCGCCGGCGTCACCGGCAGCGGCTTCATCGTGCTCGCCGCGACCCTTTCCGCCGTCGGCCACCTGCCGGTCGCCGGCCTGGCGCTGATCCTCGGCATCGACCGCTTCATGTCCGAAGCCCGCGCGCTGACCAACCTGGTCGGCAACGGCGTGGCCACGGTAGTGGTTTCCAAGTGGTGCAAGCAGCTCGACGAGGGCACCTTGCAGCGCGAACTGGCCGGCGAGGGCAACGCTTCGTCGCCTGCCAGCGATATTCCGGTGGGCGGCCGCGAAGCGGTCTAAGCTCAAACCTGTTCGGCAGGGGGAAGTGAAGAGCTCCCTGCCGCCCTTCGAACCCGCCCTCGTGGCGGGTTTTTTTATGCCTCGGCAGCGGCCTGCTCGCGCAGCCAGGCGAGGAACAGCGAGAGGGGTGCTCGTTGCGCCGCTCCTGGCAGGCTCACCGCGTAATAGGCGAAGCGGCTCGGCCAGGGCCGCTCGAGGGCGACCGCCAGGCGGCCGCTGGCGATCTCGGCGCGGGCATGGATCTCCCGTACCAGCGCGATACCCTGGCCGGCCTCGGCGGCGCGAACCAGCAGCAGGTCGTCGGCGAAAGCCGGACCTCTCTCGCTGCGCGGGTCGTCCTCCACCTCCATCGCCCGCAGCCACAGGCGCCAGTCATTGCGCTCCGACTCCTGCAACAGCGGGTAGGCCAGGCAATCGATCGCTTCGCGGATCTCAGGGCCTTCCGCCAGCAGGCGCGGGCTGGCCACCGGGATCAGCGGCGGGGCCATCAGCGCCTGCACGTCGAGTCCGGGGTAGTCGCCGAGCCCGTGGCGGATGGCGACGTCGATTCGTTCCCGGCGCAGGTCGGCGAGCAGTGCCGTAGCCTCCACGCGGACTTCCACCTGCGGGTGCGACGCGCTGAATTGACCGAGGCGCGGCACCAGCCATGTGGCGGCGAAGGAGGGCTCGGTGCTGACCGTGAGGGTCTGGCGGGCATTGATCGCCTCCAGCTGGGCAAGGCTCGCGGTGATCTGCTCGAAGGCCTGGCGGAAGCCGGGATAGACCTGCTCGCCCTCCGGCGTCAGGCGCATGCCATGGCTGAAGCGCTGGAACAGGACGACGCCGGTGCGCGCCTGCAGAGCCCTGAGCTGCTGGCTTACCGCGCCGGGAGTGACGCCCATGGCCGCGGCCGCGCGGGTGAGATTGCCATGGCGGGCGGTTTCGACGAAAGCGCGTAGCGCGAGGAGCGGGAGGACGGCACCCATGAATTCAGTTTTTCTATAAACAGGTTGTAGAAAGGATCGTTTTTCATCCGCCGACCTGGGCTTCAGCATGTGTGGCGAAACGAGAGACTTTAGCCTAGCTGCTTTCTTCGGTGTGCGGGAAGCGGCCGAGGCGGTTTCCCCGGTCGGCGCCGCCCCCATCGCCCAGGCGCCGGATAGTCCAGCGCTGCAAGGATACTTGCCATGCCTTCCCTCCAGCTCTACAGCGACAGTTCACCCAACGGATTCAAGATCACCATCGCCCTCGAGGAACTGGGGCTGCCCTACGCACTGCACCACGTTCGCATCGACCATGGCGAGCAACGCCGCCCGGAATTCCTGCGCCTGAATCCACATGGCCGGATACCGGTGCTGGTAGACCGGGCCGCCGGCATCACCCTGTTCGAGTCGGCGGCGATCCTGCAGTACCTGGCGGAGACCAGCGGGCGGTTGCTTCCCGACGCCCCCCGGGAACGCTGGGAGGCCCTGACCTGGCTGACTTTCCATGCTTCCAGCATGGGCCCCATCCTCGGCCAGCGCGTGCATTTCGAGATCTTCGCCGAAGAGCGGTACCCGCCGGCCATCGAACGCTATCGGCGGCTCTCCGAGGAGGTTTTCGCCACCCTCGACCAGCGCCTGGCCGGACGGCCCTGGCTGGCCGGTGAGCAATACTCCATCGCCGATATCGCCACCTTCGGCTGGACCCATACGGCGCGGATCGTCGACTTCGACTTCAGTCATTATCGCCACCTGGACGACTGGCACCGGCGCATGGCCCTGCGGCCTGCGGTGCAGCGCGGGATCCTCCTGCCGGAACCGGCGGTGGGTCCATGAGCGCCCTGCTGCAAGGCGCCTCGGCGCCGGCCTTCGTCGGGCACCCTGGCTATCGGCGCATGTTCGCCGCAGACGCGCTGACCCTGGGCCTGTTCCTGCCGTTGCGTTTCTACCAGGGCGACATGCGGGTGCTGCTGGGCCAGGCGCGGCTGGTCGAAGACATCGATCGACTGGGATTCGCCGCCGTCTGGGTACGCGACGTACCGTTGTTCGACCCACGCTTCGGCGATGCCGGACAAGTGTTCGATCCGTTCACCTATCTTGGCTATCTGGCCGGGCGGACCCGCCGTATCGCCCTGGCCACCGGCAGCGCGGTGCTTTCCCTGCGCCAACCGGTCGACCTGGCCAAGGCCGCGGCGAGCGTCGACCGGTTGTCCGGCGGACGCCTGGTGCTGGGCCTCGCCTCCGGCGACCGGCCGGTGGAGTTCCCCGCCTACGGGTTGGAGCATGCGCAGCGCGGCGAGCGGTTCGCCCAGGGCCTGGACTACCTGCGCCAGCTGCTGCACGGCTGCCGGCACGTCGCCTCGCCGCTCGGTACGCTGGACGACGCCGAACTGTTGCCGCGTCCGCCGGCCGGCGCCATCCCGCTGGTCGTCACCGGCTCCGCGCGGCAGCCGGCGGACTGGCTGGCACGCCAGGCGGATGGCTGGCTGACCTATCCGGAGTCGACTGTCGATGCGTCCGGGCCACGTCGCCTGGCCGGGAAGATCCGCGCCTGGAGGAGGTCCATCGCGGACGGCGGGTTCCGCCCGCACATGACCAACGAATGGCTGGACCTGGTGGACGACCCGGCGTATCCGCGTACGCCGTTGCACGGCGGCTACGTCCTGCGCACCGGGCGCAACGGCCTGATCGAGCTGCTCGGCGAATGGCGCGCGGCGGGCGTCAACCATGCCGCCCTGGGCATCCAGTTCTCCGCCAGGCCGGCAGCGGAAGTCATCCAGGAACTGGCCGAGGAGGTGCTGCCGTTGTTCCCGTCCCACCCGGGCGTGCAGCCGGCGAGCATGGACTGGTAGCTGACCGATTCGGTCAACCGAGCCTGAGCGCTCGCGTCATTGAGGGCGCCGGCCGGCGCCGCCTACCCTGCGGAACCACTGACCGCAGGGAGTCCCCGTACATGCAACGGCAGATCTTCGAGACCGAACACAACCTGTTCCGCGATGCCTTCCGCGCCTTTCTCGACAAAGAGGTGGTGCCGCACCAGGACGCCTGGGAAGAGGCCGGGGTGGTCGACCGCGCTGTCTGGAGGAAGGCGGGGGAGGTGGGCTTCCTGCTGCCCTGGGCGGACGAGGAGTACGGTGGCGCCGGGCTCAAGGACTTCCGCTACGAGCAGATCATGTGCGAGGAGCTGGCGCGGATCAACGAGCCGGGCTTCATGATCCCGCTGCACTCGGCGTTGTGCGGGCCGTACATCGCCGAATACGGTAGCGCCGAGCAGAAGGCCCGCCTGTTGCCGGGGATCGTCCGTGGCGAGACCATCCTCGCCGTGGCCATGACCGAGCCGTCCGCCGGCTCCGACCTGGCCGGCATGCGCAGCACCGCGGTGGACAAGGGCGACCACTGGCTGCTCAACGGCTCCAAGGTGTTCATCTCCAACGGCCTGCTGGCCGACCTGGTGATCGTCGCGGCGAAGACCGATCCGGCGAACAAGCACGCCATGGGCCTGTTCCTGGTGGAGCGCGGCATGCAAGGCTTCGAGCGCGGGCGCAACCTGAAGAAGCTCGGCATGAAGAGCCAGGACACCGCCGAGCTGTTCTTCAACAATGTGCGGGTGCCGAAGGAAAACCTGCTGGGCGACGCCAAGGGCGGCTTCTTCTACCTGATGAACATGCTCGCCCAGGAGCGCCTGACCAACGCCTGCGGCGCGGTGGCCGGGGCCGAGGCGGCGTTGCAGGCGACCATCGACTACGTGAAGGAGCGCCAGGCCTTCGGCCGGCCGGTGGCGCACTTCCAGAACACCCGCTTCAAGCTCGCCGAAATGCGTACCCAGATCGACGTGGCGCAGGTCTTCACCGACCGCTGCGTGATGGACCACAACCAGAAGAAGCTGTCCCCCGAGGTCGCCGCCGAAGCCAAGCTGTTCACCACCGAGCTGCTGGGCAAGGTGGTCGACGAAGGCGTGCAACTGCATGGCGGCTGGGGCTACATGTGGGAGTATCCGATCTGCAGGATGTACGCCAACGCCCGCATCCAGCGGATCTTCGCCGGTACCTCGGAGATCATGAAAGAGATCATCAGCCGCGGCATGAAGCTCTGACGCCACGGCCATGTCGCGCCGCGTGGCGGGTGGATAGGCTGCTCCGCAGGCGATCCCGACCAATGCCCGGCGACCCAGAGGAGGGAGCATGAAAGGCCCGTTGTCATCGTTGAAAGTGCTGGATTTCTCGACCCTGTTGCCGGGGCCGTTCGCCTCGCTGCTGCTGGCCGACATGGGGGCCGACGTGCTGCGCGTGGAGTCGCCCGGGCGCATGGACCTTGTGCGGGTGCTGCCGCCGCACGTCGACGGCACCTCGGCCAGCCATGCCTACCTGAACCGCAACAAGCGTTCCATCGGCCTCGACCTGAAGCGGCAGGGCGCACGCGAGGTGGTGCTGGAGCTGGTACGCGAATACGACATCGTCCTCGAACAGTTCCGTCCGGGGGTGATGGACAAGCTCGGCGTCGGCTACGAGGCGCTGAAGGCGGCGAACCCGCGGCTGATCTACGTGGCCATCACCGGCTACGGCCAGACCGGGCCGTACCGCGAGCGCGCCGGGCATGACATCAACTACCTGGCGCTGGCCGGCGTCGCCAGCTACACCGGGCGCCGCGAGCGTGGCCCGTTGCCGCTGGGGGTGCAACTGGCGGACCTCGCCGGCGGTTCGTTGCATGGCGTGATGGGCCTGCTGGCGGCGGTCATCCACCGGCAGCAGACCGGCGAGGGGCAGTTCGTCGACATCAGCATGACCGACTGCGTCTTCAGCCTGAACGGCATGGCCGGTGCAGGCTATCTCGCGGCCGGGGTCGAGCCGGAGATGGAGGCGCTGGCGCTGAACGGCGGCAGCTTCTACGACTACTACCGCACCCGCGATGGCCGCTGGTTCTCGGTGGGCAGCCTGGAACCGCAGTTCATGCAGCAGTTCTGCGCCGCCATCGGCCGCCCGGAACTGGCCGCCCGCGGCCTGTCGCCGAAGCCGGAAGAGCAGCGGGCGCTGAAGCGCGAGATCGAGATGGAGTTCGAGAAACGCGACTTCGCCGAATGGCAGGCGGTGTTCGCCGCCCTGGATGCCTGCGTGGAGCCGCTGCTGCCGCTCTCCGAGGCGCTGGAACACCCGCAGTTGCAGGCGCGCGGGCTGGTCGCCCGGGTGCCGCTGGCGGACGGCGGCAGCCAGGCGCAGATGGCCTGTCCGATCAAGTTTTCCGCCGGCCTGCCGGCGCCTCGCCACATCGGCGCGGCGCTCGGCGCCGACACCGTGGCGGTGCTCGAAGGCCTGGGCTACTCCGCCGAACGGATCGCCGAGCTGAAGGCGGCCGGGGCCATCGCCTGAATCACTCGCGGAGCACTTCGCCGGTGAACACCAGGGTCGCCTTGCAGCGCCGGCAGTAGTAGCGGCGCCCCTTGGCCACCAGGGTGTGGCGTTGCGGGGAGAACGGGAAGTCGTTGTGCTCCGGGCAATGGCAGCGGTACAGGTAGCGGGTGGTGGCGCGGCGCTTGACCGCGTAGGTGTGGCAGCGGTCCGGCGGCAGGCCGTAGATGCCGCGCATGATCAACTGCCACTCCTCGCCGTGGGGGCGGATGCGCGGGCCGAACAACTGGTGCGCGATCAGGTGCGCGACTTCGTGGGCCACGGTCTGTTCCAGGAAGTGCTCGCGGTTCTCGCGGTACAGCTGGGGATTGAAGCGCAGCAGGTTCTCGTCGAGATGGGCGACCCCGGCTTTCTGGCCGCGCAGGCGGAAGCTGACGGTCGGGCGGGGGAAGCTGCGTTGGAAGAAGTGTTCGGCCTGCCGATAGCAGGCCTCGACGCGGGCGTTGAGGTGTTCGGGCATTCGGGAAGACTCCAGCAGCGGGCGATTATGCCGGAGACAGGAGGGCGGGCGCAGGTGTCGGGACGACCGCTCGTCCGGGGTGCAGGATCAGGCAAGCGCGGCGGCGGGCAAGAAAAAACCGGGCGGCGGTTGCCCGCGGCCCGGTCGTACGATGCGTTCGCTGGACGTCAGCTGGTGTATTCCGGGCCGACCCCGCTGCCCCAGAGGATCACCGACAGGGCGATCATCGCCACCAGCACCACCAGGCCCACCGCCAGCACCGAGCTGGAGAACAGGAAGCCTTCGTCCTTGTGGATGTTCATGAAGGTGGGAATCCCCACGTAGAGCAGGTAGACCGTGTAGCTGATCGCCGCCACCCCGACGATCATTCCCAGCCAGAGGTGCGGATACAGCGCCGCCAGCCCGGCGATGAACAGCGGCGTGGCGTTGTAGGCGGCGAACACGATGCACTGGGTCAGGCTCGGGTTGGCGTCGTAGGTCCGCGCCATCCAGTGGATGAACGCGCCCATCACCGCCACCCCGGCGAGCATCGCCAGGTAGGTGAGGACCGTCATCTGCAACGCGCTGGCCTGGGTCAGCTTGACCGGATCGCCGCCGCCGACCACCCAGCCGACCTGGGTCGTGCCGATATAGGCGGAAATCGCCGGAATGGCAGCCAGGATCAGGATGTGGGTCAGGTACATGTGGCTGATGCTTTCTTCTTCGCCACGGATTTCCTGCCATTCCTGATCGGGATGGGTGAAGAGCCCCCATACATGATGGATCATGCCGTTTCCTCCTCGTTCTTATGTGGTCGCCCCCCAGCGAAGCGCCGGGCGCGCATGGACAGCGCCACCCGGTGCTCGGCCGACCTATGCGACCTTATGTCGCAGTATAGGAACGGCCCGACCCCGCGTCGCTCGCGGGGTTAGAGCAAATCGAAGCTTCACGGCCGGCTGTAATAGCGTTGCAGTATTTCCATCGCCTTGTTGATCGATTGCAGGCGCGCGGTGCTGCCGCCGCGGTCGGGATGGTGCTGGCTGACCAGTTGCCGGTAGCGCAGCTTGATGGCGGGATAGTCGACCGCGCCTTCCAGCTCGAACAGGGCGAGGGCGGCGGCCTTCTCCTCGCTGCCCTGCATGCGCGTCCAGAAACTCTGCAGCAACCGCTCGACGTCGGCCTCGCTGGTCTCCCCCAGGTGACGCAGGTCGAGGTAGTAGTCGCGCAGCGGATCGCCCTGTTCCAGCGCCTGCGTGCCATCCACGTAAGGATGCAGGCGCAGGCTCAGCGGGCTGATCTCCAGGTGCGCCTCGCGCTCGGCCCAGAGGTGGTCGCGCAGGTGGTAGAGCGCGTTGAACAGGAGGAAATGGGTGCGGAACAGCACCAGCTTGTCGGCCAGTTCGCGATGGGGGATATGCGTCGAATGGCGGGCCTTCAGCAGCTGGATCAACTGGTATTCGGAAAGCCCCTCGGGATGCTCGCGCAGCAGGCAGAGGATCTGCCCGGCGAGGTCGAGGCGGTGGTCGAGGTCGGGAGTCATGGGGCAAGACTAGCATCGGGCGTCGGGAGGGGCTGGGGTCGGCGTCGCTTTGTGCGTAAAATAGCCAGCTTTTCTCCTCGAACACCCGGATTCCAGAGCACCATGGGCACCCTTTCGGTCAATCAGAACAAACTGCAGAAGCGCCTGCGCCGCCTGGCCGGCGAGGCCATCACCGACTTCAACATGATCGAGGATGGCGACAAGGTCATGGTCTGCCTGTCCGGCGGCAAGGACAGCTACACCATGCTCGACATCCTGCTCTACCTGCAGAAGGTCGCGCCGATCCGCTTCGAGATCGTCGCGGTGAACATGGACCAGAAGCAGCCCGGTTTTCCCGAGCACGTCCTGCCGGAGTACCTGAAGTCGATCGGCGTCGAGTACCACATCGTCGAGAAGGACACCTACTCGGTGGTCAAGGAGAAGATCCCGGAAGGCAAGACCACCTGCTCGCTGTGCTCGCGCCTGCGCCGCGGCACGCTGTACACCTTCGCCGACGAGATCGGCGCGACCAAGATGGCCCTCGGTCACCATCGCGACGACATCCTCGAAACCTTCTTCCTCAACATGTTCTACGGCGGCACCCTGAAGGCCATGCCGCCGAAGCTGCTGGCCGACGACGGGCGCAACGTGGTGATCCGGCCGCTGGCCTATTGCAGCGAGAAGGACATCGAGGCCTATTCCCAGCTCAAGGAGTTCCCGATCATCCCCTGCAACCTCTGCGGTTCGCAGGAGAACCTGCAGCGCCAGGTGGTCAAGGAAATGCTGCTGGAATGGGAACGCAAGTCGCCGGGGCGTACCGAGATCATGTTCCGCGCCCTGCAGAACGTGGTGCCGTCGCAACTGGCCGACCGCAACCTGTTCGACTTCGCCAACCTGCGCATCGACGAGAACGCCACGCCGCGCTTCCTCGACGTGATGAACCTCTGAGCCGCGCCGCGGGTCAGTTCTTCTCTCCGGTCTGCAAGGATTCCCGATGCGCGACTACGCCTGGATGTACGAATACTGCCTGAACCGCTTCGGCTCCAGGGAGGCGCTGGAAGCGCGCCTGCCGCAGCCGAAGAGCGCCGCCGAGCTGTGCGCGCTGGGCGACGACCGCTACCTGTCGCTGATCAGCCTGCGGATCTTCCGCGCCGGCCTCAAGCACAGCCTGGTGGACGCCAAGTGGCCGGCCTTCGAGGAAGTGTTCTTCGGCTTCGATCCGCAGAAGGTCGTGCTCATGAGCGCCGAGCATCTCGAGCGGCTGATGCAGGACGCCCGCCTGATCCGCCACCTGGGCAAGCTCAAGAGCGTGCCGCGCAATGCGCAGATGGTGCTCGACCTGGCCCGCGAGCATGGCAGCTTCGGCAACTTCCTCGCGGATTGGCCGGAAACCGACATCGTCGGCCTGTGGAAGCTGCTGTCCAAGCGCGGCAACCAGCTCGGCGGCTTGTCGGCGCCGCGTTTCCTGCGGATGGCCGGCAAGGATACCTTCATTCCCAGCGACGACATGGTCGCCGCGCTGAAGGCCCAGGAGATCATCGACAAACCGCCCACCAGCCTCAAGGACCTGGCGGCCGTCCAGGGAGCCTTCAACCAGTGGCGCGAGGAGAGCGGCCGGCCGCTGTGCCAGCTGTCGGTGATGCTGGCGCATACGGTCAATCACTGAGCTAGAGGCTCAGCCGACCGCTGCCGATCATCCATAGCGCCGCCAGCGCGAGGACCAGCACCAGCGCCGCGACGCTGCCTTCGGCGCGATTGCCGAACGCCGGCAGACCGCGCTGACGACGGGCATGCAGGAAGAAGCCGAGGCCCGGCGCGTAGAGGATCATCGACAGCAGCAGGTATTTCAGCCCGGCGGCGTAGATCAGCCAAACCCCGTAGAGCGTCCCCAACAGCGCCAGCGCCAGCATCGCGCCCGAGTGCGGGCGGCGCGCCACCAGCTTCAGGCAGAAGCCGGCGCAGAGCAGGTAGGGGATCAGCGCCATCGAGGTGGCCAACTGGATCAGCGCGTTGTAGCCCGAGGCGTTGAGGAAGGCCACCAGCAGCAGCGCAGAGATCAGCGTGCTGGTCAGCCACAGTGCCGGCGCTGGGGTTTCCACCGCATTGGTGCGGCCGAACAGTGCCGGCGCGGTGTGCGTTGGGCCACGGCTGGCCAGGTAGAGCATTTCCACCGCGAGCATGGTCCAGGCCAGCAGCGCGCCGCCGACCGAAACGATCAGCCCGACGTTGATCAGCGTGGCGCCCCAGGGGCCCACCGCCGCGGCCATCACCTGGGCCATCGAGGGGTTCTTCATCTGCGCCAGTTCGTGCTGCGGCACCACGCCCAGCGACAGCACCGAGACGCAGACCAGCAACAGCAGGGTGACCACGAAGCCGAGCAGGGTTGCGCGGCTGACATCGGCCGCGTGCCGCGCGTGGCTGGCATAGACCGTGGCGCTCTCGATGCCGAGGAATACCCAGACGGTGTAGAGCATGGTGGTTTCCACCTGGCGGGTGACGCTGCCCAGTGCCGGGCTGCCCCAGAAGTCCAGGTGAAAGGTCTCGATGCGGAAGGCCAGGGCTACGCAGAGGATGAACAGGGCGATCGGCACCACCTTGGCGAGGGTTACGATAGCGTTGGTGATCGCCGCGTTGTGCACGCCGTGGAGGACGAAGGCATGCATCAGCCAGAGCACCGTCAATTCGCCGAGCAGCGCCGGCCAGGTGGTTCCGTCGCCGAAGAAGGCCAGCGCGCCGAATGAGCCGAGGGCGCTGAACAGCACCACCAGGTAGCCGGCGTTGCCGACCCAGGCGGAAATCCAGTAGCCCCAGGCGGCATTGAACCCCAGGTATTCGCCGAAGCCTTCGCGGGCGTAGCCGTAGACGCCGTCGTCCAGTTCGGGGCGGGTGGTCGACAGCCACTGGAATATCCGCGTCAGGGTCAGCATGCCGACGAAGGTGATCGCCCAGGCGATCAGGATCGCGCCTGCGCCTGCGCCTTCGGCCATGTTCTGCGGCAGGCTGAAGATGCCGCTGCCGATGATGCCGCCCACCACCAGCGCGGTCAGCGCCGGCAGCCCCAGTTTTCCCTTGTCCGAATCGGCCATGTGGCACCTCCGAAACTGCATCCGGTATGTCGCGCCAGGCGCAGGCGGAGCCTGCGCCGGGGTGCGACGGCGGGAGGCGGCGGGTCGGTCCGCCGCGGCATGGTTCAGAAGCGCAGTGACATGCAACTGACGCCGCCGTCGATCTTGCGGTATTCGGAGGTGTCCACCTCGATCACCCGGTAGCCGAGGCGGGCGATCTTCTCGCGGGTCCGGGGATAGCCGGCGGGCATGATCACCCTTTCGTTGACCCAGATGCAGTTGGCTGCGTAGGACTCCTCTTCGGGGATCTCGATGATGTTGAAGTCCTGGAACTCCGGCTTGCTGACGAACTCGCCGGCGGCCAGCAGGTTGTTGTGTTCCAGGTAGGCGAGCCCGGTCTTCAGGTGCAGGACCTTTTCCAGGCGCACCACCGAGCCGCTGAGGCCATGTTTCTCCAGGATCGCGATCATCTGCCGGGCGCCCTCGGCGTTGGTGCGGGCCGATTCGCCGATGTAGAAGTGGTCGCCGACCATCATGATGTCGCCGGCTTCCACCGTGCCGGGTGCCTCGATGCGCTCGACCTTGCCCGGATAGAAGCGCTGCACGGTTTCCTCGATGATCTCGGTCTCGCCGCGCCGCGATTCGGCGCCGGGGCGGGTGATGATGGCGCAGCGCGAGGTGCAGAGCACCGGGTCCTCGACGAACACCGAGTCGGGGAAGCGTTCGTCCGGCGGCAGCAGGGTGATGTCCACGTCGCAGGTCTGCAAGGCGCGGATGTAGGCGTTGTGCTGCTCCAGGGCCCTGGCGTAGTCCGGCTTGCCGAGGTGGCTGGAGGTCAGGCCGTCGACCAGGCTGCGGGCGGGCGTGCGAGCGATGATGTGCTTGAACATGACGATTTTCCTCGTGTGGGGACGACGAGGTCGTTGCAAGCCACGCGCCAGCCAACGCCCGGGAATTGCCTTGGAAATCCTTGATAAATCGGAGGATTTTCCTGGTTTTCCGAGGACTTGGTTGATCCACGCCAAGGATGCTCGGTCGCGCTGCGTCGAAGATGGGACAACTGACGAGATTTCGACATCCGGGAAACCGAGGGGGAGAGCATGGCGCTTGTCGAGGAGCCGACGATTTCCACGCGAAGCGGTGAACTGGCCTGGTTGGTGGACTGCCTGGCGCCGATTTTCGACGGCCTGCGGCAACCGGTCACGGTGGTCGACCCCTCCGGTCGCTTCGTCTACTACAACCGTGCCAGCGGCCTGCTCGATGGTCTCGACCCGCAGCGGGCGCTGGGCATGCACCTGTTGCAGAGCGCTCCCTGGCTGGCGGCCGAGCAAAGCACGCTGTTGCGTTGCCTGGCCGAAGGGCGGCCGTCGATCGATACGCTGCAGGCCTACGTGGGGGCCGGCGGCGAGCTGTTGCAGTATCGCCACCGGGCGATCCCGCTGCGCGGGCGCGACGGTTGCCTGCTCGGCGCGATGGAGCTCGGCGAAGTCGTCGCCGAGACCGAAGAGGCCGCAGGCCTGGCGGATTGCCCGAACATCCTGAGCGTGGCGCCGAGCCTGCTGCGGCAGTTGCAGCGCCTGGACGTTTTCGCGGCCACCGACCTGCCGCTGCTGATCCATGGCGAGACCGGCACCGGCAAGGAACTGTTCGCCCGTCGCGCCCATGCCCTGAGCCCGCGACGCAGCGGTCCGATGATCAGCCTGAACTGCGCGGCGATTCCCGAGACGCTGCTGGAAAGTACCCTGTTCGGCACCACCCGCGGCGCTTTCACCGGCGCCGAGAACCGCAAGGGCATGTTCGCCTTGGCGCAGGGCGGCAGCTTGTTCCTCGACGAGATCAATTCCATGCCGATGGCCATGCAGAGCAAGCTGCTGCGGGTCCTGCAGGACGGCAGCTACCTGCCTCTGGGCAGCCTGAGCCCGCAGCGGGCCGATGTACGCCTGATCGCGGCGAGCAACCAGCCGCCGCGCCAGGCGATCGCCGAGGGACGCCTGCGCGAGGACCTGTACTACCGCCTGGACGTGGGCAGCCTGTACATCCCGCCGCTGCGCGAGCGCCCCGGCGATGTGGAACTGCTGGCACGGGCGTTCGTCCGTCGCGATGCGCGCAGCCTCAACCCACGTGTCACCGCCCTTGGCGAACGGGCGCTGGCGCAGTTGCTGGCCTGCGACTGGCCGGGCAACGTCCGGCAACTGGAAAACGTGATCCGACGCAGCCTGTTGCTGCACGGGGAGGGCGGCGCACTGCTGGATGAGGTGGCGTTCGCCGACGACGGCGCCGAGGCCATGGGCGGCGAGGCCGCGCGCTCGATGAACAGCGCGGCGGTCGGAGGCCTGCGCGAGGCGCTGGCGCAACAGGAGCGCAACCTGATAGAAGACGCCTTGCGCCAGGCGCGCGGCAATCTCTCCCGGGCCGCCGCCCGGTTGCGGATTCCGCGCACGACCCTGCTCGGGCGCATGCGCCGGCTCGGCTTGCCGGCTTCCCTCGATCCGCCAGCCTGACAGGAGCCAACCATGGACAGCCACAGCCCGATCGCCACCGTCGCCCAGGCCCTGCGGCGCGCCGAACGCATCCTGGTCATCACCGGCGCCGGCCTCTCCGCGGACTCCGGTATGCCCACCTATCGCGGCCTCGGCGGTCTCTACAACGGTCGCACGGAAGAGGGCCTGCCGATCGAGGCGGCACTTTCCGGACCGATGCTGCGGCGCGATCCGGCGCTGTGCTGGAAGTACCTCGCGGAACTCGGCAAGGCTTGCCTGGCGGCCCGACCCAACGCCGGCCACGAAGCCATCGCCGAGTTGCAGAAGCGCAAGCCGGAATGCTGGGTGCTGACCCAGAACATCGACGGCTTCCATCGCCAGGCCGGCTCGCCGGCCGAGCGGCTGATCGAGATCCATGGCGAACTGGCGCCGCTCTACTGCCAGTCCTGCGGTGCCGAGAGCGGCGGCCTGGAGGAGCATCTGCACGGCCAGTTGCCGCCGCGCTGCGCCGCTTGCGGTGGGGTGCTGCGGCCGCCGGTGGTGCTGTTCGAGGAAATGTTGCCGGAAGAGGCGATCGATACCCTGTACCGCGAATTGCGCAAAGGCTTCGATGCGGTGCTGGTGGTGGGAACCACCGCGAGCTTCCCCTATATCGTCGAACCGGTGTTGCGCACGCGGCAGGCGGGAGGCTTCACCGCGGAGGTGAATCCTGGCGTGACCGACCTCAGCGAGCGGGTCGATGTGAAAATGACAGGACGAGCCTTAGACATCATGCCGCAGGTGGTAAGTCACATTTATCGATAAAAAACTTGCATAGGATTGATCGAGAAGGCAAATTAGCCCGCTAGTAAAACTAATGAGACACGGTCGTGCCCATGCTTAAACGCTTAGCACCCCTCGTGCCCATGAGTTTCGTTCTGCTGCTGGCCGCTTGCGCCAGCCATTCGCCGGAGCCGCAGGTCGCCAAAGAGCCGACCGCAGCCAAGAGCAGCATCGACGTCGAACGCGACGCGATCGCTTGGCAGGATGTTGAGGACGAAGGGGCGGACAATTCATCGGCTGGTACGCCTGCGCTGGCGTCCAGCATCCTCGAGCGCGCTTTCGAACTGATCGGTACGCCGTACCGTTTCGGCGGTACGACGGCGAAAGGCTTCGATTGCAGCGGCTTCGTCGGCTACCTGTTCCGCGAGGAGGCCGGCATCAAGCTGCCGCGCTCCACCCGCGAACTCATCGATATGGACGTACCGCTGGTCTCCAAGGACGAGCTGCAGCCGGGCGACCTGCTGTTCTTCAACAACCGTGGCCGTGGCCGCGTCAGCCACGCCGGCATCTACATCGGCGATGGCCAGTTCATCCATTCCGCCAGCCGTCGCGGCGGCGGGGTGCGGGTGGACAGCCTGGACTCCAGCTACTGGAGCCTGAGTTACATGGAAGCCAAGCGGGTGCTCGAACCCGGCTACAAGGACGCCCTGACGAGCAAGCGCTAAACTTAAAGTTTTACTTTAAGTATTGCGTTTAACTCCTTGTCGTAGCAAAGTGGAAGCATTCCTCACCAGGAAGGCTTCCACTATGCATGCACTGGCCCGATTCTCGATCCTCGCCTTTGCTGCGCTGCTTACCGCCTGCGCCAGCAAAGCGCCGCCCCCCGCGCCCGCCAAACAGGTCGTATTCCGTCCGGCGACGAATTTCTCGCCCGCCGCAGACGATGTGCTGTTCCGTGCCCTCGGCCTGGTCGGCACGCCCTACCGCTGGGGCGGCAACACGCCCGATTCGGGCTTCGATTGCAGCGGCCTGATCAACTTCGTCTACCGCGACATGACTGGCATCAAGCTGCCGCGCTCGACCCGCGAGATGATTTCCATGCGCGCGCCCAGCGTGCCGGTGCAGGCCCTGCAGACCGGCGACCTGGTGTTCTTCGCCACCTCCGGTGGACGCACCGTGAGCCATGCCGGCATCTACGTCGGCGAGGGTCGCTTCGTGCATGCGCCGCGCACCGGCGGCACGGTGCGCCTGGACAGCCTGCAGAACAGCTACTGGCAACGCGCGTACCTGGACGCCAAGCGCGTGCTGGTCGCGCCGTCGCCCTTGGCGCGGATGCCCTGAGGCGGGGAGGTCAGGGCCGATGACCACCCGCACCCTCAACCTCGACGATAACCTCTACCGCTACCTGCTGGACGTTTCGCTGCGGGAAACCCCGCTGATGACCCGCCTGCGCGAGGAAACCGCGAAGCTGCCCAACGCGCGCTGGCAGATCGCCCCCGAACAGGGCCAGTTCATCGCCTTGCTGCTGACCCTGATCGGCGCGCGGCGGGCGCTGGAGGTCGGCACCTTCACCGGCTACAGCGCCCTGTGCATGGCTACCGCCCTTGGCGAGCAGGGGCGCCTTACCTGTTGCGACCTGCCCGGCGACTACCATCTCACCGCGCGCCGCTACTGGCGCGAAGCCGCTGTCGAGGAGCGCATCGAGCTGCGCCTCGGGCCCGCCCTGGAAACCCTGCGTGCGTTGCTCGACGAAGGTCTGGCCGGGCAATTCGACCTGGCCTTCATCGACGCCGACAAGGCCAACTACCCCGAATACCTGGAGGCCGCGCTGGCGCTGGTGCGCCAGGGTGGGCTGGTGCTTTTCGACAACGTGCTGTGGAGCGGCCGGGTACTCGAAGCGCAGCCGAAGAGTGCGGATACCCGCGGCATCCAGCAGCTCAACCTGGCGCTGAAGAACGACGCGCGGGTGGACTACTCGCTGCTGCCGATCGGCGACGGGCTGAGCGTCTGCCGCAAGCGCTGAGCGAGGCTCAGCGCACGCCCCACGGCGGGCTGCCCAGGGCCTGCTGGAGAAACTGGACGAACAGCTTCACCTTCGGCGAGAGGGTCGCCGCTCGCGAATACATGGCGTAGATCAGGTCGTCCAGCGGCCGCTCCTGGGGCAGGGCCTCGACCAGCCGGCCGGCGGCCAGGTCTTCGGCGGCGATGAACAGCGGCAGCATCGCCAGGCCCAGGCCACGCACCGCGGCGTCGCGCATGGTCTGGCCGTTGTTGGTGTTGAAGCGTCCGCGCGGGGTGATCATCCGCGCCGGCTCGCCGGCCACCCGCGGCTCGAAGCTCCATAGCTGCGACGGGGTGTTGTGGCTGTAGCCGATGCAGGGATGGCAGAGGATGTCTTCGATACGTTGCAGCGGGCCGTGCCGTTCCAGGTATTCCGGGCTGCAACACACTACCCGGCGGCTGGTGCCCAGTTGGCGGGCGATCAGCGAGCTGTCCTGCAGGCGGGTGATGCGGATCGCCAGGTCGTAGCCTTCCTTCTCGAAGTCGACGATCCGGTCGTCCAGTTGCAGGACCACTTCCAGGCGCGGGTTGCGCGCCATGAATTCCATCACCAGCGGCCCCAGCCAGAGCGTGCCGAAGCTCATCGGCGCCATCACCCGCAATTCCCCGCACAGGTCGTTCTCGCGCAGGGCCACGCTTTCCGCGGCGTTGTTCAGGTCCTGCAGCGAGGCCTTGGCCGACTTGTAGAAGAAGCCGCCGGCCTCGGTCGGCTCGACGTTGCGCGTCGAGCGGTAGAGCAGGCGCACGCCGAGGTGGCGCTCCAGGTCGCTGACGCGTTTGCTGATCACGGACTTGGACAGGCTCATGCGTTCGGCGGCGGCGCTGATGCTGCCCAGCTCGACCACGTTGAGGAAGGCCTGTATGTCTTCAAGGCGCAGGCTCATGGCGAATCTCGAAACAATCGGGAGGCAGACTGTCGCATGCGGGAGAACTCCTGGTAAGGGGACGCGCGCGTCGAACGTGCAGGAACGGCAATGGCAGGGCAAGCGTAGCGCGCCCGGGGAATGGCATTGTTCTGGTATCGAGAACACCGTTTTCGCATTTTGCCGGGCGGTAAATCGCTGTCGCTGTCACTACTCTTGATGGGCGGCGTGCGCTCCCGAGACCGCCCATGCATGCCTCCCAGGAGGCGCTTCGTTTCACACCGCGCGGCGACGGACGCCGCCCGAGACCGGAGAAACACCATGTCCTTCACCTACAAGCGACTCGACAAGAACGATGCGGCGGTGCTGTTCGTCGACCACCAGGCAGGCCTGCTCTCCCTGGTCCGCGATTTCAGCCCGGACGAGTTCAAGAACAACGTCCTGGCATTGGCCGACATCGCCAGGTTCTTCAACCTGCCGACCATCCTCACCACCAGCTTCGAGGACGGCCCCAACGGCCCGCTGGTGCCGGAACTCAAGGAAATGTTCCCGCAGGCCCCGTACATCGCCCGCCCCGGCAACATCAACGCCTGGGACAACGAGGACTTCGTCAAGGCGGTCAAGGCCACCGGCAAGAAGCAACTGATCATCGCCGGCGTGGTGACCGATGTCTGCGTAGCCTTCCCGACCCTCTCGGCGCTGGAGGAAGGGTTTGACGTATTCGTCGTCACCGACGCCTCCGGCACCTTCAACCCGGTGGTGCGCGACGCCGCCTGGGCGCGCATGACCGCCGCCGGCGCGCAACTGATGAACTGGTTCAGCGTCGGCTGCGAACTGCACCGCGACTGGCGCAACGACATCGAAGGCTTCGGCGCCATCCTCGGCGGCCACCTGCCGGCGTACGCCAACCTGATCCAGAGCTTCGGCACGAAGAAGTAAGCCGGCTTCGCCGCTGTCCCGGACACAAGGCACTCCGGCCATCGGGTGCCTTGTGTCGTTTTCCGTCCAGGTGTTTTCATCGGAACGCCGCTTCGCCGGAACCCGAGGTTCCGGCACGCCCCCCATGCACAGGAGAAACCCCATGGCTACCCAGGTCGTCAACGCTTCCCTCGGCACCACCCCTTACCGCGTGACCCTCGGCGACGACAGCCACCAGTGGCTGAGCGACGTGCCGGCCGCCCTCGGCGGCGGCGACAGCGGTCCCTCGCCGTACGAGATCCTGCTCTCGGCGCTGGGCGCCTGCACGGCGATCACCGTGGCGATGTACGCGCAGCGCAAGGAGTGGCCGCTGGAAGGCATCGACGTGCAACTGGACATCGTCGAGGAACGCACCAAGCCGGAGCCTTTCACCCATATCCGCCGCGACATCCGCCTGGCCGGCGATCTCGACGCCGAGCAACGCCAGCGTCTGCTGGAGATCGCCAATGCCTGCCCGATCCATCGTGTACTCTCCGGAGAGGTCAGCGTCAGCAGCCAACTGCGCGACTGAACCCCGCACACACATCGAGGAGCACGGCATGAGCGACGACATCAAGGTATTGGGCATTTCCGGCAGCCTGCGCAGCGGCTCCTACAACAGCGCGGCGCTGCAGGAGGCGATCGGTCTGGTTCCGCCGGGCATGAGCATCGAATTGGCGGACATCTCCGGCATCCCGCTGTACAACGAGGACGTCTACGCCCTCGGCTTCCCGCCCGCGGTGGAACGCTTCCGCGAGCAGATCCGCGCGGCGGACGCGCTGCTGTTCGCCACCCCGGAATACAACTATTCGATGGCCGGGGTGCTGAAGAATGCCATCGACTGGGCCTCGCGGCCGCCGGAGCAGCCGTTCTCCGGCAAGCCGGCGGCGATCCTCGGCGCCAGCGCCGGGCGTTTCGGCACCGCGCGGGCGCAGTATCACCTGCGCCAGACGCTGGTGTTCCTCGACGTTCATCCGCTGAACAAGCCGGAAGTGATGATCTCCAGCGCGCAGAACGCCTTCGACGCCCAGGGCCGGTTGCTCGACGACAAGGCGCGCGAGCTGATCCAGCAGCAGTTGCAGGCCCTGCAGCTATGGGTGCGCCGCCTGCGCGGTTGAATGCCTCGTCACCGGAGAGCCTGAACATGAGCAATACCGAAGAGCGCTGCGACCTGTCCTCCTCGCGGGACTGTCCGGAGCGCCGCGACCACCTGCTGCAACGAGTCACCGCGCGTGCCGCGGAAATCGGCGGCGGGATCACCGTCAGTCGGCTGATGCCGTCGCGCCAGCGGCGGATGATCGGTGCCTGGTGCTTCCTCGACCATGCCGGTCCCGCCGAATTCGAACCCGGCGGCGGCCTGGCCGTGGGCCCGCACCCGCACATCGGCCTGCAGACCTTCACCTGGATGATCCAGGGCGAGGCGTTGCACCGCGACAGCCTGGGCAACGTCCAGGTGATCCGTCCGGGCCAGGTCAACCTGATGACCGCCGGCCATGGCATCGCCCACACCGAGGAGTCGCTGCCCGACGAGCGCCACGCCCACGCCGCGCAGTTGTGGATCGTGCTGCCCTACGAGCAGCGCGACATCGCCCCGGCCTTCGACCATCATCCCGACCTGCCGCGCTGGCAGGAGCAGGGGGTCACCTTCACCCTGCTGGCCGGCGCTCTGGACGGGCGGCAGGCGCCGTGCCGGCTTTACTCGCCGCTGCTCGGCGCCGACCTGGCCTGCGACGATGGCTCGACCCTGCAACTGACGCTCGACCCGCACTTCGAGTACGGCCTGCTGCCGCTGGAAGGCGGGTTGGAAGTGGGCGGCGAGCATTTCGCGGTGAACGAACTGGCCTACCTGGGCGACGGCCGCGACGGCCTGCAACTGCAACTCGATCCTGGCGCGCGGGTGCTGTTGCTGGGCGGCGCACCGTTCGGCGCGGAGATCTTCATGTGGTGGAACTTCGTCGGCCACAGCAAGGGTGAGATCGCCCGGGCGCAGAAGGCCTGGGAGGAGGGGGATGCCCGCTTCGGCCGGCTCGACGCCCTGGAAGGGCCGCGCTTGAGCGCTCCGCCGATTCCCTGGAAGATCGACGCCGAGTGAGGTCGATGTGCCGCCGGGTGCCCCGGCGGCGTCCTCGAATGCCTGTCGGCGATCGTTGCGGACCTGCGGTCTGGCGATTCGCCGGCAGCGGGAAAACTTTCTGCACCCATCGCCGGTCAGAACTCGCCTATCGCATGCACCGAACAGGAAGTGAGCCACATGCAATTCGAACACCTGGTCCAGGTCAACGACCGGACGCTTGTCGACCTGCCGGTCCTCGACCGGCTGCAACTCTGGGAAGGCCTGGTCTGCCGTGCGCGCGAGCCACAGTATTTCGTCGTCGGCCTGGAGCGTTTCGAGATCCTCGTCGATGACGGCGACCGCCTGCACCGGCGCCTGTACCTGCCGGGTCTGGTGGTCGAGGACGAAGTCGTGCTGAAGGCGCCGGACAGTGCCCACTACAGCATCAAGCCGAGCGCCGAGGTGGCCGGCGGCAGCCTCGACATGACCATCGAGGAGCCGGAGCCCGGCTCGCTGTTCGTGCGTTTCGCCTACTGCACCCGCTACCTGCAGCCGCTGGGCGACGAACTGCCCTACGACGCCTTCGTCAAGCAGGCCTATATCGCCATGGATGTGGAGACCATCGCCACCATCCGCGACCGGTTCGGCGCCAGCGCCGCCAGCGGGAGTTGAGCGTGGAACACGGAAGCAGTTTTCTCCAGTCCGGCGTGGTCTTCCTGATCGCGGCGGTGTTCATGGTGCCGCTGGCCAAGCGCCTGCAACTGGGCGCGGTGCTCGGCTACCTGCTGGCCGGCGTGCTGATCGGTCCCAGCGTGCTGGGCCTGGTGGACAACCCGGAAAGCGTCGCGCAGATCTCCGAGATGGGCGTGGTGCTGCTGCTGTTCATCATCGGCCTGGAGCTGTCGCCGCGGCGCCTGTGGGTGATGCGCAAGTCGGTGTTCGGCGTCGGCCTGCTGCAGGTGCTGCTGACCGGCGTGGTGATCGGCACCGTGGCCCTGGTCGGCTTCGACCAACCGGTGAACAGCGCGGTGGTGCTCGGCCTGGGCCTGGCGCTGTCGTCCACCGCCTTCGGCCTGCAGATACTCGCCGAGCGCAAGGAACTGACCCAGCCCCATGGCCGCCTGGCCTTCGCCATCCTGCTGTTCCAGGACATCGCGGCGATCCCGCTGATCGCCATGATCCCGCTGCTCAGCGGTGCGCACAGCGACGCCGGCGGCAGCGAACTGACCCAGACCCTCAAGGTGGTCGGCAGCATCGCCGCGGTGGTGGTCGGCGGCCGCTACCTGCTGCGCCCGGTGTTCCGCATCGTCGCCCAGACCAAGCTGCAGGACATGTCCACCGCCACCGCGCTGCTGGTGGTGATGGGCACCGCGCTGCTGATGGAGCTGGCCGGTGTGTCCATGGCCCTCGGTGCCTTCCTCGCCGGCCTGCTGCTGGCCGACTCGGAGTACCGCCACGAACTGGAGGCGCAGATCGAGCCGTTCAAGGGCCTGTTGCTCGGCCTGTTCTTCATCAGCGTGGGGATGAGCGCGGACATCAGCCTGCTGCTCAAGTCGCCGTGGATGGTGCTCGGCCTGACCGTGCTGCTGATCGCCCTGAAGGCGCCGGTGCTGTACTTCGTCGGGCGTATTTCCGGCGGCCTCGACAAGGCCTCGGCGCTGCGCCTGGGCGTGGTCCTGGCGGCCGGCGGCGAGTTCGCCTTCGTCGTGTTCAAGATGGCCCGCGACCAGGGCCTGTTCCAGAACGACCTGCACAACCTGCTGGTGCTTTCCATCACCCTGTCGATGGCCCTGACCCCGTTGCTGGTACTCGGCCTCGCGCGCCTGCTGGCGAAGGAGCCGGAGGCGACGAAGCCGCCGCCGGAAATGGAACGCATCGACAACGACGACACCCCGCGCGTGGTGATCGCCGGGGTCGGCCGCATGGGCCAGATCGTCGCTCGCGTGCTGCGCGCCCAGCGCGTGCCGTTCATCGCCCTGGACACCTCGGTGGAGACCATCGAGCTGACCCGTACCCTCGGCGCGATCCCGATCTTCTACGGCGACCCGATGCGCCCGGAGATCCTTCGCGCGGCCCAGGTAGAGAAGGCCGAGTTCTTCGTCATCGCCACCGATGACCCGGAGACCAACATCGAGACGGCCAAGCGCGTGCGCAAGCTGTATCCACACCTGAAGATCATCGCCCGCGCGCGTAACCGCCAGCACGTCCACCTGTTGCTCGACGCCGGGGTCGAGCCGGTGCGCGAGACCTTCTTCTCCAGCCTGGAGATGAGCCGCATGGTGCTCTGCGGCCTGGGTCTGAGCGAGGAACAGGCGGACGCGCGGATCCGTCGTTTCCGCCGGCACGACGAAGAGGTCCTGGCCTCCCAGCACCTGTTCTACAACGACCGCGACGCGCTGATCAAAAGCGCTCGCGAGGCGCGGGTCGAGCTGGAGACGCTGTTCCAGACCGACCAGCTGGAAGACCGTGGCGCGGTAGCGGCGGAGACCCCGGAGAAACCTTCCCGCGCCTCCTAGCGCCCGACCCATGCCGGTACGCCGGCATGGGTGATTCCCACGCCTGGGTCCATACTTTGCGGATATCGCAGTACGAAGGTTGGGATACCCGCGCGGCATCCCCTCTGTAGGGTGGAGGGCATCAGCCCAGCAGACGGCTGGACGCTTCCGCCGATCGAGGAACCTTATGCCTGTCGAACACCTGGACGTACTCATCGTCGGCGCCGGATTGTCCGGCGTCGGCGCCGCCTACCACCTGATGAAGCATTGCCCCGGCAAGAGCTTCGCCCTGCTCGAGGGGCGCGCGGCGATGGGCGGTACCTGGGACCTGTTCCGCTACCCCGGCATCCGTTCCGACTCGGACATGTTCACCCTCGGCTACAACTTCAAGCCATGGAGCGATCCCAAGGCCATCGCCGACGGTCCGTCGATCCGCCGCTACATCGAGGAGACCGCGCGGGAGAACGGCATCGACCGGAAGATCCGCTACCGCCACCGGGTGCTCAGGGCCGACTGGGACTCCGCCAATGCGCGCTGGAACCTCGACGTGCAGCGCGGTGACGAGCCCGAGCCGCTGCGCATGACCGCGCAGTTCCTGCTGATGTGCACCGGCTACTACCGCTACGAGGCTGGCTATACCCCGGAATTCGTCGGCCGCGAGGACTTCGCCGGGCAGGTCGTCCATCCGCAGCTGTGGCCCGAGGACCTCGACTACAGCGGCAAGAAGGTGGTGGTGATCGGTAGCGGCGCGACCGCCGTGACCCTGGTGCCGTCGCTGACCGACAAGGCCGCCCACGTCACCATGTTGCAGCGCTCGCCGTCCTACGTGATCACCCTGCCGCAGAAGGACGCGATCTCCAATTTCCTTCGCCGCTTCCTTCCGGAAACCTGGGTCTACCGCCAGGCGCGGGCGCGCAACGTGGCCATGCAGATGGTCTTCTTCATGCTCGCCAGGACCTTCCCCGGCCTGGTCCGCAAGGTCCTGCTCAAGCTGGCCAGCCTGCAACTGGGCAAACGCTTCGACATGCGTCACTTCAGCCCGCGCTACAAGCCGTGGGACGAGCGGGTCTGCGCGGTGCCGGACGGCGACCTGTTCAAGGTGCTGCGCAAGGGCAAGGCGTCGGTGGTCACCGAGCACATCGACCGCTTCGTCGAGCGGGGCATTCGCCTGAAGACCGGCGAGGTGCTGGAGGCGGACATCATCGTCACCGCCACCGGCCTCGACCTGGTGATGTTCGGCGGCGCCGAGCTGGCGGTCGACGGCAAGCCGTTCCAGGTCAACCAGAGCATGGGCTATCGCGGCATCATGCTGCGCGACCTGCCAAACCTGGCGGCGGTGGTCGGCTATACCAACGCCAGCTGGACGCTCAAGGCGGACCTCTCCAGCGAATACTTCTGCCGCCTGATCAATCACATGGACGCCACCGGCATGCGCCAGGTGACCGCCCGCGACAGCACCGGCGACGTGCGCGAGGAGCCCTTCCTCAACCTCGACTCCGGCTACATCCAGCGCGCCGCCGAGCGCATGCCCAAGCAGGGCGACCGGATGCCCTGGAAGCTTTACCAGAACTACGTCCTCGATCTGGCGCTGCTGCGCTACGGCAAGGTCGAGGACGGCTACCTGGTGTTCTCCTCGCCGGCGTCGCAGCGGCAAGCCGGCGGCGCGGCGGTGCAGGCCCTGGGCTGAACCCGGCGGGCACCGCTCAGGCGTTCGCCGCGACCTGCCCGTAGGCCTTGCGCCAGGCGTCCAGGCCGCCGGCCAGCGCCCAGGTGCGGGTGAAGCCGGAGGCGTTGAGGCGCTGGGCGAGCATCGCGGCGGAAAGTTCGTGGGGACAGGCGCAATAGATGACGATGCTGGCGTCCCTGAGGTCGCCGGGCAGGTCCTTCAGCGACACGTTCAGTTCCACCGGGATGGCTCCCGGAATGCCGCTCGGCTCGTCTTCGTGATGGGCGCGGACATCGAGGATCACCGGCAATTGCCCCTGTTCGCGAAGGCTTTCCAGTTCCTCCACGCTGATTCGCGGAATCCGCCGGCTGCGCGACAGCAGGCGCTGGCGCTGCCAGAGCTTCCAGGCGATGAAGGCGGCGAAGGCGCCGGCGATCAGCAGCGCGCCGATGGCCGCGTAGTCGCTGAGCAGGGCCAGCAGGTGGTCCACCGCATCGCTGAAGATCACCCCCAGCAGCAGCGCGGAACCGGCCCAGAGTGCCGAGCCGGCGGCGTCGTAGGCGAGGAAGCGGCGCAGGCGGGTGCGGGTCATGCCGGCCAGGGTGGTGGACAACGCACTGGCGCCGGGCAGGAACTTCGACATCAGCAGCGCCCTCGGACCGACCCGCAGGTACATGTTCTGGCTCTGGCGGATGCAACTGTCCTGGGACAGCGAGACCTTGCAGATGCTGCGCAGGAGGAAGCCGCCGTAGTGGCGCCCGGCCAGGTACCAGGCGACGTCCGCCAGCAGGCAGGCGAGCACCACCACCAGCAGGACCACGCCCAGCGGCGCGCCGACGCCCTGCATGGCCAGCGCGCCGGCGACGATCAGCGCCGGGTAGGCGGGGATCGGCAGCCCGGCCTGTTCGCAGAGCACGTTGAGGAACAGCAGGAGCAGCCCGTGGTTCTCCAGCAGGGGTTGCAGTTCACGCATGGCGGAGCCTCTCGAATTCTTCTGCGGGTAGTGTGAGCGCGAAGCGTGAAGCTGGGAAGAACCAAGTCGGCAGGGCCGGAGGCGTTGCGGCGGATAACGCCGCTGCGTCGAGAGAGGCGGCCCTGGGCTGGGGCGAAACGAAAGCAGCCCCTCGCCCGTGGGGGGGCGAGGGGCTGTCGGGTCAGGCCACTTCCACCAGCAGCACTTCGCTGTCTTCCAGGGCCGTGACCTTCAGGGTCGGTTCGTCGCGTACCGCCAGGCCATCGCGGGCCTCGGCGCGCACGCCGTTGACCTCGATGCTGCCGGTGGCCGGCACCAGGTAGGCGCGGCGACCGTTTTCCAGGGCGTACTCGGCGCTCTGGCCGGCCTTCAGGGTCACCGCGGCGACCTCGGCGTCGGCGCGGATGTGCAGCGCTTCGCTGTCCTGCTCGTCGCCGCTGGCGAGAGTGACGAAACGACCGTCGCGCTCGGCCTTCGGGAACGGTTTGGAGCCCCAGCGCGGCTGGTCGCCGCGGCGGTCCGGGATGATCCAGATCTGGAAGATCCGGGTGGTCTCGGCTTCCAGGTTGTACTCCGAATGGACGATGCCGGTGCCGGCGCTCATCACCTGCACGTCGCCGGCCTCGGTGCGGCCCTTGTTGCCCAGGCTGTCCTGGTGGGTGATCGCGCCTTCGCGGACATAGGTGATGATCTCCATGTCGCGGTGCGGGTGCGGCGGGAAGCCGCTGCCGGCGGCGATCTCGTCATCGTTCCAGACCCGCAGGCGGCCCCAGTCCTCGCGCTCCGGGTCATAGTAGTCGGCGAAGGAAAAATGATGACGCGCGTTCAGCCAGCCGTGGTCGGCATGGCCCAGACGGTCGAAGGGACGACGTTCGATCATGATCGGATCTCCATTGGGCCCGTCGCCGCTCGTTTGCGCGAGGGGGCGGGCGGTTGATGGGGTCATCATCCGTCAGATCGTTACGATAAAAAAGTGCTTATTTTCGGCTTTATCTATCTAATTATTAGATTCGATCAGGGCGCGAAGGAAGCGCGGGTCCGCCAGTGCGGCGAGGTGCCCGCCCGGGTATTCCCGCACCCGAGCGTCCAGGCGACGGGCGAAGGAACGTTGCAGCGACGGCGGGCTGAGCCGGTCGGCGGCCGCCACCACGTAGGTGACCGGGCAGGCTGGACGAGTCTGCCGTGGCGAGTCGATCAGCAATTGCGCGGGTTCGCTGGCGCTGGTCGGCACCTCGGCGCCGAGCAGTTCGAGGAAGCCGGCGCGGTCTTCCAGGCGGACCCGCCCTCCGAGCGGGTCGAGGCGGCATAGCCCGAGGAGATTGTCCTGGCCGCTGTCCTGGTAGCTTTCCAGCGCGCCGCCGCCCTCGCTGACCAGCGCGCTGAACAGGTACAGGTGCGCGGCGCGCTCGCCCAGGCGGGCCGCCAGGCATTGCGCCAGGTAGCCGCCGAAGCTGTGGCCGCAGAGTATCACCCGCTCCTCGCCGGCCAGCGTGGTGGCGGCCTGGTCCAGCCAATGCGCCAGGTCGCATCCGGGCGCGTCGCGCAGATGGTCGCAGCTTCGCCAGCCGGCGCCTTCCACGGACCAGGCGGAGCGGCGCAGGAAAAATCCCGAGACCAGCAGCGCGCCGCTCATCCGCCGGCCCGCTCGGCCTGGCGCAGGCCGACCGCGCCGACCTGCAGCAGCATGATCACCCCGCACAGCGCGGCCAGGCCGAGGTACAGCGCCTGGCTGCCGGCATGGTCGAGCATGATCCCGCCGTACAGCGGTGCCAGCGCGGTGCCGAGGCTGTAGAGATTGGCCGCGCCGAAATAGCTGCCGCGCAAGTCGTCGGGGGTCAGTTGGTCGACCTCCACGCTGAAGGTCGGGAACACGATCAGTTCGCCGAGGCTGAGCACCACCGTGGCCAGCGCCAGGCCGGCGAACAGGGTCACCGGGGTCCAGGCGAAGCCTAGCTGGGCCAGGAGCATGAGCAGCATGCCGAGCATCAGGCGGCCGCCGGTGCCGGTGTTTTCCAGCAGGCGGAGGAGGGGAAACTGGGCGACCACTATGGTCAGCGCGTTGATGGTCACCAGCAGGGCGATGCTGTTGACCACGTCGGGCAGACCGCTGCGGGTGAGGTACTGCACGAGGGTCGAATCGAAGGTGGCGTAGATCAGCGCGGCCAGCATGTTGCACAGCAACAGCAGGGTGAAGGCGCGATGCCGGGCCATGCTCAGGCAGGCTTCGAGGAACCCGGTCGAGGATCGCGGGGCAAGGCTGCGCCGCTTAAGTTCGAGGTGGTGCAGCAGGCGCCAGAGCAGCAGGCCGTAGCAGAAGTAGACCAGCGCGGTGACCAGGAAGGTGCCGGCCTGGGCGGCGACGCCGAGGGTCAGGCCGATCAGCGGGCCGAGGGCGGCGCCCAGGTTGATCAGGAAGTACCGGCAGTAGAGCGCCAGTTCCCGCGAGCGGCGATCCTCGACGCGGTCGCCGATCAGCGCCTTGCAGCTCGATTCGAGCAGGGCGCAGCCGATGCTCACCCCGGAGATCGCCAGTCCGTAGGACAGCGGCTGGCCGCTGAAGCCCAGCAACACGAAGGAAAGCCCGCTGAGGCTGGTGCCGAAGAAGATCAGGCGCTTGCGCCCGAAACGATCCGACAGCCAGCCGGTGTAGATGCCGCTGAGCGCGCCGCAGACGGTCGCCAGCGCCAGCAGCAGGCCGATGGCGCTGGCGGACAGCCGGAACTCGCGCCACAGCAGCAATGCCAGGAACGGCCAGACCATGAAGTAGGCGCCGCGGGTCAGCAGCGTACCGACGAGCATCACGTGGATTTCCGTCGGCAGGGCGCGGAAGCGTTGCACGCTGAAGGTGTTGTCGCTCACGGGCGGGGCTCCTGGGCGAGGGGACGGATGCCGCCGCGCAGGCTGCCGGCGGCTACCTGGTGGAACAGCGGCAGGAAGCTTTCCGGCAGTTCGCGGGTGAATTCGCTGCTCAGCCAGCAGCGCAGCAGGCAGCGGCGCTGCCGCTCGTCGTCGCTGAACTCGGTGCGCGCGTGCAGGGTGGTGTGGTTGTTCACCAGCACCAGCATGCCCTTGCTGAAGTCCAGTTCGGCATAGCCGTCGGCGCGTTCGATCGCCTCGTCCAGGCCGTCGAGCATGCTTCGCACCTGCGGGGCGAGGCTTAGCCCGTGGCGCGTCACCGATTCGTTGAACTTGCGGATATAGCGCAAGACGAAGGTCCGTGGGGTTTCCGTGAGCAGCGGCACCAGCGCGTAGTCGGCGTCGCCTTCGTCGCGCAGGTCGTGGGGGATCGGTTGGCCGAGCAGGGGCAGCCAGGCCGGATTGGCGGCTTCCAGGGTGGCGAGGACGTCGGCCGAGGAACGGATGCGGAAGGCGCCGCCCCGGCGTGCCGGCGACCAGCAGGCGAGCACCGTGAGGTCGGCGCGATCGGAGTGGAAGGCCAGTTCCTGGCTGGTCAGGTGGCCGCGCTGCGGCGCGTCGCGGGCGTCGCGCAGACCGAGGTCGCGCACTTCCTTGAGGTACTCGCCGTTGCGGTTGATCGCCACGGTGCGTCCCAGCCATTGGCAGAATGCGCGGAACACCCGCTGGAATTCGTCCTCGGCGAGTCCGCGCAGCAGCGCGGAATCGTGCAGCAGCACGCCGCTGCCGTGCTCCAGTTCGTGATGCAGGCGCTGGCGCAGGAGAGCCTCCGCGCTATCCGCGGGACGCCGCTCCAGCAGGCGCGCGAACAGCGTTTCCAGGCCGGCGGCGAAAGCGGCCGAAGCGCAGAACACCGCGTTGCCCCGCCAGGGCGCGGGGCGACGATGGATGGTTGTCATAGCGAGGCTCCGTATTCCTGCTGCCAGAGCGACAGGGTGGTGAGGGTGAACAACTGGTCGCCGGGCAGCGCCGCGACGCTCGGTGCGTCCAGGCCTTCCAGGCCGAGGTCGTGGAGCGCCGGCAGACGTTCGGCGAGGTGCCGGCGCATTTCCCCGAGGGCCTGCGGCCACCGTTCGAACGGCAGGCGGAAATGCCGTTTCGGCTGTGCCTGCCAGCGTTTCTCGCGCTGCTCCAGGAGCGCCACCAGCGGAGCCTTGGCGGTGTCGCCGACGATCCGCTGGAGGCGCCCGGCGCGCTGCGCCAGGGCGCCATGCAGGTAGGGGGTGCGCGCTTCGATGGTGCGCGACATCAGCAGATGGTCGGCGCGTCGCAGCAGCGGCTCCAGCGAGTAGTGCAGGTCGAACTGGCCGATCGCCGCCTCGAGGCCCTGGCCGAGGGCCTCGTGGGCGAGTTCCTCGATCCGCTCGGCGACCCGTCGGCCCGCCGGTTCCGCCAGCAGCGTAGCCTTGCGCCGGTACTCGCCGAACCAGGCGGTGGCGAAGCGCCGCGGTTCCGGTGCGTCGCGCCGGCGCCAGAGTTCGAGATGGCGCGGGTAGCCCCAGAACAGTTCGTCGGCGCCTTCGCCGAGAAGCACGCAGTGATAGCCCTGCTCGCCGATACCGTCGGCCAGGCGCTGGTACATCAGCAGGCTGGACATCCGTGTCGCCCCGCCGAAGTTGCCGACCGCGCGACGCAGCAGCGGCATGAAGGCTTCCTGGCGCAGCTCGAAGCGTTGCAGCCGAGGGTGTGGCAGCAGGCTTTCCTCGTCGCCTTCCAGGCACAGGTGGAAGCGTTGCAACTGCGGGTCCAGGTAGCTGCCGAGCAGGTTGGAATCGACCCCGCCGCTGACCAGCAGGGCGCAGGGGCGGAAGGTCTGGCGGCAGCGTTCGAGGGTTTCGCCGAGCTGCTCGTCGAGGCTGTCCGCCTCGCTGGCCGGGGCGGTGGCCAGCCGCTGGCGCTGGCAGAGGCGCGGACGCTCCTGGGAGAGATCGAAGCGCAACACCTCGCCGGGCAGCAGCAGACGGACCTGCTGGAACAGGGTCTGGCCTTCCAGCGGCACGCCGGCGGCGACCACCTGGGCGATCGCCTCGGCGTCGGCGCGGGCGCCGCCGAGCAGGTGCAGCAGCGCCCGCGGCTCGGAGGCGAAGGCCAGCAGGCCGCGCTCGGGCTGGTAGCTGTAGTACAGCGGCTTGATGCCGAACTCGTCGCGCAGCAGGGTCAATTGCCGGGTCTGCGGGTCCCAGCTGGCGAGGGCGTACATGCCGTCCGGCAGTACCCCGCGCTGCAAGCCGTCGAGCAGCAGGCGGATCTCGCCATGGATTTCGCAGCCGGCCTGGTAGACCTCGCCGTTGTAGGCGACCCGCCGCTGACCCTCCTGCGGCGGCAGCGGCACCGCCGCGGCGCCGGACATCGGCAGGCGGGTCATGCCGATGGCGCCGTTCGGCAGGGCCGCGATGCCCTCGCCGAACGGACCCCGATGGGCCAGCAGGCGTAGCGCTCCGGCGAAGCGCGAGACACTGAAACCGGTGCCGACGTAACCGAGGATGCCGCACATCACGAGGCTTCCCGTTGCAGCAGCGTGGCGAGCGCACGGCGATCGTGCTTGCCGGCGCCATTCAGCGGCAGGGCCTGGTGCGACAGCACCACGCGCTGTGGCGCGCGGAGGGTGCCGAGCTGCTGCTGGAGCCAGGGCAGGAAGGCGAACTCGACCTGCGGCGCGGTGTGGATCACGGCGACATAGTCTTCGCCATAGAGCGGGCAGTCGACCTTCAGGCAGCAGACGTCGATCACCTCGTCCAGGCCGTTGAGCGCCCGTTCGCATTCATTCAGGTGGAACAGGTTGCCGCCCTTGTTGATGGTGCCGTCGCAACGGCCGAGGACGTGCACGCAGCGGTCCTCGTCGAAGTAGGCGAGGTCCTGGGTGTTCAGCCAGCCGTCCTCGAGCACCTGGGCGGTCAGGTCGGGGCGGTTGACGTAGCCGGAGAACAGGCTCGGCGTGCGCACCCACAGGCGCCCGCGTTCGCCGCTGCCCTCCAGCGGGCGGCCGTCGGGGTCAGTCAGCTTGAGTTCCAGGCCGACGGCCGGTCCCACCGAGTTGTCGAACGCATCGCCGCGACGCTTGCCGAAGAGGAAGGCGAAGCCGCACTCGCTGAGGCCGTAGATGTTCGCCAGCGCCGCGTAGTCGCGCTGGAAGGCCGCTTGCAGGTCGGCGTCCAGGCGCGCCGAGCCGGCGACGCAGAGCAGGCGCTGCAACGGCAAGCGGCGCGGCGGCGGGGAGCCTTCCTTGACCATGTGGTTGACCACCGGCGGCACCAGGTAGAGGAAACTGATGCCGAAGCGTTCCACGTATTCCCAGAAGCCTTCGCTGTCGGCCCAGCAGTGCAGCGGCAGGAGCACCGCGCTGCCGCCGTACAGCAGCGGGAAGAGGAAATTGATGCCGAGGATGCCCAGGCCGCTGATCCGGTAGAAGCAACCGGAGCGCGTGTGCTCGCCGATGCCCAGGCAGTCGCGGCCGATGCGGTAGGCATGGAGCATGGCCTGCTGGCTGAGTTCGATGCCTTTCGGCTGGCCGGTGGTGCCCGAGGTGAACAGGATCATGTGGCTGTGCGCGGCGCGGTCGAGCCGGCGCGTCGCGCTGCGCTCGAAATCCAGCGCCAGGCGCAGCCCGGCCAGCGCGCCCTCGAGCGGATGTTCGCTGACCAGCGCTTCCAGGCGCATCTCGTCGACGATGGCCTGCTTCGCGGCCTCCCCCCACTCGGGATCGATCAGCACCAGATGCTTGCCCGCGCGCATGACCGCATAGATCAGGCAGAGGTTGCGGTAGCTGTTGTCCAGCAGCACGCCGACACTGCGGCAGGCATGCGCGGCGATCTGCTCGGCGAGGGCGTCGACCTGGTGGTCGGCGTCGCCCCAGGTGTATTCCAGCGGGCGCTCCGGCTCGCGGGCGTCGATCAGGAACGGCCGCCGCGGGTCGGCGCTGCCGAGATGGCGGAGGGTGCTGTCGAGCGATACGGGTACGGGGAGGCTGCTCATGCCGGCTCCTCAGCGATTCAGCGCGGTGAAGGCGTGGATGTCGAAGTTCACCGCCACCTGCGGCGCGCTCTCGATCTCGCGCACCGCGGCGATGAAGCGGTCGGCGTAGTCTTCGCCGCCTTCCTGCTCGATGTAGCGGGTCACGTAGCTGGTGGAGAGGAAGAACAGCGCGACCTCCTCCGGGCTGAGGAAGATGATGTTGGCGAACACTTCGCGGCGGCAGTCGCGCAGGTGCGGGCAACTGCCCATGATCTCCAGGGTGTCGTCATAGCGGGTCAGGCGCGGGTCGCGGTGTTTGGCCCACTTGTTCACCAGTTCGTGCTCGATGAAGTCGCGCAGCGGCCCGTAGGCGATCGGGAAGTCATACTTGTAGGCGCAGAACAGCCCGCCGGGGGTCAGCCAGTCGGCCATGCGCGTCAGCACCTGCTTGCGGTCCATCCAGTAGAAGGAGGTGGCGCTGGTGACCAGGTCGAAGCGGCGTTGCGGCGCGAAGGTTTCCGCCGGCGACACGCTGAAGCGGATCTCCGGGTAGTTCTCGCGGGCCTTGGCGATCAGCGCCTCGCCCAGGTCGCTGCCTTCCACGTAGCGGAACCAGGGTTGCAGGCGGACGGTCGAGACGCCGTTACCGCAGCCGATGTCCAGCGCCGCTTCGCGTGCCGGGGCGCGTTCGGCGAGGTTGCGGTAGAGCGAATCCGGATAGGCGATCTTGCCGCGGACCACGTTGTAGGCGTCTGCGTGCTTGTCGAACTGCTTCATTGGGTAATCTCCAGTAGGCTCTCGTGGTAATCGCCCTTGTGGACGAAATTGATGTAGGTGCCGCTGCCGCCGAGGTAGCGGTAGCTGTGCTCGACGCCGGCGGGGATGAACACGCTGGCCGGGCTCTGCAAACGGCGCAGCTGGCCGCCTAGCAGGACTTCCACCTCCAGGCCGCGGTAGTCCTCGTCGCTGCCGAGGAACAGGAACACCGAGTCGCAGTTGTGTACGTGGCTGTCGACGTGGCCCGGCCCGCCGTCGCCGACGTCGTGGAACTGGCGGGCGATGAAGTAGAACGGCGAGCCGTCGAGCAGGCGCCGGTCGAGCATGACGAAGCGCTTGCCGGGGCCGTGGCGGTGGTACTTCAGTTCGCTGGCGGACTTCTCGAAAGGCGTGAGGAATAGGGATTGGCGGTGCATCGGCGTGTAGCGTTGCAGCGAGACGCGGCCGTTGATCAGTTCCGGATCGAAGGCGCTGTAGGCGTCTTGGTTTTCCTGCATGGCCAGCTGGTGCAGGCGGGCGACATGGACGAAGGCGTTCTCGCCGACCACCGGGTGCATCGGCGAACGCTTGATCCGGCTGTGCGCCTCGACCAGTTCGGAGACCGCGAGGACGTTCTTCAGGTTGAAGCGGTCGGCGGCGAACTTGGTGTGCAGCAGGGTCAGCAACTGGAAGGTATCGGTGATCCCGGCGCGTTCGCCGATCCCGTTGCAGCTCGCCGAGTGCCACTGGACCCCGGCCTGGATCGCCGCCAGGGTGTTGCCCAGGGCCAGGCCGCGGTCGTTGTGCACGTGGTACTCGAAGACCACGTCGGGGAACTCGTGGCGCAGCAGCGAGAGCACGTCGAAGGTCTCGTCCGGCAGCAGGATGCCCACGCTGTCGGCGAAGCAGATGCGATCGGCGCCGGCGTCGCGCGCGGTGGCGATCATGCTGACCAGGTCGCTGACCGAGGTGCGCGCGGCGTCTTCCACCGTGGCCCGGACCCGCAGGCCGCGTTCGCGGGCGTAGCGGATCGCGTCGTGGAACAGTTCGAGCACCTCCTCGCGGTTCATGCCCTTGAACTTGGTTTCCAGCGAGATCGCGTTGATCGAGGCGAACAGCCCGACCCACTGCGCACCGGTTTCCAGCACCGCGTCGATATCCTCCCGGCGCGCCCGGGCGTGGGCCAGCACCGGCGTGGAAACCGCCGCCACCACGGCGCGTACCCGCTCGCGTTCGTCCGCGGAAATCCGCGGGTGGCCGCACTCGATCATATCCACCCCCAGCGCCGCGATTTCCCTCGCCAGCTGGACCGACTGCGCGCTGTCGAAGCTGCACTGGCGGGCCTGGCACCCCTCGCGCAGGGTGCAGTCGATGACCCGGATCATCGTCTCGCTCCCGCGTCCGAGGCCGACAGCGTCGCCAGCCGCGGCTCCCTGATGAAGTCGTGGATCTTCGGCGCATGGCCGAACTGGCGGGAGAAACGGGCGAGGAAGGTGACCATCTTCAGCGAGTAGTCGCACAGCTGCGGAAGATAGTGGTCGAGGTTGTCCTCGGTGATTGCCTCGTCCGGGAACACGCTTTTCAGGTTGGAAGCGATCCAGGTTTTCATGCTGTCCTCTCGATTCAGTTGGTGGAATTCGTCGTCGTCGACGAAGACGATCGGCATGCCGATGCGCAGCTCGCCGCTGCGGTTGTTGTGGCTGCCATGTGCGGTGCGGGCGGGCCAGACCAGGACGTCGCCGGCGTCCAGCTCGGCATCCACCAGTTGCTCGCGGGAAATGCCGTTGGCCTGGAGGTCGATGCACTTGAACATCGGGTAGGCGAGGTCGAACTCGTGGGGGAAGATGGTGCGGTCGTCGGGGTAATAGAACATCCCGCCGTTGTCGTTCCGCGATGGGGTCAGGGCGACCCAGAAGGTCTGCGCGCTTTCGTAGCGCTTCTCCCACAGCGCGATGTCCTGGTGCAGCGGGATGTAGGACTCGTCGGCATGGCGCTTGATGAACGCCGCGTGGCGCAGCAGGCGCGGCTTGCGCAGATGGTCGCGGACCAGCGCGTCGAGCCCGGAACGGGCGAACCAGTCGTCCCAGAAGAGCGGATCGTGGCGGTGCAGGTTGCGCACTTTCTTCGCCTCGCGGCGCTCGTCGTCGGCGATGTCGAATTCCGGTTCCAGCGCCGGGTCCGGCCGCTGCGCCGCGGCGAGGATCCAGTCCAGCGCCTGTTGGCGCAATTGCGGGGATACCACCTGCCGATAGTGTTTCATTGGACGGACTCCTTGCTGACGGTGTGGACGATGAAATCGATCACCGCCGGGTCCTGCAGGGCCAGGTGGTGCGGACGCTCGCAGGGGAAGGTGTCGAGCTGCTCGATCAGGTCGCACCAGCGTTCGGCGGCCGGGTCGCGGCCGGCGTCGTCCCGGCAGCGCACCCAGCTGGCGCGGGCGAGGCGATGGCGGGGCTGCCAGCGGCCGAACAGCTCGACATTGCGCAGCAGGACCTCTTCGCGCAGTTCGCCAAGCTCGCTCATCAGGGCGATCCATTCGCGCATCTCGGCGCTCAGCCAGCGCTGGTATTGCTCGCTCGGCGGCATTCGCCGCAGGGCCGGCCAGGGCAGGTGGCTGTCGATCATCAGCAGGCGGCTGGCCGGCAACTGGCGGGCCATCTCGTAGCCGACCAGGCCGCCGAAGGAATAGCCGATCAGCCAGTCCGGTTCTTCCGCCAGGCCGTCGAGTACCTGGCTGGCGAGGGCTTCGATGCTGGCGTAGGCATCCAGCCGGTGGTAGTCGACCGGCCGGCAGTCCGTTGCGCCGAGGCGTGCCAGCAGCCCGCGGAAGCAGCTCGGGTGGCCGATGAAGTCAGGCAGCAGGATCAGCATGGGCGCAGCGCCTCGGCCATGGCCGCCGCCAGCGCCAGGGTCCGTTCGCGGCCGAAGCGGCTGGCCAGGCTGGCGTCCCAGCCGCCGTCGTCGCGCCGGACCAGGGTCAGGGTCAGCGGCAGGCGGCTCTTCAGCGTCGGCCGGTGGATGAACCCGGCGCTGCGGAATGGCTGGTCGATGACATTGATCATCACCTGGGCGTCGGCATAGCGCAGCCCGGCCCGTTCGGCGATGACCTCCGCCGGCAGCAGGCTGTGCTCGAAGGCCTCGAGCCTGTGTCGTTCGAAGGTGTCCTCGGCGATCGCGGCGTCCAGCAGCAGCGGCACCAGGTTCAGCCAGCAACCGGAAACCGCCGTGCCTCGGCGACTGCGCAAGCTGACCGGGGTCAGCGCCAGGACCTTGCCGGTGGCGCCCTGGCTGGCCAGGGCGAGAGCCAGGGCGCAGGCGAGCCGGGTCAGCAGGGCGGCTTCGCCGCCTCCTGGCGTGGCGGCCAAGCGGAAATCTTCGCAATGGCTGGCGCGCTCCGCCCAGGGCAGGCTCGCCAGTTCGCGGAACGCCTCGCCGCGCTCGCTCCAGTAGTCTTCCAGCCTGGTCCTGCGCTCCCGCAGCTGGCGCTCCAGGCGCCATTGCTGCTGGAGGAAGCCGAACTCGGGGGCCGCCGCTTCGGCCGCGGGGTTGGCGTTGAGCGCGGCCAGGCGGGCCAGCAGCACGCTGGCGAAGTCGGCGTCGGCGACCAGGTGATGCAGCCAGACGCCCCAGCGCGCACGTCCTCCGCAGCGCCCGTGGAACAGTCGCAGCAGGCCGCGCTCGAACAGGGAATGCGGGCGTTGCAGCAGCGCTGCGATGAGCGCGTCTTCGTCGGCGAAGGGGCCGACTTCCAGCGCCGGGCTCTCCTCGGGCCGCCCGTGGACGACCAGTTCGAAACCTTCCGCGCCGCTGTCCACCTGGCTGTCGAGCAACGGGAACTCTTCGCGCAGGCGCCGACCCAGGCGCGTCAGGTCGGATGCCGGCACCTCGGCCGGAGCCAGGTAGCAGAGGCCGAAGCGGGTCAGGTCGGCGCCGAGCAGCTCGCTGAAGACCATCCCGCAGGACCAGGGCGACAGGTCGACGCGCAAGGACTGCGCGGCCTCATCCGGCATCGGTTGGTGCCGCAGGCGATCGCGCTCGGAGGGGGACAGGCGGTGCCAATCGCCGACCACCACCAGGTGCTCGCGGAACCAGTGGTAGCGCACCTCCGCGGAGAGACCGACGTTCATGCCGCGCTCCTCGACAGCACCAGCGGCTGCTCCGGCGTCGCCGCCCGTTCCAGCAGACGCTCCGGCGCCAGGCCGTGGCTGCGCAGGAGACGGCTGAACTGGTCGAGGCGCGAGTTTGCCTGCAAGTCGGCGAGTCCCAGGTTTGCTCCCGCACCCGCCGATTGACAGAGGGCGACCAGTTGCAGGGCGAGCAACGAGTTGCCGCCGCAGAGGAAGAAATCCTGGTCGGCGGCGCCGACCTCGCAACCCAGCAATTCGCTCCACAGCTGCGCGCAGCCGCGTTGGTCGGGATCGAGCGCGCTGGCGCAGCGCTCCAGCGGTTCTTCCAGGCGGCGCAGCAGGGCGGCGCGGTCCAGCTTGCCGTGCGCCGTCAAGGGCAAGGCCTCGACCCGGACGCAGGCATGCGGGCGCTGCCAGGTGGGCAGTTGGCGGAGCAGGGCCTGTGGGCTGGCGTCGGCTTTTCCCGTCCAGGCGCAGAGCAGTTGCTTGACGCCGTTGCGCTCGCGGACCAGCAGGGCGCAGTCGAGGATGCCCGGCTGGCGGCGCAAGCGCTGTTCCAGGGCGGGGAGGTCGAGGCGATAGCCGTTCAGCTTGACCTGGCCATCGCCGCGGCCGATGAAGCGCAGCCGACCCTGCTCGTCGTAGCGAGCGCGGTCGCCGGTACGGTAGGCACGCAGCAGGCGGCCGCGATAGGGCAACTCGACGAAGCTGGCGCGGGTGCGCGTCGCATCGTTCCGATAACCCTGCGCCAGGCCGGCGCCGAAGGCGACGATCTCCCCGGCCCGGTCGGGCTCGGCGATCTCCTGTCCGTGCTCGTCGAGCAGGAGCACTGCGGTGCCGGCGATGGCCTTGCCGATGGGGATGTCGTCTTCCTCGAGGTCGTCGTCGGTGACGACATGGCAGCAGGTGAAGGTGGTGTTCTCCGTCGGTCCGTAGCCATTCACCAGGTGCAGTCGCGGATGCCGCAGCAGCGCCCGGCGCACGTGCGGCACCGAGAGGATGTCGCCGCCGGTGAGCAACTGGCGAAGGCCGCCGAGGCAGTCCGGGTCGAGGTCCACCAGGGTGTTGAACAGCGAGGCGGTGAGCCAGGCGCTGTCGGCTCCGCGCTCGTCGATCAGCCGGCGCAGCACGCCCGGGTCGAGGGGGCCGAGGTCGTTCAGCACGCAGCAGCCGCCGTTGAGCAGCGCGCCCCAGATCTCCAGGGTCGCCGCATCGAAGGACAGCGGCGAGTTCACCAGGAAGCGCATCTGCGGAGCGAACGCGAGGAACGACTGGCCCAGGCACAGACGGGTAATGCCGGCGTGGGTGCAGGCGATGGCTTTCGGGCGGCCGGTGGTGCCCGAGGAGAAGTTGATGTAGGCGATCTGGTCCGCCGCGAAGCATGGCCGGGCGACCGAGGCTGGAGCGGCAGGCAGGTGCCTGACCGGGACGCAGGGAAGACCGTTGGCGGGCGTCGGCGTGGTCGAGCAGTCGAGGATCAGGCGGCAGTCGACCTGCCGGCACAACTCTGCATTCCAGGCCGCCGGTTGTTTCAGGTCTATATATAAGTAGTGATGGCCGGATAATAGTATGGCGAGCAGGCAGACAATGCTTTCCCGAGAATATTCGCCGTACACTCCAAGACAAACTCCCGGCTGCGGATAATGCTCGAGAAGATAGTCTGAAAGTTGTTCGGCGCTATGCAGGAGTTGCCGATAGTCGACACTTCCGAAACGGTCCCTGATGGCTTCGCGATGGGGATGAAGCGCTGCCATTTCGCTGAAGCGGGCCACCACCGTTGGGTGCGCGTACAGGTCGAGCAGGGAGTTCTGGGACATTCTGGCGATCGCCTTTTTTCGAAAAAATGAGTCCATCTGCCGGCTTCTTCGGCTAAATGAAGGGTTTTTGGTTTTTCGTGAGGACGGCGGCCGAGTCATCCCGGGAACTGCCAGTCGTCCGCCGCCCACCGGCTCACTCACGCGAGCGGCAAGCGTCGAGGCGCCTTGCCCGGAAAAAACGTTATGGAAATACGGAGTGCCGTCGACTCAAGGGCAGTCAACTGCTGCCATGCAGACTTATCGTCAGGAAAGAGAGAAAAGCGATGAGAATGGATTCACGGTCACGCATTGCACTTCCACCTTGCGTTGGGTTTCCGAAGTGTTTCGCTGTGTGTGTGTTTTTATATGTTTCGTGGGTATTTAAAATAAGATACAAATTTCCCCTCACAACTATGAGAATTGGTAGTTGGCGAAAGGGCGGTATGAGGGGCGTCGAAGCGCGCCGGCTGATGGCTTTTTGCCGAGGCAGGCGGCCGCGGCTACGCCTGCCGGGGGTAGCACGGACAGGTGGTGTCGGGGGGGCCTGGCCGCTGCGGCGAGGCGCGGAGGTCCGGCTGGCGCGGCGATCATCACAGAAGATTCTGCGGCGTCATTCATCGCTTGAATGGTTGCTGCCGCAAGCGCGCCCGGCGCCGTCGATGCTGGTCGGCGGTGTCGGGCGCTCGCTGGCGTTGCGTTGGCCAGCCGTCCCGGCCGGGTGCGTAGGCACCGGCCGGAGGTTTTCAGGAGGCGGGCAGCGGCGCGCCCTTGGGCCATAGCAGCCAGAGCCGTCCCGGCTGCTTCATGTGTCCGGCGAGTTCGCCGGCGGCGTCGCCGGTGCCCCAGAACAGATCGGCGCGGACCTCGCCGACGATGGCCCCGCCGGTATCCTGGGCCGCCACCGGACGGACCACCGCGCTGCCGTCGTCAGGGCGGGTGGTGGACAGCCACATCAGGCTGCCCAGCGGAATCACCTTGCGGTCGATGGCTACGCTGTAGCCGTCGGTCAGCGGTACGTTCAGCGAGCCGCGCGGACCTTCGTCGCTGTCCGGGCGCAGGCTGAAGAACACGAAGCTGGGATTGCTCGCCAGCAGTTCGGAGACCCGCTGCGGATTGGCCTCGGCCCAGTCGCGGATGCGCTTCATGCTGATCTCTTCCTTCGGCACCAGGCCCTGCTCGACCAGCCAGCGGCCGACCGGCTTGTACGGGTGGCCATTCTGGTCGCCGTAGCCGATGCGCAGTTGCCGGCCGTCTTCCAGCTGGATGCGCCCGGAACCCTGGATCTGCAGGAACTGCAGGTCCATCGGGTCGCCCAGCCAGGCGAGCACCGGCGCGCTGGAGCCGTTGTCGCGGATCGTCGCGGCGTCGTCGTAGGGTTTCAGCACCCGGCCTTCCAGGCGTCCGCGCAGGCGCTTGCCCTTGAGTTCCGGGTAGACGCTTTCCAGCGCGACCACCACCAGGTCGTCCGGTACGCCGTAGACCGGCACCGGGGTTTTTTCGCCCTGGCTCAGGCTGCCGTGGTAGACCGGTTCGTAGTAGCCGGTGATCAGGCCCTGGTCGCCGTTGCTGGAGGAACGCAGGCTATAGACCTGCATCCGCTCCTGGAGGAACGCGCGCACCGCCGTCGGATCGGCGGCGACCGTCGTGGCGCTCGCACAGGGCTCGCCCCATACCGGGTCCTTGGCCAGCCGCGCGCAGGCCGAGCGCCAGGCATTGAAGCCGGCGAGCAGGTCGGCGTCGCTGGTGGCCGGCAGGGCGTCCCAGGGCACGCTGTTGTAGGTGGTGACTTCGGCGGGTTTGGGCGGGGGCTCTTTCTTGCCGTCGTCGCATGCGGTCAGCAGGGCGGCGAAAGGGAGCGCGCAGAGCAGCAGGCGGCGCCAGGGATGGAACGGAAACTTCACGCCAAGGACTTCCTGGTGGTGGATCGAAGCCCGCTAGCTTGGGCAAAGCGCGACGGTGCGTCAAACCGCGGCGACGACCGAAGCGTATCGCCGCGTTCCGCCTGCCTGACGATTCGCGCCGGCGCCAGGTCCAGCACCGCCAGGCGGCTGCCCGGCGCCTGGCGGCGAAGACTGGCGAGGATCGGCAGGAGGATCGCCGACTCGGCGTAGTCGGTGGCGGCGACGCGCCAGGTATGCCGCGACTGCGTCGGATCGAACGGCGCGGCCGGCGCCTCGATGACCTGCAGCGCTGCGCGCCGATCCCGTTCCGCCGGCAGAACGGCGGCGACCACCTGATCCCGGCGCTGACCTGCGCGACGAGCTCACCCCGCAGCGGGTCGGTTTCGCCATGCACCTGGAGTGAGCGTTATCCGCGCCGTCCAGGGGCTGTGCGCGATGCTCCGCCAATGGTTTCTTCCAGCCATTGGCAGAATGCCCGGGTCAGGCTGTTGCGTTCGCTGTCGCGGTGCACCAGCCAGGCCCATTCGGGCCCGCGGACATTCTGTTCGCAGAGCGCGACCAACTGTCCGGCGGCTCGCGCGGGTGCGGCCAGCAACTGGCTGACCAGCGCGATGCCGAGGCCCTGGGTGGCGGCCTCCAGCAGCAGTCCGGGGTCGGAGAAGTTCAGGCCGGCACTGCGTTGGCCAACGTCCGCGCCGCCCTGTACCTGCCAGTGGCTCCAGTCCATTTCGCGCTCGCCGTGCAGGGTGCCGCGCCGTTCCGCCGGCAGCGCCAGCAGGTCGGGATGGCAGGCGGGGTAGAGGCGGTCTTCGAGGAGCGAGCGAAAGCTGCATTCGGCCTGGGCGCAAAGGTCGTCGCGGATGGCTACGTCGATGGTCTGGCTGGCCATCTCGGGTACCTCGTCGGTGGTCAATAGCCAGAGGTCCACCTGTGGGTGACGGCGATGGAAATCGCCCAGGTGCGGCACCAGCCAGTGGCGGGCGAAGGCCGGGGTGGTATTGACCACCAGTTGGTTGGGCTTGCGGTACTGGTCGAGGCGACGGACCCCCGCGGCCAGTTGCTGGAGCAGGGACTGGGTGGTGCTGAGCAGATCGAAGCCAGCGTCGGTCAGGCTCACCTTGCGTCCGTTGCGAAAGAACAGCGGTTGCTCGAGATAGCCTTCCAGGCTGCGGATCTGCTGGCTGATCGCCGACTGGGTGAGGTGCAGCTCCTCGGCGGCCTTGTGGAAGCTGCCGAGGCGGGCGGCGGCTTCGAAGCCACGAAGGGCATTCAGTGGGGGCCAGTGTTTGAGCATTGCTGATAAGCCGGGCTAATTAGGTTTGCGCAGAATTTATCGTTTGTTGAGCCTGATGCCTAGCCATAGCATCTCTTCAGGCAATCCACGCCTATTCCGCCAGATAAAAAATACTTACTGGAAGCCGACCCATGAATACGCTCGACACAGGCTGGCGCATGCCCGCCGAATGGACTCCCCATGCCGCCACCTGGATGGCTTTTCCGCACAATCGGATGCTCTGGGAGTCCGAATGGGGCGTGAGCCTGGCGGACGTACAACAGGACTTCGCCGCAGTGGCCAACGCCATCGCGCGTTTCGAACCGGTGAAACTGGTGGTCGACCCCGCCGCGCTGGACAGGGCCGGGGAGCTGTGCGCGGGCAATGTCGAACTCATCGAGCTGGCCATCGATGACAGTTGGTGCCGCGATTCCGGACCGAGTTTCGTCTGCCATCCGCAACTCGGGTTGGCCGGTGTCAGCTGGCGTTTCAACGCCTGGGGTGGAAAGTCCGCCTACGCGCAGGACGCCAGCCTGGCGCGGCGGATTCTCGATGGCCTCGGCCTGGAGTGTTTCGGCGTGCCGCTGGCCAACGAGGGCGGGGCCATCCACGTGGACGGCGAGGGCACGCTGATCACCACCGAGTCCGTGCTGCTCAATGCCAATCGCAACCCTGGCCTGAGCAAGGCCGAGATCGAGGCATTGTTCGCCCGCCTGCTCGGCGTGACCAGGACCATCTGGTTGCCCGGCGATCCCGACCGGGTCACAGGCGACATGACCGATGGCCATGTCGACGGCGTCTGTGCCTTCGCCCGGCCCGGCGCGTTGTTGCTGGACGCCACCCGCGACACCACCTCCGCCTACGCCGAGGTGGTGCGGGAGAACCGTCGCGCCCTGGAGCTGGCGCTCGACGCCCGCGGTCGGCGTTTCGAGCTGATCGAACTGTTCGATGCCGGCGAAGTGGCTCCGGAGGAGGGGGTGTTCTGTGCCTCCTACACCAATTTCTATATCGCCAATGGCGCGATCATCATGCCGGCCTACGGTGTCGCCGCCGACGACGCGGCCGCCGCGACCCTGGCCCGGGCCTTCCCCGCTCGCGAGGTGGTGCCGGTGCGCATCGACCACCTGGCCCACGGCGGCGGCGGCGTGCATTGCATCACCCAGCAGCAGCCGGCCTGGCCGGCGCGGAGGTGAGCGATGCGCCACCTGACCCTGGCCACTACCCAGTTCGCCTGTAGCTGGAGTCTCGACGACAATCTCGACCGCGCCGAGCGCCTGGTCCGCGAAGCGGCTGCCCGGGGCGCGCAACTGGTCCTGTTGCAGGAGCTGTTCGCCACCCCGTACTTCTGCATCGAGCAGGACCATCGCCATCTGCGCCTCGCCGAAACCTTCCGTGGCAGCCGGGTGCTGGCGCGCTTTTCCAGCCTGGCGCGGGAGCTTGGCGTAGTCCTGCCGCTCAGCTGGTACGAGCGCGCCGGCAACGCGCGCTTCAACTCGCTGGCGGTGGCCGACGCCGATGGCCGGTTGCTCGGCGTCTACCGCAAGGCCCACGTCCCCAACGCCATCGGCTACCAGGAAAAGGAATATTTCAGTCCGGGGGATAGCGGCTTTCGCGTCTGGGACACCGCGGTCGGCCGTATCGGCGTCGGCATCTGCTGGGACCAGTGGTTTCCCGAGACCGCGCGCTGCCTGGCGCTACTGGGCGCCGAGGTGCTGCTGTTTCCTACCGCCATCGGCTCCGAGCCTGGCGCCGCACAGCTGGATTCCCGCGATCACTGGCAGATCGCCCAGCGCGGCCAGGCCGCCGCCAATCTGGTACCGCTGGTGGCTGCCAACCGGATCGGCCGCGAGGTCGCTTGCGGCGACCCGGCGCTGGCCATGCGGTTCTACGGTTCGTCCTTCATCACCGACCACAAGGGTGCCTTGCTCGCCGCGGCCGGCCGCGACGAGGAGGCGGTGCTGGTCTGTGGCCTCGACCTCGATGCGATAGGCGAAGAACGCCTGGCCTGGGGTGTCTATCGTGACCGGCGGCCAGAGCTGTATGGCCCGCTGATGAGCCTGGACGGGCGTGACCCGGCCAGCCGACACGCCTGGGAGGTGTCCCCATGAAACGTTCCGCGCGACCGCTGCTCGCCGCGCTGCTCCTGGGCCTGGGCGTGGCCCAGGCGGAAGAGAAAGTGCTGCGCCTGTATAACTGGGCCGACTACTTCGCGCCCGATACCCTCGCCGCGTTCACCCGGGAAACCGGCATCCGCGTGGTCTATGACGTGATGGACAGCAGCGAGACCCTCGAGGCCAAGTTGATGTCGGGGAACAGCGGCTACGACCTTATCTTTCCCGGCGATACCGTGGCCGAGCGGCTGATGCGCGCCGGCGCCCTGCAGAAGCTCGACCCCCGGCGCCTGGAGCATCTCGACGAGATCGAGCCGGGCCTGCGCGAACTGCAAGCCCGCTACGCGCGTTCGCGCGACGCCGCGGTGCCCTACACCTGGGGCACCATCGGCCTGACCTTCAACCGCGAGCAGATCGAACGGCGCCTGGCCGACGCTCCGCTGGACAGCCTCGACCTGCTGTTCAAGCCGGAATTGGCGGCGAGATTCGCCGACTGCGGGATTTCCCTGATCGACTCGCCGGACGAAGTGCTGGCGCTGGCCCTGCATTACCTGGGGCGCGATCCGCGCAGCGGCAAGCCGCAGGACCTGGCCGCCGCGCTGGCCTTGCTGCAGCGCATCAAGCCCTACATTCGCAAGTTCCAGTCGCAGCCGGTGGCGCAACTGGTGAACGAGGAGATCTGCCTGTCGCTGGGCTACAGCGGCGATGCGATCCAGGCCCAGCGCGCCGCCGACGAAGCCGGCAAGGCACTGCGCTTCGTCTACCGGGTGCCGCGCGAAGGCACGTCTCTGTGGATGGACAGCATGGCGATTCCGGTCGACGCGCAGCACCCGGAATATGCCTATGCGTTGATCAACTTCATCATGCGCCCGCAGAACATGGCCGCGATCAGCAGCGCTACCGGCTACCCGACCTCCAGCGCCGGGGCGCGGGCCCTGGTATCCGCCGACATGCGCGACAACCCGGACATCTATCCGGACGCGGCGACCTACGCCCGGCTGTTTCCCGGCCAGGACATCCCGCAGCGCGACATGCGGGCGCGGATGCGCGCCTGGACTACCTTCAAGACCACCCGTTCCGATCCCGTTCCCGAGGACCCGAAATGATGACCCGCAGACATTTCCTCCAGCGACTCGGCGCCAGCGCCGGCCTCGGTGCCGCCCTCACGCTCGGCCTGGAGTTCGGCTCGCCGCGTGGACAGGCGGCGGCCGATCACTGGCACATGCCCGACGAGCACCTGCCGCAGGAACGGGTGTTCCTTGCCTATGCCGCGTCCCCGTCGATCTGGAAGGACCTGGCCGAGGACGTGAATCGCAGCGTCGCCCTGCTGGCCAGGACCATCGCCCGCTACCAGCCGGTCACGCTGCTCTGCCGGCCCGCGCAGGAGGCCGCGGCGCGCCGCGCATGCGGCGGCGCCAACATCGACTACCTGGCGTTGCCGCTGGACGATATCTGGGTCCGCGACTACGGCGGCTGCTTCGTGCTGAACGGGGAGGGCGAAGCGGGCCTGGTGGATTTCAACTTCAACGGCTGGGGCGGCAAGCAGCAGGCCGGCAACGATAGCCGCGTCGCCGGCGTGCTAAGCGAGCGACTGGAGGTCCGCTACATCGCCAGCCAACTGACCGGCGAGGGCGGCGGCATCGAAGTGGACGGGCGTGGCACGGCGATCCTCACCGAAAGTTGCTGGCTCAACGACAATCGCAACCCCGGCATGGACAAGGGCCAGGTCGAGGCCGAATTGAAAGCCCTGCTCGGCCTGCGCAAGATCGTCTGGCTGCCGGGTATCCGCGGCAGGGACATCACCGATGCGCATGTCGACTTCTATGCGCGCTTCGTCAGGCCGGGCGTGGTCATCGCCAATCTCGACAACGACCCGGACTCCTACGACTACGCCGTGACCCGCGAACACCTGGAGATCCTGCGCACAGCCACCGACGCCGACGGTCGCGCGCTGCAGGTGCATACCCTGTCGCCGCCCCTGAAGCCGCGCCGCGACTACTCGCGAAACAACCCGGACTTCGCCGCCGGCTACATCAACTACCTGCCGATCAACGGCGCGGTGATTGCCCCGCAGTTCGGCGACGCCAGCGCCGATCGCCACTGCGGGGAATTGCTGGGCCGCCTGTATCCGGGGCGGGACATCGTCCAGCTGAACATCGATCCCATCGCCGCCGGAGGCGGCGGCATCCATTGCGTGACCAAGCACATGCCACGTGCCTGAGTCGCCTGCGGCGGGCTCAGGCCGGCATCGGCCGCCGGGCACTGGCGAACAGCTCGGCGCCGATTCGCCGAGCCTGCTCCAGGTGCGCGGCTGGATCGGCGCTCTCCGATTCCAGCAACAGTTCGGAACGGACCACCCGTGCGCCGCAGTAATCGAAGATGCCATGGTCGATCTGGGTGCGCATCGCCCCGGCGTAGCCGTGCCGCTCGAAGGTGTCGGCATCGGCGCCGCCGACACCGACCAGCACCACGCGCAGGCGCTGCAGCTTTTTCCGCAGGTCGCCGCCGATGCTGTAGTCGAAGGCCCAGCCATTGGAGAACACGCGATCGATCCAGCCCTTGAGCAGGGCCGGCATCGACCACCAGTAGATCGGGTAGACCAGCACCAGGGTATCGGCGCGATCGATGCGCGCCTGCTCGGCGAGGACGTCGGCGGGAGGCGACGCCTGGCCGCGATGCACGGCGTGGTCGGCCAGGCCGAAGCGCGGCTCGAAGCCTTCCGCCGCCAGATCGGCGGTTTCCGCGGAATGGCCGGCGCGGACTACGCCTTCGGCGATGTGGGCGGCGAGGGCGTGGGTGAGAGAGCGAGGATGGTGATGGGCGACGACGATCAGGGCATGCATGGGCGAATTCCTCCGGGAATTGCGGGAAGGGGGGGCAAGTCGATAGTCTGGGTAAAACCTACCTTTTGTAGGTTACCTTTAGTAAGTTACTTTTAGTAGGTTATCTATGTCAATGCACTCCCCAGACGACCCGTCGCCACGCCGCCGCCTGTCCCGCGACGAGCGCCAGCGCCAGTTGCTCGAGGTGGCCTGGCGGCTGGTCCGCGAAGAAGGCACCGAGGCGCTGACCCTCGGTCGCCTGGCCGAGCAGGCCGGGGTGACCAAGCCGGTGGTCTATGACCACTTCGGCACCCGCGCCGGCCTGCTGGCGGCGCTCTACCAGGATTACGACCTGCGCCAGACGGCGCTGATGGAGGCTGCCCTGGAAGCGAGCGAGGCGACCCTGGAGGGGCGCGCTGACGTCATCGCCCGCGCCTATGTCGACTGCGTGATGCAACAAGGCCGGGAGATTCCCGGGGTGGTCGCGGCCCTCGCCAGCTCGCCGGAGCTGGAGCGGATCAAGCGCGACTACGAGGTTCTCTTCATGGACAAGTGCCGCGCCGTGCTGGAGCCCTTCGCCGGCGGCGGACGGCTGACCGTCGCCGCTCTGCGCGCAATGATCGGCGCCGCCGAAGCGCTGTCGCACGCGGCCGCCACCGAAGAGATCGCCCCGGAAGAGGCGCGGCGGGAACTGTACGAGGCGATCGTGGCGATGGTCGCGCGGAGTCGTCGGTGAAGGAACCGCGTGCCCTGGAGGAATATCGCCGGGCGATAGTGGCGGCCTGTCCGGAGCTGGTGGACGCCACTTTCGCCATCCTGGCCTCGGGCTGGCATTCCACGGCGGTGGAGGTCGGAGGGCGCTGGGTGTTCAAGTTTCCGCGCGGCGCGGAGGCCGAGGCGGCGCTGCTGCGCGAGGCCGCCGTGCTACGCCTGGTGCGTCCGGCGGTGAGCCTGGCGGTGCCGGCGCCGCAGGTGTTTGCGGGACCGCCGCTGTTTTCCCGCCACGAGAAACTGCCTGGCGGTTACCTCCTGGGCGAGGACTATCGGCGCCTGGACGAACCCGCACGGCAGGCGGTCGGCGATGCGCTGGGGCGCTTCTACGCCGAGCTGCATCGACTGCCACCGGCGCGCATGCGGGCGGTTGGAGCCTTGCCGGTGCGTCCCTGGGAGTCGCCCGCGGCGATGCGCAGGCGCGCCTTGCCGCTGCTGCCTGCGGCCTGGCGCGAACGCGCGGAACGCTTGGTGCGGGAATATGCCAAGCTGCCTGCCGATCCGCTGGGTTCGATCTTCGGCTTCTTCGACGGCCATGGCTGGAACATGGCATTCGATAGCGAGGCCGGGCGGTTGAACGGTGTGTACGACTTCGCCGACGCGGGCATCGGTCCGCTGCACCAGGAATTCATCTATTCCGCGTTCATCGATGCCGACCTCACCGAGCGCATCGTCGCCGCCTACGAGCGCTTCAGCGGTCGGCGCCTGGAGCGTCGGCGGATCGCCTTGCTGACGGCGGCGCATCGGCTGTCGGAGTTGGCCGAGCTGGCCGACGAGCCGCGCCATCTGCCGGACATGCTCGCCGGCGCCCTCGACGGCCTGGCCCTGGCGGAGGCGCAGGGCCTGGCCTGATGAGGGGACGTGCGGTCGTGCTGGGCAGGACGGATATGCCCGCGTGCGGACATTCGCCGCGAAGTACCGCTACCGCTCAGAGATAGGCTTGCGCACGGCGCCGCGAGCGCGGCATGCGGTTCTTCCCGGACAATTCGTTGAGACGCGCCTGCCAGGCCTTGCGGGCGGCATCGCGGTCCTGGCGCTGCGCGGCGGCGGGCCTGGCCTCGGCTTTCGGCCGCGGCGCGGCCTTGTCGGTCACTGGCGCAGCGGCGGTGGGGGTGACAGGGGCACTGGCCGGAGCGGCGTTTTCCTGGGCCTGGGCGAAGGCGTTGGTGCGCCGGCAGGTCTTGCAACTGACCTGGCCGACGTCGCTCGAGCCGTTCACGTTGCTGTCGCCGCGCCCGCAGGCTGCCTGGCCGGATTCGCTCAAGAAGTGCGTAACCATCTGATCCTCCTGGAGAAAAAAGGGCGGCATTATTCCCAGAAGTGCCTTCGAGTGCCAGTCTCGGGGGAGAACAGCTGACGAACTGCAAGGCCGTTCCGTCGACCTCCGTTCAGTCGGCTGGCCGCCGCATGCTGTCGCGCACGTAGCGGGCCGGGGGGCTGCCGAGCGCCTTGCGGAACATGCCGATGAACGAGCTGACCGACTCGTAGCCGAGGATCTCGGCGGTGCGTTGCACCGAAACGCCGGCGGACAGTTGCTGCAGGGCGATGATGATCTGCAATTGCTGGCGCCACTGGCCGAAGGTCATGCCGGTCTCCCGGCGCACCATCCGCGCCAGGGACCGCTCGCTCATCGCCACTCGCCTGGCCCATTCGGCCATGCTGGCGCGGTCGCCGGGGGCGCGGGTCAGTTCGTCGGCGATGCGGCGCAGGCCGCGGTTGTCCGGCAGCGGCAGGTAGAGCTGTTCGGTCGGCGCCTGTTCCAGGAGTTCCAGCAGCACCCCGGCGAGACGTGCGAGCGGGCCGTCGTGCGGATAGTCCTGCGGTTGCGCGCTCAGGTGCAGGATCAGTTCGAGGACCAGCGGCGACAGGGCCAGGGTGCAGCAGTCGCTCGGCAGGCGTGCCGCCCCCGGCTCGACGAAGAGGAAGCAGACCTTGCCGTTGGCGGTGACCCGGTTGCTATGGGCGATGCCGCCGGGAATCCACACACCGAACCCGGCCGGCACCATCCACAGGCCATCGGGCACCGTGCAGGTGATGCCGCCGCGGCAGGCCACCACCAGCTGGCCCTTGCGATGCCGGTGCACCGGCACTTCGGTGTCGTTGTGCCGGGCCTCCAGCTGCAGGGCCAGGGCCGGCTGGCCGAGCGCGTCGGGATCGAAGCGTTGGGCGAGGTAGGTCTGCGGTTCACGGCTCACGGCAGGTCCTTTGGTTGTCCGAATTCGATTATTTTCTGGCTGAGTAGTCGATATTTGCAAATCGCCACGACCCGTAGCCTGTGCTCCTCAACCCGACAGGAGCGGCCGACCGCTCCGCGCCCTCGATACCCTGGTGCCCTGCATGCTGAGCGAAGTCTCCGTTTCCGGCCTCTACGTGCCGCCATTGTTCCTCTACCTGTGCCTGGCGATGCCGCTCTACCTGCTGCTGGAGCGCCTCGCCTGGCGCTGGCTGGAATGCGCCTGGCATCCCGGCCTGCTGCGTTTCTTCCTGTCGTTCATCGTGCTGTCCGTGCTGGTGCTGAAGTTCTGAGCCGAGGTCCCCATGTCCATCGTTCGTCTTTCCAAGGTGGCTGCGACCTTCGCCTGCGGCCTGCTCGCCCTGTGCCTGGCGTTGCAGTTGTGGCAAGCCTACGTGCTGGCGCCCTGGACCCGCGACGGGCGGGTCAGCGCGCAGGTGATTCGCATCGCGCCGGAAGTTTCCGGCAGCGTCGAGGCGGTGTTCGTCGCAGATAACCAGCGGGTGGCCCGCGGCGATCCGCTGTACCGCATCGATCCGCGCAGCTATCGCCTGGCCGTGCGCCAGCGCGAGGCGGAGCTGGAGCAGGCGCGGGAAACACTGCGCCAACGTGACGAGCAATGGCGCCGACGCATGCAGTTGGCCGGCGCGGTTTCGCGCGAGGAGGTCGCCAACGCCGGTCGCGCCCTGCGTATCGCCCGCGCCCGCGCCGAGGCCGCCGGGGCGGCGCTCGACCAGGCTCGGCTGGACCTGCGGCGCAGCGAGTTGCGCTCACCGGTGGACGGCTATGTGACGCAGTTGCGCGTGCAGCCCGGCGATTACGCGGCGGCGGGCCGGACCAACATCTTCATCGTCGATCGGCGAAGCTTCTGGGTCACCGGCTATTTCGAGGAAACCAAGCTGCGCAATGTACAGGTCGGCGCGCCGGCGACGATCAAGCTGATGGGGTTCGATCCGCTGCTCGACGGCCATGTCGCGAGCATCGGTCGCGGTGTCGCCGACCTCAACGAAAGCCGTGCCGACAGCGGCCTGCCGCAGGTCAGCCCGAACTTCAGCTGGATACGCCTGGCGCAGCGCGTGCCGGTGCGCATCGAACTCGACCGGGTACCGGCGGGCGTGGTGCTTGCCGCCGGCATGACCGGCAGTGTCGAGGTGCTGCAGGCGGGGACCGCGCGGCACTGGCGGCTGACCCGCTGGTTGCAGGAGTACCTTTGATGGCGGCGTCGGCGTCCGGCGGGCGCGATTGGTACGCGGCGTTGCCGTTGCCCTGGCGGACCGACAGCCTGGGCTACGTGCTGCGCAGCATCGGCGCTGCCGCTCTGGCGCTCGGCCTGGGACTCTACCTGCAACTGGATTCGCCGTTTTCCGCGGCGTCCACTGTGCTGTTGCTGATCAATCCGGTGCAGGGGGCGGTGGTCGGCAAGGGCTGGTGGCGCGCCGTGGGTACCCTGGTCGGCACGCTCGCTGCCTTCGTCCTGACCGCGCTGTTCGCCCAGAAGATGCTGCTGTTCGTCGTCGCCCTGGGTTTCTGGCTGGGTCTCTGCGTCGGCGTCATGAGCCTGGTCCGGCACTTCTACGCCACCGCCGCGGTGGTCGCCGGCTACACCGTGTGCCTGGCGCTGGGACCGGCCATGGTCGAGCCCGAGGCGGCCTTCGAGCACATCGTCACCCGCGCCTCGGCGGTAATCGTCGGGGTCTGCTGCCTGAGCCTGGTGACCGTGCTCTTCAGCCGCAGGACCGTGTCCGGGCGGGTGCGCCAGCGTCTCGTCTCGCTCTGCGCGGCGACGCTGGCGCTGGTCGCTGCGCGGCATGCCGGTGCGGCTGACGGGGAACTGGAGCGCCGTCGCCGGACGCTGGCCGGCGAGGTCTACGCGGTAGACGACCTGCTGGGCGTCGGTCGCGCCGAGTCGCGGGCGCTGAGCGCTGCGCTCCCGGCGATCCGCGGTGGCCTGGCGGCGCTGTTTTCCACGCTGATGGAGTTCCGCTTCGCCGGCGAGACGCATTGGGCCCGGCGCTTGGCGGAGCGTGGACTGGCGCTGCCGATGGCCGACGACCTGTGCCTGCTGGGCGGCCAACTGGAGCGCGGCGAGCTCGACTTCGCCGGCGCCGCGCGACGGCTCGCGAGCTTGCGCGGTCGCCTGGCGGCGATTCGGCGCGGACTTCCGACAGACCAAGCGGATGCCTGTCGCGAAGGGCTGTTCATGGAGCGTCTCGACGAGCAACTGGATGACCTGCAGGCCGCCCTGCGGGGGTTCGCCCGGCTCGACGGCCGGGCCCCCGCCGACGTCCGCCCAGCGGCCTTCCATCGACATTACCGCGAGGCCTTGCGCAACGGCGCGCGAGCCTGGCTGGCGATGCTGGTCGGCGGCGCCCTGTGGTTCCTCAGCGGGTGGGACCAGGGGCCGACCCTGCTGGCGGTGCTCGGCCCCTACTGCACGCTGCTGGCAGCCTCGCCCTTTCCCGCCGAGGGCACGCGCAATTTCATTCGCGGCACGCTCTACGCGATACCTGCCGCATTGCTCTGCAAATTCCTTCTGCTACCGCTGATCAACGGTTTTCCATTGCTGCTGCTGTGCCTCGCCTTCTTCTGGTCGTTCGGTATCCAGGCCACCACAGTGCCCAGGCGGGCGTTGCAGGGAATCGCCTACCTGATCGCCTTCAACACCCTGGTCGCCACCGGCAATCTCGCCCGCTTCGATTTCGGCGACTTCGCCAACCAGTCCTGCGCCTGGGTGCTGGCGCTCTGCATCAGCCTGCTGGTCTACCGCCTGCTGCCGAAGGACCTGGAACGGCATTCGGCGTCGCTGCTCGACCATCTGCGCCGCGAGACCCTCGCCTTGCTGCGTCGTCGCGCCGGTTTCGACGCGCATGCCTGGCAGGCCCGCCAGCAGCATCGCATCGCCCAGCTGGGCGCGCTGCATGGCATGGAACATCCGCGCAGCGCGCTGGCCCTGCGCCTGGGCTTCGTATCCCTGCAACTCGGCCGCGAGTCGCGGCGCCTGTGGCGCGCCCTGGCCGGGCTCGACCCGGCCGCCGCGGAGGCGCGGTGGATCGAGCGCGCACTGCGAGCCATCGCCGTCCGCCATCGCGATCCGCCGCTCGCCGCGCGGCACGCACGCCGTGCCGGCGCCCGCCTGGCGGCCGCCGGCGAGTGGCGCCTGGCCGCGATCCTCACCGACCTCGCCTGGTTGCTCCGGGCCTATTCGCAAAGCGTCTCGTCCGACGGGGCGCAGCATGGAGAAAAGACCTCATGAAAACCTCGTTCTTGCTGGCCTTGCTGCTGTCCTGCTGGTCCCAGGTCCAGGCGGCGGACGACGACGGGAAAGAGTTGCCGCCGATCGAGCGCTACGACTACGGCATGCCGCTGGACATCGAGCGGGTGCTTTCCGTCACGCCGGTGCCGGCCACCTGTGGCGTGGTGCCGCTGGTGATGCTCTACCGCGACAGCGCCGGACGCCTACATCGCTTGCAGTACCGAGGCCTTGGCGCGGGCTGTTCGCGCCACTGAGAAGCGGGCGCAGGCGCTGTCTCAGCGCGCCGCGCCTTCGATGATCGCCAGGACGTCGCCGATGGCGTGCTCCAGGTAGTCGCCCGCCTTGTACGCCGCAAGCGCCTGCGGACCGCCGTCGAGCACCGCCTGCGGCCGTTCGACGAAGCGTCCGAGCAGGTTGAACTCCTCGTCCAGCACCAGTACCAGCGGAATCGGGATTCGCTCCAGCGCCAGGCGCTGGCGCAGGTCGTCCTCGGCGCGGCCCTTGGAAATGATTGCCAGCTCGATATTCGGTTGCAGGCGCTGCGCGAAGTCCAGCGCGGCCAGGTTGATCTGGCAGTCCGGGCACCACATTTCCCCGGCGACCAGCAGGCGATAGCGCCGTTCGATGCGTTGCAGGCGTTCCGTCAGCGCGCTCGGCAGCCCGTTGCTTTCCAGCTTCTGCCGGAACCGCGCGACCGCGCCCTGTTCCGTGGCCAGGCCATGGCCGACGAAGGCGGCGAAGTCTTCTCCGATATCGAACAGTTCCGCGTAAGAGGCCATGCTGGTTTCGCTCCTGTGCTTGGGGAGGGATGGCGCGGCGGATACGCCAGGCAGTCGCGCCACGCCGGGGCGGCCAGGGTAGCGCGCTCGCCGCGTCGCGGCGAGCGCCGGCGTGCTTCGCCGGGACTGGTCGTTAGCATGGCGCGGCTGGTAAAAAGACAGCGCCCCCACTGCCCGCCAAGGCCCGCCCGATGCTGATCGACCTGCCTTCCACCCGTCCGGTCTTCGCCTATGCCCAGGATTATCTCCACGGCGAGCGCGTCGAGCTGCACCGGCATTCGCGCGCGCAATTGATCCATGCGCTCAGCGGGGTGGTCACGGTCGGCACCGCCGAGGGCACCTGGGTGGTGCCGCCGGGACGCGGTGTCTGGTTGCCGGCCGGTATCGAGCATGCCCTGCGTTTCGCCGGCCAGGTGCGCATGCGCACCTTGTTCATCGCCCCGCAAGCGCGCCACGACCTACCGCAGGACTGCCGGGTGGTGGACGTGCCGCCGTTGCTGCGGCAATTGATCGTCGCGGCGATGCGGATCGCCCCGGACTACCCGCCGGGCGGCCGCGACGAGCGGGTGATGGAGCTGATCCTCGATGAACTGCGGGTGCTGCCGATCCTCGCCCTGCACGTGCCACAGCCGGTCGATCGGCAACTGGCGGCGCTGTGCCGCAGCCTGCGCGCCGAGCCGGCCGCCGACTGGAGCCTGGGCGATGCCGCGCGTCGCCTAGGCGTCAGCCCGCGGACCCTGACCCGCGCCTTCCAGCGCGAAACCGGTCTCAGCTTCGTCCAGTGGCTGCGGCGCATGCGCCTGCTCGCCAGCCTCGATGCGCTGGCGGCAGGGCACTCGATCCTCGAGGTCGCACTGGACCTCGGCTACGACAGCCAGAGCGCCTTCAGCGCCATGTTTCGCCGGACCCTGGGCGTTTCGCCGAGCCTCTATTTCGGCCGCGGCGCCGCCTACGGGGTGGCCGAGGGCGACTGAGTTCAGTCCTTCTGGCGCAGCATCAGCGAGGCCAGGGCGCAGGCCAGGAGCGCCATGCAGGAAAGGTAGAAGGCGTCGGAGTAGGCCATCAGATAGGCCTGCTGGCGCACCCCGTGGTCGAGCAGGGCCAGCGCCTGCTGCTGCTCCGGCAGTTGTATCCGCACCTGGCCACCGCCCAGGCGCTGCTGCAGGGCGCCGTCGAAGATCGTCAGGGTCTCGCCGATCCGCTCGGAGTGGAAGCGCTCGCGCAGCGAGACCAGTTGCGTCAGCAGCGCGGTGCCGATCGCGCCGCCGAGGTTGCGCAGCATCGAGATCAGCGCCGAGGCCGAGCCGGCCTGGGCCTTGTCCAGGCCCTTCACCGCCAGTACCGAGAGCGCGACCATGATCAGCGGCTGGCCGATGCCGCGCACGACGATGGAGGGGATGATCACGTTGCGTCCCGCGTCGGCGTTCAGGTGCGCGCCCATCCAGCAGCCCAGGGCCATGATCGCGAAGCCGCCGGCCACCAGCAGCTTGGGGTTCAGCCAGCGCATCAGGCGCGGCAGCAGCGGCGCCAGGAGCAGTTGCACGAGGCCGTAGAGGATCAGGCTGTCGCCGATCTGCCGGGCGTTGAAACCCTGCAACTGGGACAGGTAGTTGGGCACCAGGAACACCAGGCCGAAGGTCGCCGCGCCGAACACCGCCATCGCCAGGCTGGACACGCCGAAGTTGTAGCTGCCCAGCAGGCGCAGGTTGATGAACGGCCGCGCGCCCCACAGTTGGCGCTGTACGAAGAGCAGCAGGGCGAGCACGGCGAGGACGGCGAAGGTGCGGATGAAGCCGGACTCGAACCAGTCGCGGCGGCCACCTTCCTCCAGCACGATCTGCAGCGCGCCGAGGCCGGCGACCATCGCGCCGATGCCGAGCCAGTCGGCCTGGCGCAGGCGTTCGCGGTCGCCGTCGCGGGGGCGGATCGACCAGGCCACCGCGGCCAGCAGGGCGATCCCCGGCAACAGTTGCAGGAGAAAGATCCAGCGCCAGGAATAGGCATCCGCCAGCCAGCCGCCGATCGACGGGCCGGCGGCCTGGGCCACGCTGTTGGAAAGGCTGAACAGCGCCATGCCGAGGGGTATCCGGCTGGACGGCAGCTCGGTGAGGATCAGTTGCATCGACAGCGGGATCAGCACCGCCCCCGAAGCCCCCTGGATCACCCGGATCAGGATCAGCGTCGACAGGTTCGGCGCCAGCGCGCAGCTCAGCGAACTGAGCAGGAACACCAGCGAGCCGAGGAGCATCACCCGGCGCAAGGAGAACACTTCCACCAGCCAGGCGGTAAGCGGGATCATGCTGATTTCCGCGACCAGATAGGCGGTGGAGATCCACGAGCCCTCCTCGAAGGTGGCTCCCAGCGCGCCTTCTATCTCCGGCAGCGCCGCGCTGGTGACGTGCACGTTCATGCCGGCCATGAAGCAGCCGAACAGGCCGCCGGTGACGGCGACCCAGGCACGCAGCGATACCTTGTCGTCAGCGCTCATCGGCGGAGGCTCCGTCCGGTTCGCGAGTGTCCACGGTGGCGATCACCGACATCCCCGGCAGCAGCCGGCCCCGCTCGGCGGCGTCGGCGTCCAGGCGGATACGCACCGGGAAGCGCTGGACGATCTTGGTGAAGTTACCGGTGGCGTTGTCCGGCGGCAGCAGCGCGAATACCGCGCCGGAGGCCGGCGCCACGCTGTCGACGCGGCCGCGCCAGCGGCGGCCGAACGTGTCCACCTCCAGCTCTACCGGTTGCCCGGGGCGGATGCGTTCGAGCTGGGTCTCCTTGTAGTTGGCCACCACGTAGGCCTGCTCCAGTGGCACCACCGCCAGCAGCGGCAGCCCCGGCGTGACGTACTGGCGCAGGCGCACCTTGCGCTGGCCGACGCGGCCGGCGAATGGGGCGCGGATTTCGGTATCGTCCAGGGCGTGGCGCGCCAGTTCGCGCGCCGCCGCGGCTTCCTGCAGCTCCGCCTGGCGCTGGGCGAGCGCCGCCTCCGCCTCGCGTCGCCGGCTCTTCAGTACGTCCCTGGCGGCGCGCTGGCGGCCTTCCTCGGCGCTTGCCCGCCGCGCCGCCGCACGCGCTCGCTGGTGCACCGCGTCGGCATTCTCCAGGCGCTGGCGACTGGTGGCATGCTCGTCGGCCAATTGCCGGTAGCGTCGCCAGTCGGTCTCGGCGCGGCGCCATTCGGCTCGCGCCGCTTCGCCATCGGCGCGGGCGCGGCTGATCGTCTGCGCCTGCTCCAGCAGTTGCCGATCGAGGGTCTCCAGCTTCGCGCGCTGGGCTTCCAGCGCCGCCTGCGCCGCCGCTTCGCGGGCCTCGGCGGCGCGCAGGCGCTGGCGGAAGTCGCGCGGGTCCAGGCGCAGCAGCAGGTCGCCGGCCTGGACGTCGGCGTCGTCGGCCACCAGCACCTCGGCGACGTAGCCGGAGACCTGCGCGCTGACCGCCACCCAGTCGGCGCGTACATAGGCATCGTCGGTGCCCTCCAGGAAGCGTCCGCTGCTCCACCACCAGGCCAGCAGGGCGGCGAGCGCGATGGCGCCGGCGAGGCCGCCCAGCAGCCAGGTTCGGCGCCGGCGCGTGACTGCTGGCATGGTTTCGCCAGTGGTGTGTTCGATGGGTTCCCTGATTGCCTGGTTCATTGTCCGTTTTCCTGGTGGGAGGGGCTGGGAGCGGCTTGCCAGCCGCCGCCGAGAGCCCGGAACAGTTCGACCTGGCGCTCGGCGACGCGCATCTCGGCGTCGACCAGGCGCGCCCGGTCGGCGACCAGGCTGCGTTGGCTGTCGAGCAGCTCGAGGGCATCGAGGGCGCCGGCGCGATAGTTGCTGCGCGCCAACCGGTAGGCGTGGCGCTGCTCGTCGAGGGCACGCTGGAGGTCGGCACGCCGCTGGCGCTCGCCGGCATACAGCGCCAGGGCACGCTCGACCTCGCGCAGGGCGCCGAGCACCGCTCCGTCGAAGCGCGCCAGGGCGGCGTCGCGCTCTGCCGCTGCGCTGTCCAGGCGGCCTCGCGCGCTTTCCCGGTTGGGGAAGCGCCAGCTCAGCAGCGGGCCGGCCGCGTAGGCCAGCGCGCCGCTGCCGCCGAGGCCGGCGAGGGTCACTGCGGAGGTTTCGGCGCCGACGGCGAAGCTGATGCGCGGGTACAGCTCGGCTTCGGCCAGCGCGCGCCGGGCGTCGGCGGCGGCGAGCCGGCGCTCGGCCGCGCGGACGTCCGGGCGGCGCGCCAGCAGGCTCCAGCCGTCGCCGGTGGGCAGGGCACGGCGCAGTTGCGGTATGCCGGCGCAGGTCGCGGCAGGAGCGTCCAACTGGCGCGGCGAGCGCCCGCTGAGCAGCGCCAGTTCGTAGAGTGCCGCGCGCCGCCGCGCCTCGAGCATCGGCAGCGCGGCGCGGGTCCGCTCGCGCAAGGCCAGCAGCCGGCGTCGCTGCAGCTCGCTGGAAAGGCCGGCGGCGAGCTGGCGTTCGCTCAGCGCCAGGCTCGCGTCGAGCAGGCCGACCGATCGGCGTTGTACCTCTGCCCGTCGCGCCAGGGCGCAGGCGCGGACGTAGGCGAGGGTGGTCTGGCTGGCCACGCTGACCCTGAGCAGGTCGCGCGCCGCTTGCGCCGCTTCGGCATCCGCCTTCGCCGCGGCGATGCGGGCGCGGACTTCGCCCCACAGGTCCAACTGGTAGGACAGGTCGAGGCGGGCGGTGTGTTTCCACTGGCTGCGCAGCTCCTCGTCGGTGGCTTCGGCGAGGGTCTGGTCGTCGCCGTCGCGCCCATACTGGTAGCCATAGCCGACCTCGGTCCGTGGCCAGCGTTCGCCCTGTGCGCCGCGCAGATGGCCGAGGAGCGCGCGGGCATGGGCATCGGCTGCGGCCAGGTCGCGGTTGTGGCGCAGCGCGGCGGCCACCAGGTGGTTCAGCCCAGGGTCCTGGTAGAGCGTCCACCACTGGGCGGGCAGCGCGTCGCCGCGGGTTCCCGCCACCCTCGACAGGCCAGGGTCGAGGCTTTCCGCGCGTGGCGCGGGTTGGTTGCGGTTCGCGCAGCCCAGCGCGGTGGAGATCCCCAGCGCCAGCGCCACGCAACGCAGATGACTGGCAAGCGGCATTGCCCTGCTCCCGTGTCTGAAAGAGCGGGGAACGGTAAGGCAGGCGCGGGCGGCCTGCGCCGGCAAAAGCGCCAGTCATCGTCGCGAAATGGACAGTCGGCGGATTTTTCAGCGTTGTCGCATCAGGTACGGGCCGCAGCCCAGGGCCAGCAGCCCGGCCGGGATGGCCAGCAGGGAGATGCGGGCGATCTGCCGGGAGTAGCGGTTCACCCCGGCAAAGCTGTCGCCCTTGGTGGCGGTCTCCCGGCGAAACCCCGGTCGCGGCTTTCGGCGCGGCTGCGTTCGAGAAGGAACTCCACGGCGACCACGCCCAGCCAGAATGCGACGGCGAACAGGCGAAGGGACAACGGCAACGGGTGCATGGCGCGCTCTCGCTGGTCTTTCAGGCGTTCTCCGGATGCCATCTCAGCCAGCGCAGGGCGTCGTCCCACAGCGCCTCTGCACCGGCGCGGAAGTAGCCCATGTGTCCGAGCGGTCCACCGTCGGGTCGCAGGTCGAGGGTTTCCAGCGGTGCGTTGCGGTAGGCCTCGACGAAGGCGTCCCGCGAGCGCGGCGGTGCCCAGGGATCGTCCAGGGCGGTGGCGAACAGACAGGGCGTGCGCACTGCGGCGTAGCGCTGGTGGAGGTGGCGCATCGCCGGGTCGTCGAAATAGTAGCGGGGATGGCGGCACCAGCGCTTCCAGTCGCGGTAGACCCCCAGCGGCAGGTCGTCGCCCATGCCCAGCAGGCTCCAGGCCATGTAGCCTTTCCAGGCCACCAGCGGCGGCAGCACCAGGGTCCACAGCAGGCGCACCTTGAGCGCTTCGCGGCGCGACATCCAGCCGCTCCAGCCGGCGCCGCTGCCGAAGCTGTAGCAGGCGGCGAGCCGCCCATGGTCGGGCAGCAGGCCGATGGCGTGGCCGCCGAAGGAGTGGCCGATCCAGTACAGCGGCCGCTCCTCCCGGCCGAGCAGCTCGACGGCGGCGGCGAGGTCCCGGTAGGCCCAGTCCAGGTAGGACATGGCGAAGCCCTTCAGGCTTGCCGGCGCGGATTCGCCGATGCCGCGATAGTCCAGGGTGAGTACGTCGAAGCCCTGGCGCGCGGCGTGTTCGGCGAAACGCCGGTAGAAGCGCTGGGCGACGCCCGTCGCGCCGGCCACCAGCAGGTTGCCATGGGCGTGGCCCGGCGCGTGGTAGCGGTAGGCGAACAGCGGATAGCCGTCGGTCGCGGGCAGGGCCAGGCGTTCCATCCGCACCGGCGCTGCGGAATGTTGAGTCAACGAAGTCATGTCGGTTTCCGCAGGAGAGATGGAGCGGAGCGACCGGGGGTCGACCCGCAGGGGAGCTAGCGGCCTTTGAACGCCGGCGCGCGCTTTTGCACCATCGCCAGCACGCCCTCGCGGACGTCCTCGCTGCCGATCAACGCGGCCAGCGACTCGTTGACCCGCGACAGCGCCGCATCGTCCCCCTCGTCGCGCCCCTGGAACGCCGATTGCAGCGCGGCGCGCACCGCCAGCGGCGCGGCCCGGGCGATCCGCTCGGCGTATTCGAGGGCCCGTGCCAGTTCCTCGCCGGGTTCCACCACCTCGGTGAGCAGGCGCATGCGCAGGGCTTCGTCGGCATCGAACTCATCGCCGGTGAGGATGTAGCGCATGGCGTCGGTCCAGCCCGCCGCGCGCGGGAAGCGCACGGTGGATCCGCCCAGCGGCGGGATGCCGCGTAGCACCTCCAGATGGGCGAAGCGCGTGCCGCGCGCGGCCACCGCGATGTCGGCATTGAGCATTAGCTCTATCCCGGCGGTCCAGCAGGTGCCTTGCACCGCGACCACCAGCGGCTTGCTTCGACGCGGCTGGACCACGCCCCAGGGATCGACGCCGCCGTCCGGATAGCGGAAACCGCTGGCGGCGAGCTTCGGTGCCAGTTCCATCAGGTCGAGCCCGGCGGTGAAGTGCTCGCCATGGGCGAAGAGCACGGCGCAGCGGGACTCCTCGCTGCGCTCGTATTCACCCATGGCCAGCGCCAGGTCCGCCAGCATTGCGCTGTCGAAGGCGTTGCGCTTGCCCGCGCGGTCCAGGCCGATGAGAAACAGATGACCGCGCTGCTCTCGGGTGACGCGGCCCGGGCCGCTGTTGGCTTCGCTCATGATGCCTCTCTCCTGTGCTTGGGTTGGTGGAGCGGAAACTTCTTCTAGTTACCTACCGAACATTCGGTTTGTAAAAACTAAACAAACATTCGGTAACCGTCAAATTGAGGCGCCAAGGCTTATGGCATAGAATCAACGCCTTTGATCGAGAACAGGAACCTTCCGTGCGTCCGTTGAAAATCTCCCGCGACGAGCTTCTCCAGCGCTGCGCCGGCACCTTCCGTCGCTACGGCTACCACGGCACCACCATGGAAATGCTGTCCAGCGCCTGCGGCTTGACCAAGGCCTCGTTCTACCACCACTACCCGAACAAGGAAGCCTTGCTCCGCGACGTTCTCGAATGGACCCACCAGCGGCTCGCCGAGACGCTCTTCAGCATCGCCTACGACCCGCTGCTGACGCCCCGCGAGCGCCTGGAAAAACTCGGCCGCAAGGCCGCCCGGTTGTTCCAGGACGACAGCATCGGCTGCCTGATGGGCGTGGTCGCGGTCGACGCCAGCTATGGTCGCAGCGAGCTGATGGCGCCGATCCGCAGTTTCCTCGACGACTGGGCGCAAGCCTTCGCCCAGCTCTACCTCCCGGCCTTCGACGAGGCGCAGGCGCTGGAGCGCGGCCGGCAACTGGTGGCCGATTTCGAAGGCGCCATCCTGCTGGCGCGCATCTATGGCGAGCCGGGCTATATCGATGGCGTCACCCGGCGAGCGCTGGAGCAACTGGCGGGCTAGCCTGCGCCCGCCTTCAACCTGAACGAAGCGTTTCGCCAGGCGGTCGGAACAACAGGTCCCCGTTCCGGAAGCCGAGTCCATGCCGCTGCGCCGTGCCGTTTTCGCCATCCTTTTCGCATCCCTGGGCAGTCCTTTGGTCGCCGCCGAAACACCCCTGCGCCTGGAGCGCCTGGAGCGCTGCGGCGATCTCCTGGCCAGCGAGCGGCAGGAGTGGTGCCTGCGCGTGCGCGGCCTGGGTGCCGGCCTGCCGCGCCTGTTGCTGGACGGCCGCGAACTGCCGGCCACCGCCCTGCGGCGCGAGGGCGACGGCCTGCGGCTCCGCCTGGACCGCCGTGGCCACGCCAGCGGTCCGCTTTGGCTGGAGCAGGGCGGGCGCAGCAGCAATCCGGTATGGCTGACCCTGAACGGCAGCCATGTGCTCGCCGCCGGTCCCGACGAGGTGGCGAAGAACATGGATGGCCTGACCACCTACGTCGACCTGGTCAGCCTGTTGATCGAGGAGAACCACGATGGTCGCCGGGAGGCCGAACGCCTGGCCGATAAATATGGCGCGCGGGTGGTCGGCGCGATCCCGCCGTTGAACCTCTACCAGTTGCGCCTGCCGGCGCGCGACCTCGTCCAGCGCGACGCGCTGGTCCTCCGCATCGGCAGCGAGACCAGCGTGGACGCCGTGGTGGTGGAGGAGTCCGTGCCGGAGAAGGGCGAGGAAACCGAGGCGGCGCGCCGGCCCGTGGACAAGCCGGACAGCGACTCCGACGAGTGGGCGGCCAATCGTTTCATGGACGCGGTGAACTATTACCAGCGTCGGGTCCGCGCCCGCCAGGCCCCGCTGGAGACCCGCCCGGTGCGCATCGGGGTGATCGAGCGCGACGTCGACTTCGACGCCCCCGACTTCGCCGACTACCTCGGCCCCTGCAAGGCGCCCGCGCCGCGTACCTGCCTCTACGCGCGCGATGCCGAACGTCCCGACAACCACGGTTCGACGGTCGCCGGCATCCTCGCCGCGCGCTGGGACCAGGGCGGCAACAGTGGCTTCCTGCGTGGGCTGGACCGCGCCAGCCAGGGTTTCGAAGTGATCGTCGAGCGCAATTCCGACGCTGGCATCACGGCCAACGTCGCCGCCTCGGTGAACCTGGTGGAGGATGGCGTGCGGGTGCTCAACTGGAGCTGGGGCATCCACCGCGTCGGCGCTCGCGACGTCGACGGCGACGAGGTGGATTCGCTGGTGCGCTCGGGGATCGCCATGAGCGGCTACGAGGAGTTGCTCGAGGAATTCTTCCTCTGGCTGCGCAAGGAGCATCCGGACGTGCTGGTGGTCAACTCCGCCGGCAACGGCTCGTCCTACTCCGGTACCGACGAATACCGCCTGCCGTCCTCCTTCGTCACCGAGCAGTTGCTGGTGGTGGGCGGCCACCAGCGCAGCGAGCGCCAAGGCCTGGCGGTGGACGACCCGGCCTACGCGGTCAAGCGCAGCACCTCGAACGTCGACATGCGGGTGGATGTCACCGCCGCCGCCTGTACCCATGCCTCGACCCTGGAGCGGGACGCGCGGGGCGAGGTGCACTGCGGCACCTCCTATGCCACGCCGATGGTCGCCGGCACGGTCGCCGCCATGCTTTCCCTCAACCCGCGGCTGCGACCCGAGGAGATCCGCATGCTGCTCCGGCGCAGCGCCATGACCATCGGCGGCGACTACGATTTCGAGCCGGCCGATGCCGAGGACCTCACCGCACCGATCCTGCCCTCGGAGCGCGGCTACCGCCTGGACCACCGCGACGTCGGCCGCTCGGCGCGGCTGGACATGCAGAAAGCCCTGGACCTGGCGGTGAAGAGCCGCGAGCGGGTGCGCTGAGGCGTTCCGCCGGCCCGGGGCCTCACGGCGAGGCTTCCAGCAGCCGGGCGAGGCGTTCGGCGAGTTCGTTGTGGCGGAACGGCTTGGTCAACACCTCGAAGCCGTTGAGTTGCTCGGGCCTGAGGTTGGCGTAGCCGGTGATGACCAGCACCGGCAATTGCGGGAAGCGCTGGCGCAGTTCCTCGGCAAGCTGCACGCCGGTCTTGTCGGCCATGAGATGGTCGGTGACCAGCAGGTCGGGCGCCAGGCCGCGCTCGACCTCGCCCAGGGCTTCCTCCGCCGACGCCGCCTCGCTGACCTGGTAGCCGAGATCGCCGAGCAGCAGCGCGGTGGTGTAGCGCACCATCCTGTCGTCGTCGACCAGCAGCACGTGGGTCGGCCGCAACGCTTCCGGTGCGTCCGGGCAGCTTTCTGCGGTGGATTGCGTCTGCTCCGCGGTGATCGGCAGCCAGATGCTCACCCGGGTCCCCTTGCCGATCTCCGAGTGGATCCCCAGGCCGCCGCCGGACTGGGCGACCAGGCCCTGGACCATCGACAGGCCGAGGCCGGTGCCCTTGCCCACGCCCTTGGTGGAAAAGAACGGCTCCATGCAGCGGGCCAGCACCTCGGCGGGCATGCCTCCGCCGTTGTCGGCGACTTCCAGGCACACGTAGCGGCCGGCGCCGAGACCGTCCACCGCGCCGTCGATCACCAGGTCGGTCCGCGCGCCTATTTCCAGGCGGCCGCCTTCGCCCATGGCGTCGCGGGCGTTCACCGCGAGGTTGAGGATGGCCAGTTCGAACTGGTGCGGATCCACCACCACCGCAGGCAGGCGTTCCGGGATCTCGATGCGGACCTCGATGGTCGGGCCGAGCGAGCGCTCGATCAGGTCGTGCATGCCTTCGACCAGCTCGCGCAGGGCCACCGCCTGCGGCTTGAGGGTTTGCCGGCGGGCGAAGGTGAGCAGGCGACCGACGAGGTTCCGCGCCCGTTCGGCGGACTGTAGCGCGCCGTCGATGAGGTCGGTGGAGCGGGCGTCGTCGAGCCGCCGGCGGATCAGTTCCAGCGAGGCCATGATCGGCGTCAGCAGGTTGTTGAAGTCATGGGCGATGCCGCCGGTCAACTGGCCGACCATCTCCATCTTGCGTGCCTCGTGAAGCTGCGCCAGGGCGCTTTCGCGCTGGGCGAGCATGGTCGCGACACGTTCTTCCAGGCTTTCGTTGAGTTCGCGCAGCTCGTTCTCGGCGCGTACCCGCGCGCTGATGTCCATGCACACGCAGAGCAGGCCGCTGGCGGCATGCTGCTCGTCCACCAGCGGCGTGACCTGGTTCTGCACCCACACCGTATCGCCGTCGGGGCGAACGTAGCGGCCGCTCATCTCGAACGCCGCGCCGGTCGCTCCGCCTGGCGCCGCAGGGAGGGCGAAGTCGGCGGGGTCGAGGATGTCCTGCATGCGCAGGCCGAGCAGGGTCTCGCGCGAACGGCCGGCGATCTCGCAGTAGCGATCGTTGACCCGGGTGAAGCGCCAGTTCCGGTCGCATACCGCGATGCCCGCGCTGGCCTGGTCGAACATCGCCGCCAGTTGCGCGGAACTGGTGCGCAGCGCCAGCTCCGCGCGGGCATGGGTGAGCGAGGTCCAGGCCAGCTTGGCGGCTTCCTCCGCCAGGCGGCGCGAATCTTCGCCGAGCGCCTGCGGATGGGCGAAGTGGATCGCCAGCAGCGCCTCCAGCCGGCCGTGGCGCAGCACCGGGACGTGCAGCGTGGCGCCCAGCCCCAGGCGCGCGCGGCTCGCCGCCTCGTCGAGACTCATGCCGCGCTCCCCGGCGAAGTCTTCCCGCGCCACGCTGCGTCCGGCATGCAGTTCGCCGGACAGGGTGGCGCCGAACGCCAGGTAGCGATGCCGACCGACCGCCGAACGGCCGTCGTGGAGATAGTCGCGATGGACCTGGAAGGTCATGCCGTCGCCATTGTCCTCGCCGAAGAATATCCGCGACGCGCCCAGCTCCTCGCCGAGCCGGCGCAGGGCGGTGGCTTCGATCTCCAGGGGATCGGCCAGGGACGGCAGGGTCTGGCCCAGTTCCAGGAGGAACGCCTGGCGGCGTTCGAAACGCACCCGCTCGGTGGTCTCGGTGACGATGCACAGCACGCCGCCGACGGAACCGTCGGTTTCCCGCACCGCCGAATAGGACACGTCGAAATAGACCGTCTCGCCGCGTCCATGGCGTTCGATGTAGAAGGGCCGATCCTTTGCCGCGAAGGTTTCACCGGTCTCGTACACCCCGCGCAGCAGCGGTTCGAGGTCATCCCACAGCTCCCGCCAGTTCTCTATCGCCGGCCGGCCGAGGGCGCGCGGATGCTTGTCGCCGATGCTCGGCGCGTAGGCATCGTTGTACAGGGCGACGAATTCCGCGCCCCAGAACAGCACGATCTGCGCCTTGGCCGGCAGCAGCGTGGCCATCGTCGTCTTCAGGCTCGCCGACCAGGCGTCCGGCGGGCCGAGGGGCGAACTGGCCGCGTCGAGGCTGAGCAACAGTTTCCCGACCGCTCCTCCGTTGGCCAGGAAGGCCGGTGGATGGTCGAGGGTGTTCGGGTCCGGTTCGATGGTGAAAGGCTGTGCCATGTCTGCGGAGTCTTGCTCGGTTCCGGTTGAGGTGGTGGGTCGTATGGAATATAGGAGGGCGGTGGGTGCGCTTGCGTTCAATCCGGCTGGGCGGGATGGCGCACCGGGGCGCTCCAGACGCTCGGCGCGTTGCCAGGCGGAGTCTGGCGATGATTTCGTACGCGGTGCCCGAGACCGCGATGGAGACTTGGCGTAGGGGCGAACGACGCCACCGGCGTCATTCGCCATGGCCGGGTCAACCGGAACGTCGAGCGGCTACCAGGCGCTGCTGCAGGCGCGTCAGGAAGGCCACTTCGAAGGCGGTCTTCTGCATCGGTGTGGGCAGGCTGTCGCGGCCGAAGGCGAAGGCGGTCCAGAGCTGGCCTTCGATCTGGTCGGCAAGCCAGTTCTCGGCCTGGCGGACGCCCTTGTCGATGGCGGGCTGGGCGGGAACCGGCCAGAGCAGGGAGAGACCGGGCTGCCGGTCGGCGGGGGGAATCTCGACCATCAGGTCCTTGTAGCGTTCGATGATTGCGTCGACGTGGGTCTTTTCCTTTTCATCCTTCGTCATGCTGGGTACTCCGTTTCTGAGAGTCACATGACCTGCCGCCTTCGCTGTCAATCGATGGAGGCAGGATCGCGCAGGGTTGACAGACCGGGAAACGGAACCGGCAGACCACGAGGGTCTCCCCACGCGATCCGCCATGAAGGCCCGCAGTTGGAAAACTGCGGTCGAGCCGATGCCTGCAAAAGCATTCGCTGCTTTCGCATGCACCGCTCGGCGCATCGCGCCGTCTCTTCGGGCTGTCAAACCCGGTCACGGATTTGGCCGTGACGGGCGCAGGATAGGGGCAGGCAAGGCGGGGAGCAAGGGCGGGAACGGGTGACGGCAGAGGCTATCGGCAGGCAAGGCGTTGGCTGAAGCGATTCATTGAAATAACCCGGCCTTGGAGCGCGCCGTTAATCATCGTTTACCAGGAGAAAACAATCCGCCTGGACTGTTCGATTCAATATTTTGTGATGCGCTTCACGTAATAAGAGTATTCCTTATGAGCCACGCAAAAGTGTCATTCGCTTCTTCGAAGAGGGCGCTGCCGAAGTTGCACGCTAGTTGGGCACGCCGCGAGGGCGGCTCGGCACTTTGGTGCATAAGGATATAACCCTTTCTTCATTTCTGATTTTCGTCAGAGTTCGTGCCGGGGCGACCGTCCGTCATTCGATATTAATTAAAAGCGTCAATAATCCGTTTAGGAATCAGGGGCTTGGAAATCCACCTGGCAGAACTGACAGGTCGGTATGCCCAACCAAAGTATTGAACTGATTTAAGTGGTGGTACAAATTCGCCTTTCCCATGTTAGTCCTACTTAACAGGCGAAGCGGTGGAGAGCGCTCTGTTGCGGGCTGCTCGGGATTAAATGGGTTTCGCCCTCGGGGGGCTCCTGTCTTCCAATAAAAACAAGTTGTCGCCAGGCCTGATGAACTTTCAGGTACCCGCGTTCCGTTTTCTCGCGGAACTCACTGACTGCGCTTAACCGCGTGACCGGTTCGGTCGGTAAACAGCGACCTGCGCCGGAAACGCGATAACCGAGACAACTCAATCGAGGAACAGAAGATGGGATTATTCAATGCAGCCGCGAACCTGTTCGGCCAGGTCTACGAGCGCGCGACGCAGGTGGCCGCCACCGCCGTCACGGCGGTGGCGGACGTGGCCAGGACATTGGTGGGCTCCACCGTCGACGCCGTGGAGCAGCAGGTGCACGAAGCGCTTACATCGGTGCATGACGCCGTTGCCAGCGTGGAGCAGGCGCTGGAGGGTACGGTCGGCGCGGTGGCCGGCACGCTCGGCGAGATCGCCGGCGACGCCCTCGACACCGTAGGCTCCGCGGTCGGCACGCTGGGCGGGCTGGCCGGCAACTCGCTGGCGATCGCCGACGACTTGTTGCACGGGCGCGTCGAGCCGGAGGATTACCTGAAGCTGGTCGGTGACCTGGGGCAGGGCGTCGGTGCCACCGTCGGCCATGCCTGGGAATTCGGCAGCGATAGCCTGAAGGCCGCCAACGATCTCTATCACGCCGCCTACCAGGGTGGCTCGCTAAGCCTCGGCAATAGCGACGGCCCGCTCGGGGTCAATGTGATCGGCTCGCTGCTCGGCGGCAATCACGACCAGGGCGTGATTCCCGATAGCCGCGGCATCCTCGGCCCGCTGCCGATCAACGTCTCCTTCACCGAGCAAGGCCTGACCTTCGGCGGCGAGACGCCGCTGACTCCGCTGGTCACCGCAGCCCTGGCGCTGAATCCGATCACCGCGCCGCTGGTGCCGGTGCTGGCGCCGCTCAACCTCGGCGGCCTGGGAGTGGTCGGCTCGGTCGACAAGGAAGGCTTCAGCGCCAAGTTCTACGGTATCGCCGGACCCAGCTACAACCTCGGCGTGGCCAATCTCGGCGGCACCCTGGAGCTGGGTAGCTACAACGAGGTCAAGCTGCTGAGCTGGAACGAGGTGACCCTCAAGGACCTGCCCATCGTCGGCGGCATCCTCGGCTACGTGCCGGTGGTCAAGGACATCGGTGTCTCGCTGCCGACGCTGGACCTGCACTTCGACAGCAAGCTGTATGCGCAAACGATTGCCGGTGTCGATGTCGCCGGGGTCGGGCCGAAGGGCCAGATCGAGCTGGTGCATGACCTCGACAATGACCTGTCGATCGTCGCCGGTATCGCCGGGGATACCGCGCACAGCGCCCTGGACGGTGCCGGCAAGGTGCTCGCGGCGCTGCTCGGCCACGGCGGCGAAGCGGCGCCGCCGACAATCCAGCTGATCGGCGCCGACCCGGCGCCGGAGCATCAGGCCCTGGCCGCCTGACGGCGAGGGAACGCCCGGCACAGGGAGGTGCCATCCGGGCTCATTCGGGATTCCAGCGGCAGTCGTGGCAGAAGTGAGCGCGCTCGATGGCAAGGCTCGGTTCCAGCGTTACCAACGAAATCAAACAGGCCCTGGCGGCCAGTCGCGGCGCGTTGCGCAGCGTGGCGGCGTTCTCCGGGGTGATCAACCTGCTGATGCTGGTGCCCTCGCTGTACATGCTGCAGGTGTACGACCGCGTGCTGTCCTCGGCCAACGAAGTCACCCTGTTGATGCTGACCCTGATGGCGCTCGGCGTGTTCGTCTTCATGGGCGCGCTGGAGGCGCTGCGCAGCTTCGTCCTGGTGCGGGTCAGCGAACGCTTCGACGGCCAGTTGCATGGGCGGGTCTACGCTGCCGCCTTCGAACGCAACCTGCGCGCCGGCGGCCAGGAGGCCAGCCAGGCGCTGCACGACCTGACCACCCTGCGCCAGTTCATCACCGGCCAGGCGCTGTTCGCCTTCTTCGACGCACCCTGGTTCCCGGTCTACCTGCTGGTGATCTTCCTCTTCGACCCCTGGCTCGGCCTGCTCTCGCTGGTCGGCGCGCTGGCCCTGATGGCCCTCGCCTGGTTCAACGAACGCGCCACCCGTGCGCCGCTGGCCAAGGCCGGCGAGTTGTCGATCAAGTCCGGCCAACTGGCCAGCAACAACCTGCGCAACGCCGAGGTGATCGAGGCGATGGGCATGCTCGGCAGCATGCGCGGGCGCTGGGAACGGCTGCACCAGGCGTTCCTCGACCAGCAGAGCCTGGCCAGCGAGCGCGCGGCGCGGATCAACGCGCTGAGCAAGTACCTGCGCATCGCCCTGCAATCCCTGGTGCTCGGCCTCGGCGCCTGGCTGGCGGTGGAGGGACGCATCACCCCGGGGATGATGATCGCCGGCTCGATCCTGATGGGCCGTGCGCTGGGGCCCATCGACCAACTGATCGGCGTGTGGAAGCAGTGGGGCGCGGCGCGCGATGCCTATCGCCGGCTGAGCGGCCTGCTCGACGAATTCCCCGCCCGCGAGCGGCGCATGGAATTGCCCGAGCCGCGTGGCCACCTGCTGCTGGAGTCGCTGGACGCGGCGCCGCCCGGCAGCGAGGCGCGCACCCTGCGTGGCCTGACCCTGGCGATCCCGGCCGGCTCGGTGGTCGGTGTGATCGGTCCGTCCGGCTCCGGCAAGTCGAGCCTGGCGCGGGTAGTGCTGGGCATCTGGCCGACCCTGCACGGCAGCGTGCGCCTGGACGGCGCCGAGATCCGCCAGTACGAGCGCGAGACCCTCGGCCCGCGCATCGGCTACCTGCCGCAGGACATCGAACTGTTCGCCGGCACGGTGGCGGAAAACATCGCCCGCTTCGGCGAGGTGCAGGCCGACAAGGTGGTGGAGGCGGCGCGCCTGGCCGGGGTCCATGAACTGGTCCTGCGCCTGCCGCAGGGCTACGACACCGTGCTCGGCGTCGGCGGCGCCGGGCTTTCCGGCGGCCAGCGCCAGCGCATCGCCCTGGCCCGGGCGCTGTACGGCGCGCCGACCCTGGTGGTGCTCGACGAACCCAACTCGAACCTCGACGACAGCGGCGAGCAGGCGCTGCTGGCGGCGATCCAGGCGCTCAAGGCGCGTGGCTGCACGGTGCTGCTGATCACCCACCGGGCCGGCGTGCTGGGTTGCGCCGACCGCCTGCTGGCGCTGAACGCCGGCCAGTTGCACCTGTACGGCGAGCGCGACCAGGTGCTCGCCGCCTTGAACAACCAGCGCGCCGCGTCGGCGTCGCAGCAGCGCGCGGACTACCGGGTGGCCGGCTACGGCGCGCCGCAGGTGGTGGCCGCGCCGCGCCAGGGAGGTGTGGAATGACCCGCACGGTGAAACGCGACGAGAACGCCTATGCGCGACTGGGCTGGCTGCTGGTCCTGTTCGGCTTCGGCGGTGCGCTGCTCTGGGCCGCCTTCGCGCCGCTCGACCAGGGCGTGGCGGTGCCGGCCACGGTGATCATCTCCGGCCAGCGCAAGTCGGTGCAGCATCCGCTGGGCGGGGTGGTCAAGCACATCCTGGTGCGCGACGGCCAGCATGTGGAGGCGGGCGAGCCGCTGATCCGCATGGAGCCGACCCAGGCCCGGGCCAACGTCGATTCGCTGCTCAACCGGTACGCCAACGCGCGGCTCAACCAGGCGCGCCTGCAGGCCGAATACGACGGCCGGCGGACCCTGGAGATGCCCGCGGGGCTGGCCGAGCAGGCCCCGCTGCCGACCCTCGGCGAGCGCCTGGAGTTGCAGCGGCAGTTGCTGCACAGCCGCCAGACCGCGCTGGCCAACGAACTCTCCGCATTGCGGGCGAACATCGAGGGGCTGCGCGCCCAGCTCGAAGGGTTGCGCCAGACCGAGGGCAACCAGCGCCTGCAACAACGCCTGTTGAACAGCCAGTTGAGCGGCGCGCGCGACCTCGCCGAAGAAGGCTACATGCCGCGCAACCAGTTGCTCGAACAGGAGCGCCAACTGGCCGAGGTGAACGCCCGGCTATCGGAGAGCAGCGGTCGCTTCGGGCAGATCCGCCAGAGCATCGCCGAGGCGCAGATGCGCATCGCCCAACGCGAGGAGGAGTACCGCAAGGAAGTCAACGGGCAACTGGCGGAAACCCAGGTCAATGCGCGGACGCTCTGGGAGGAGCTGTCCTCGGCGCGCTACGAACTGCGGCACGCCGAGATCCGCGCGCCGGTCAGCGGCTACGTGGCCGGCTTGAAGGTGTTCACCGATGGCGGGGTGATCGGCCCCGGCGAATTGCTGATGTACATCGTGCCCAACAGCGACAGCCTGGAAGTGGAGGGCCAGCTCGCGGTGAATCTGGTCGACCGGATCCACAGCGGGTTGCCGGTGGAGATGCTGTTCACCGCCTTCAACCAGAGCAAGACCCCGCGGGTCACCGGCGAGGTGACCATGGTCAGCGCCGACCGCCTGCTCGACGAGCAGAACAAGCAGCCCTACTACGCGCTGCGCGCCCAGGTCGACGCGGCCGCGATGGGCAAGCTGAAGGGCCTGCAGATCCGCCCGGGAATGGCGGTGCAGGTGTTCGTCCGCACCGGCGAGCGCTCGCTGCTCAACTACCTGTTCAAGCCCCTGTTCGACCGCGCCCACGTGGCGCTGGCGGAGAACTGACCGATGACCATGCGCCGCCTGATGACCTGGCTGTTCGGCGCCTTCCTGTTGCTGCTGCGCGAGGATGCCTTCGCCCTCGGCCTGCTGGACGGCTATCACCTGGCCCTGGAGAACGACCCGCAGTTCCAGGCCGCGATCCAGGAGCACGAGGCCGGCAGGCAATACCGTGCGCTCGGCCGCGCGGCGCTGCTGCCGCGCCTGGTGTACAGCTACAACCGTGGGCGCAGTTGGTCCGATGTGACCCAGGCCACCACCCGCGGCGATTTCAAGGAAGACCGCGACTACGACAGCTACGTCTCCACCCTCAGCCTGCAACAGCCGTTGTTCGACTACGAGGCCTTCAGCCGCTACCGCAAGGGCGTGGCCCAGGCGCTGCTGTCCGACGAGCGCTTCCGCAGCCAGAGCCAGGAACTGCTGGTCCGGGTCCTGGAAGCCTATACCGGCGCGCTGCTGGCCCAGGACCAGATCGAACTGGCGCGGGCGCAGAAACGCTCCTACCGCGAGCAGTTCCAGCTCAACCAGCGCCAGTTCGAGCGCGGCAACGGCACCCGCACCGACACCCTGGAGACCCAGGCCCGCTTCAACCTGGCCCAGGCCCAGGAAATCGAGGCGCGGGACAGCCAGGATGCCGCCCTGCGCGAGCTGGAGCGACTGGTCGGGGCGCCGCTGGAAATCGCCGACCTGGCGCCGCTCGGCGAACGCTTCCAGGTGCGCCCGCTGAGCCCCGCCAGCTACACCGCCTGGCGCGACCTGGCGCTGGCCGAGAATCCCGAGCTGGCCTCGCTGCGCCACGCGGTGGACGTGGCCCGCTACGAGGTCGAGCAGAACCGCGCCGACTTCCTGCCGCGCCTGGGCCTGTACGCCAGCACCGGCAAGTCCAAGTCCGGTTCGGAGAACACCTACAACCAGCGCTACGAGACCGACAGCGTCGGCATCCAGTTGAGCGTTCCGCTGTTCTCCGGCGGCGAGACCCTGGCGGCGACGCGCCAGGCCACGCATCGCATGGAGAAGAGCCATTACGACCTGGACGACAAGGTCCGCGAGACCCTCAACCAGGTGCGCAAGATGTACAACCAGAGCAGCAGCAGTGCGGCGAAGATCCGTGCCTACGAGATGACCGTGGATTCGGCGCGGACGCTGGTGATGGCCACGCGCAAGAGCATCGCCGCCGGGGTGCGGGTCAACCTCGACCTGCTGAACGCCGAGCAGGCGCTGTACAGCGCGATGAACGAGCTGTCCAAGGCCAAGTACGACTACCTCACGGCCTGGGCACGCCTGCGTTTCTATGCGGGCGTGCTGGACGAAGCCGACCTGGAACTGGTGGCGGCGAACTTCGTCGTCGGCGAGACGCCGGCGCGCCGCCGCGACTGCGCGACGACGGATTGCCCGGCGCCGCTGCACACCCTGTCGAAGACCGATACGGAGGAAAACCGGAGCGCGCTCAATTGAGACCGCGAAGGACGTGTAGGCAAGTCGATGTCCCGGGCGGGTCGACAGAGGTCGAACAATACGCACGGAATTGTTTTTCCAATAAGGCACTATTTATGTGAAACGGTTTATATAATATTCCAGTGTCTTCGGTAGTTTATCTTTCCTGCATGATTTCATATATGCGGAATTCGTTCGTGCATATGCTTTAAGTGCAGCTTAATTTTTTTCATGAAACCTGTGGACATTGGAAAATGAGCTGTGTCAGTTTGGACTTCGGCCTGATCAGGCCGATAACTGCAATTATCCATCCGATAATTGTATCCGAGTTATTTCCTTTACAACTTAAAGGGATATGACAATGTCCAGCAATTCTCTTGCATTGAAAGGTCGTAGTGATGCGTATACCCAGGTAGACAACTTCCTGCATGCCTATGCGCGGGGCGGGGACGAATTGGTCAATGGCCATCCGTCCTATACCGTAGACCAGGCGGCGGAGCAGATCCTCCGCGAACAGGCGTCTTGGCAGAAAGCACCGGGCGACTCGGTGCTGACCCTGTCCTATTCGTTCCTGACCAAGCCGAACGACTTCTTCAATACGCCGTGGAAGTATGTCAGCGATATCTACTCGCTGGGCAAGTTCAGCGCCTTCTCCGCGCAGCAGCAGGCCCAGGCCAAGTTGTCGCTGCAATCCTGGGCGGACGTCACCAATATCCACTTCGTCGACGCCGGCCAGGGCGATCAGGGCGACCTGACCTTCGGCAACTTCAGCAGTAGTGTCGGCGGTGCGGCGTTCGCCTTCCTGCCGGATGTACCGGATGCGCTCAAGGGGCAATCCTGGTACCTGATCAACAGCAGCTACAGCGCCAACGTCAATCCGGCCAACGGCAACTACGGACGCCAGACGCTGACCCACGAGATCGGCCATACCCTGGGCCTGAGCCACCCCGGCGACTACAACGCCGGCGAGGGCGATCCCACCTACGCCGACGCTACCTACGCCGAGGACACCCGCGCCTATTCGGTGATGAGCTACTGGGAAGAGCAGAACACCGGCCAGGACTTCAAGGGCGCCTATTCCTCGGCACCGTTGCTGGACGACATCGCGGCGATCCAGAAGCTCTACGGGGCCAACCTGACCACCCGCACCGGCGACACGGTGTACGGCTTCAACTCCAACACCGAGCGCGACTTCTACAGCGCCACCTCGTCCAGTTCCAAGCTGGTGTTCTCGGTGTGGGACGCCGGCGGCAACGACACCCTGGACTTCTCCGGCTTCAGCCAGAACCAGAAGATCAACCTCAACGAGAAGGCGCTGTCCGATGTCGGCGGGTTGAAGGGCAATGTGTCGATCGCTGCCGGGGCCACCGTGGAAAACGCCATCGGCGGCTCGGGTAGCGACCTGTTGATCGGCAACGACGTGGCCAACGTGCTCAAGGGCGGCGCCGGCAACGACATCCTCTACGGCGGCCTCGGCGCGGACCAGCTGTGGGGTGGCGCGGGAGCCGACACCTTCGTCTACGGCGATATCGCCGAGTCCTCCGCGGCGGCGCCGGATACCCTGCGCGACTTCGTCAGCGGCCAGGACAAGATCGACCTGTCCGGGCTGGACGCCTTCGTCAACGGCGGGCTGGTGCTGCAATACGTCGACGCCTTCGCCGGCAAGGCCGGCCAGGCGATCCTGTCCTACGACGCGGCGAGCAAGGCCGGCAGCCTGGCGATCGACTTCAGCGGGGACGCCCATGCCGATTTCGCGATCAATCTGATCGGCCAGGCGACCCAGGCCGACATCGTCGTCTGACGCGCTGACACGGGCGCGGTTCGGTGCGGCGGTACGAACCGCGGCCCTTCGGCCGGCCGGGCACTGTTCGAATTGATAGGTGTCTTCCACAGGAGCGAAGTTGTGAACTGTGGCGCGCCCGTGGGCCGGCGACCCGGCGGACGAACGGAGGCCCGCGGCGCCTGGCGCGCGCTGGCGTTCGAAGCGAGGATGGCGGGCGGCGTTCGCCGTGTTATCCGATGTTCCAGGCTTGAAGGAGATCTCTCGATGTCGGCAAGCGCGAAGCTCTCCAGGATGGTTTGCTTGCTCTGCGGTTTTTTCAGCACAGGTATCAGTATGGCCAGCAGTCTGATTCTTCTCAGCGCTTCCGATCTCGCCGGGCAATGGACCCTGCAGCAGGACGAGGCGCCCGCGATCTGCCACCTGGAGCTGCGCGACAGCGAAGTGGCGGAAGCCAGTGGCTACGACCTGGGCGGCGATACCGCCTGCCTCACGCGCTGGCTGCCCAGCGAGCCGCGCGCCTGGAGGCCTACCCCGGCCGGGATCGCGCTGCTCGAACGCGGCGGCCTGACCCTGATGCTCCTCGGTCGCCAGGGCGAGGGCGACTACCGGGTGCAGAAGGGCGACGGCGGGCAGTTGGTGCTGCGCCGCGCGACGCCCTAGCTCGCCTGCGGGTCAGACCACGAAGCGACCGATCATGCCCTTGAGGTCGTTGGCCAGGCGCGACAGCTCGTGGCTGGCGCCGCGGGTCTGCTCGGCGCCCTGGGTGGTCTGCACGGCAACGTCGCGGATGTTCACCAGGTTGCGATCGACCTCGCGGGCGACGTGGGCCTGCTCCTCGGCAGCGCTGGCGATCACCAGGGTGCGCTCGTTGATCCGCGTGGCGTGCTCGGCGATCTCGCCCAGGGCGTGGTCGGCGGCCTCGGCCTCGTCGAGCATCTGCCGGGCGCGCTGGTCGTTCTCGCGCATCGCGGACACCGCGGTGTCGGTGCCCTCGCGGACGCTGGCGATCATGCCTTCGATCTCATGGGTCGATTGCTGGGTGCGGTGGGCGAGGGCGCGCACTTCGTCGGCGACCACCGCGAATCCGCGGCCCTGCTCGCCGGCGCGGGCGGCCTCGATGGCGGCATTGAGGGCGAGGAGGTTGGTCTGCTCGGCGATGGCGCGGATCACGTCGAGCACCTTGCCGATGTCCTGCGCCTGGCTGGCCAGGCCCTCCACCAGGCGCGCAGTCTGGCCGATCTCGGTGTTCATCTGGCGGATCGAGCGGACGGTCTGTCCGACCCGTGCGCGGCCGTTGCCGGCGGCCCGTTCCGAGAGACTGGAGGCCTCGGCGGTGGAGCTGGCGTTGCGCGCGACCTCCTCGACCGCCGCGCTCATTTCGTTGACCGCGGTGGCGGCCATCTCGATCTCATCGTTCTGCCGGGCCAGCGACCGGTTGCCTTCCTCGGTCACCGCGTTCAGTTGCTCGGCAGCGGCGGCCAGCAGCGCGGCGGAATCGCCGATTTGCTCGATGGTGTCGTGCAGGCTGGCCTGCATGCTGTGCATGGCCTTCATCAGTTGCGCCGGCTCGTCGTCGCCGTCGCTGGCGATCTCGCCGGTCAGGTCGCGGGCCGCGATGCGGTCGGCGCAGGACACCGCCTGGCGGATCGGCACGACGATGCTGCGGGTCAGCAGCCAGGCGATCGTCACGCTGGCCGCCAGGGCCACCAGCAGCACCGCGAGGATCGCGGTGGAGGCCCGGGAGTAGACATCGGCGGCTTCGGCGGTGGAGGCGCGGGCGGCCTCGCGGTCGAGGGCGATGAGTTGCTTCAGGGTCCGCTGCACCTGCTCGTAGCGCTGCAACTGGGCCCCGCCCATCAGCACGCTGGCTTCGTCGGTACGGTTGTCACGGGACAGCGCGAGCAGGGCGGCGTGTCCTTCGAGGTACTCCTGCTGGCGCTGGACGAACTGGTCGAGCAACGCGCGCTCCTCGTCCAGGACCAGCAAGGGGCGGTATTCCCTTTCCACCCTGGCGAGGGTAGCGATGACCTCGTCCATCCGTTGTTCCTGCTGGCGCATGCGCGTGGCGTCGTGCAGCAGCACGTGGTTCATCTCGCCGAGGCGCAGTTCGCTCATCAGGCCGCTGAGCTGGGCCGAGGCTTCGACGCTGGGCAGCCAGACCTCGCCGATATCCCTGGCGGCGCGGTTCAGCGAACCCATGCGGTTGTGCGCGAAGAGGCCGAGCGCCACCAGCAGCGAGGCGAGGATGGCGAAGCCGATGACGGCGCGTGGGGTGATGGCGATACGACGAAGAAGCATGGGGTGGTCTCCGACCGGGCTGTGGGAAGGTGCTTGGCCCTGTAGCGGGGCGCGGAGGGGTTTCTTGAGGGGCTGCGGGGCTATTTGGAATTGCCCTACATGATTGCTAGGAATTTTCTGTAAGTTTTCGATGTGCTCGAGCCGGTTGTGCCGTTTTCGGCATGCTCCGGGTCGATTGAGGTCAAGAGAAGGCTGTCGCGGCAGGCCACCCTAGGGATTGGTCGAACAAGGAGAAGCCCGTGATCCGAATGACGCTGGACGAGGTCCGCGAGCTGGCCGTGCGCATCCTGCGCCGGCACGCTTTCAGCGAAGCCCATGTACAGGCGGTGGCCGATACCCTGGTGGCGGGGGAGCGTGACGAATGCGCCTCCCACGGTATCTGGCGGTTGCTCGGCTGCATCGCCACCCTGAAGGCCGGCAAGGTATCCGCCGACGCCGAGCCGGAACTGCACGACATCGCTCCCGGCCTGCTGCGGGTCGACGCCCATGGCGCGTTCTCCCAGTGCGCATTCCGGCTGGGGCTGCCGCATCTGCTGGAGAAGGCCCGCAGCCAGGGTATCGCGGCGATGGCGGTGAACCGCTGTGTGCATTTCTCCGCGCTATGGGTTGAGGTCGAGGCACTCACCGAGGCGGGCCTGGTGGCCCTGGCGACCACGCCGAGTCATGCCTGGGTGGCGCCGGCGGGCGGACGCAAGCCGATCTTCGGCACCAACCCGATCGCCTTTGGCTGGCCGCGTCCGGACGGCCCGCCGTTCGTCTTCGACTTCGCCACCAGCGCCGTGGCGCGTGGCGAGATCCAGTTGCACGAACGCGCCGGCAAGCCGATCCCGCTGGGCTGGGGGGTGGACGAGCAGGGCGAGCCGACCACCGATGCCAGCGCCGCGTTGCGAGGCGCCATGCTTACTTTCGGCGGGCACAAGGGCTCGGCCCTGGCGGCGATGGTTGAACTGCTCGCCGGTCCGCTGATCGGCGACCTGACCAGTGCCGAGTCGCTGGCCTACGACGAGGGCAGCCGTTCTTCTCCCTACGGTGGCGAACTGCTGATCGCCATCGATCCGCGGCGCATGCTCGGCGCCTCGGCGGAGGAGCACCTGGCGCGCGCCGAGACGCTGTTCGAAAGCATCGTCGAACAGGGCGCGCGCTTGCCCTCGCAGCGACGCTTCGAAGCGCGCGAACGCAGCGCCAGGGACGGCGTGACGATTCCCGAGGCGTTGCACCGGGAGCTGCTGGCGTTGCTGGAGTGAGCGCAAGGCGAGGGGCCGACCGGACAGCGTGGCGCAGCGAGGACGACTGCGTAGGGCGGATAGCGCCAACGGCGTTATCCGCCATCCAGGCTTCCAGGCGTGCTCAATCCAGGGCCTCGCGCGTGCTCCGGCCATCGACCAGGCGCAGCAGGCCCAGCGGGTTGGCGTTCTTCAGGGCGTCCGGGAGCAGGCTGTCGGGGTAGTCCTGGTAGCACAGCGGGCGCAGGAAACGCTCGATGGCCAGGGTTCCCACCGAGGTGCCGCGAGCGTCGGAGGTGGCCGGGTAGGGGCCGCCGTGGACCATGGCGTCGCACACCTCGACGCCGGTCGGATAGCCGTTGAATAGCAGGCGCCCGGCCTTGCGTTCGAGCAGCGGGACCAGCCCGGCGAACGCCGCGAGGTCGTCCGCTTCGCCGATCAGGGTCGCCGTCAACTGGCCGTGCAGGTTGTCCAGCGCGCGGGCAAGTTGTTCCTCGTCGGCCGCCTCGACGACCACGGTGGCCGGGCCGAACACCTCTTCCTGGAGCAGTTCGTCGCCTTCCAGCAACAGGCCCACGTCGGCCTTGAACAACTGCGGATGGGCCTGCCGTCCTTCCTGTGGCGCGCCGGCCAGGCGCCGGATGCCGGGGTGGCGCTCCAGGCGTTGCAGCCCTTCGACATAGCTGCGCAAGGTGCCGGCGTTGAGCATGCTCTGTGCCGGCCTGGCGGCCAGTGCCTCGCCCAGGGCCGCGACGAAGGCGTCGAAGCCGGGGGAGCGCAGGCCAAGCACCAGGCCCGGCTTGGTGCAGAACTGGCCGCAGCCGAGCGTCACCGAGGCGGCCAGCTCCTCCGCCACCTGCCGGCCGCGCCGGCGCAGGGCTTCGGGGAGCACCACCAGCGGATTGATGCTGCTCATCTCGGCGAACACCGGGATCGGCTGCGGCCGCGCCGCGGCCAGGTCGCACAGTGCGCGCCCGCCCTTGAGCGAACCGGTGAAGCCGACCGCGCGGATGGCCGGATGGCGCACCAGCGTCTCGCCGATGCCGCTGCCGTAGACCATGTTGAATACCCCGGCCGGCATGCCGCTGTCGGCCGCCGCCTGGAGGATCGCGTCGGCCACGCATTCGGCGGTGGCCATGTGTCCGCCGTGGGCCTTGACCACCACCGGGCAGCCGGCGGCCAGGGCGGCGGCGCTGTCGCCGCCGGCGGTGGAAAAGGCCAACGGGAAGTTGCTGGCACCGAACACCGCCACCGGGCCGAGACCGATTCGCCACTGGCGCAGGTCGGGACGCGGCGGGGTACGCCCGGGTTGTCCACGGTCGATGCGCGCGCCGTGGAAGTCGCCACGCCGCAGGACTTCGGCGAACAGCCGCAACTGGTTGGCGGTACGTGTTCGTTCGCCCTCGATACGTGCAGCGGGCAGCGCGGTCTCGCGACGGACCAGGGCGACGAAGTCGTCGCCCAGGGCGTCGAGGCGCGAGGCGATCGCCTCGAGGAATCCGGCGCGGCGCGCGGCGGACAGTTGCCGGTAGTGTGGATAGGCGCATTCGGCGGCGCGGGCGGCGGCGTCGACCTCCGCCGCGGTGGCCTGGATGAAGGCGTAGGGCAGCGCTTCGCCGCTGCCGGCGTCGAGGCTGCGCAGGATGAGGTTGCCGGCGGCGCTGCGAGCGCCGCCGACGTAGTTGTGACCGAGGATGCTGGGCATGGGGCCTCCCTGGGAACGGTGGATGGAATGCTCTGCCGCTGGCTCTCGCCGGCCGCTCCCTGGGGAGCGAGGCGGCGAGGGCGCGGCGCCGGCTACAAGCCGACGTCCGGCAGCACCGGCCGGCTGGCCAGGGCCTTGGCCATGATCCGCTCCACGTGCTCGCGATCGGCGCCGCGCAGGGCCAGGCGCGGCGGACGGGTGAGGGCGCTGCCGCGACCGGCGAGTTCCTCGCAGAGCTTGATGCACTGCACCAGGTCGGGACGGGCGTCGAGATGGAGGATCGGCATCAGCCACTCGTAGATCGGCATCGCCTCGGCGAAGCGCCCGGCCCTGGCCAGGCGGAAGATGGTCTCGCCTTCCTTCGGGAACACGTTGGACATTCCCGAGATCCAGCCCTGGGCGCCCACCGCCACGCTTTCCAGGACCACGTCGTCGAGGCCGGCGAAGAGGATGAAGCGCTCGCCCACCTGGTTGCGTACGTCGATGAAGCGGCGGGTGTCGCCGGAGCTGTCCTTGAAGCAGACGATGTTCTCGCAGTCGGCCAGGGAAACCAGGATGTCCGGGGTGACGTCGTTCCGGTAGATCGGCGGGTTGTTGTAGACCATCACCGGCAGGTCGGTGCCGCTGGCCACGCTGCGGAAATGCTCGGCGGTCTCGTGCGGCTTGGAGGAATAGACCAGTGCCGGCATCACCATGATGCCGTCGACGCCGACCCGCTCCACCGCCTTGGCCACCTTCGCCGCGCCGGCGCTGGTGAACTCGGCGATCCCGCAGATCACCGGCACGCGGCCGCCGGAGGCATCCTTGGCGACCTCGGTGACGGCCATCTTCTCCTCGATGGTCAGCGAGGTGTTCTCGCCGACGCTGCCGCATACCACCAGCCCGGACACGCCGTCGCGCACCAGGTTGGAAATGACCGTGTGGGTTTCCTCCAGGTTCACCGAGAAATCGGCGTTGAATTGGGTGGTGACCGCGGGGAATACGCCGCTCCAGTTGACGTGCTTGCTCATGGTTTCTCCTTTCTTCGTATTTCGTATACGAATTCAGTCGGACCGCTGCGGTCCGAGTCACAGGGCGACGGCAGCGTTCGCCGTCGTGGGCGATCCGGTACGCGCCGGATCGGTTTCCGCCCGGCCGCTGCCTGCGGTCGGGCGGGGTGGTCAGCAGTGGCCGCCGGGCCAGGTGTCGGACAGCCGATAGCCTTGCGGCCAGGGATCGTCCGGGTCGAGCAGGTACTGGTGGATGCCGGTGATCCAGGCCCGCCCGGACAGGCACGGGAGGATCGCCGGACGGCCGCCGAGTTCGGTCAGCGACTCGATGTGGCAGTGGAATTCCGAACCGATGATGGAGCGCCCGACGAAGCGTTCGCCGACCCGCAGCTGGCCTTTCGCCTGGAGCACCGCCATCCGCGCCGAGCAGCCGGTGCCGCAGGGTGAGCGGTCGATCTTGCCGGGGCGGATGACCACCGCGTTGCTCGCGCCGAGGACACCGTCGCGGCGCTCCGGCGGCGCGGCCAGCTGGCAGAAGGACAGATGGTCCCAGTCCGGGTTGGTCGGGTGGCGGAAGCCCAGTTGTTCGTTGGCCGCGTGGGTGATCTTCAAGCCGGTGGCGACCAGCTCGGCGGCCTCGTCGGCGCGCAGGGCGAAGCCCAGGCGCCGGGCGTCGGCGATGACGAAGCTGTCGCCGCCGTAGGCGGTGTCGACCTGTAGCGAGCCGAGGCCCTCGACTTCGATCCAGGCGTCGAGGCGGTCGGCGAACGACGGCACGTTGCGGATTTCCACCCGCTCGGCCTTGCCGTCGCGGCATTCCGCGCGGGCCTCGATCAGCCCGCCCGGCGCTTCCAGCAGCAGCCGGGTCAGCGGTTCGCGCATCGGCAGGATGCCGCTGTCGAGTAGCACGGTGGCCACGCACAGCGAATTGGAACCGGACATCGGCGGGGTGTCGGCCGGCTCCATGATGATCCAGCCCATCTGCGCGCGCGGGTCCTTGGCCGGCACCAGCAGATTGGCGTGGCGGAACACTCCGCCGCGCGGTTCGTTGAGGACGAAGTTGCGCAGGTCCTGGTCTCTGGCGATCCAGCGCGACTGTTCCCAGAGGGTGGCGCCGGGCGGCGCGGCGACGCCGCCGACGATCACGTCGCCGACCTCGCCTTCGGCATGGCAACTGACGATGTGGACGATCCGCTGCGAACGCATGGCTATCTCCTGTGCGGGGGCGGGCTCAGAGCACCGAGCGGAGGAATTCCACCGTCTCCGGCCGCTGCGGGTTGCCGATCACCTGGTCGGGGGTGCCGATCTCGTGGACCAGGCCATTGCGGAAGAACGCCACCCGGTCGGACACGTCGCGGGCGAAGCGGATCTCGTGGGTGACCAGGACCATGGTCATGCCTTCTTCGGCGAGCAGGCGCATGGTGTCCAGCACCTCGCCGACCAACTGCGGGTCGAGCGCCGAGGTGGCTTCGTCGAACAGCATGTAGTCCGGCGACATCGCCAGCGCCCGGGCGATCGCCATGCGCTGTTGCTGGCCGCCGGAAAGGCGCTGGGGGAAGACCTTGAGCTTGTCGCCGAGACCGACGTGGGTAAGTTGCTTCAGCGCCATCGCCTCGGCTTCGGCGCGGCTCTTGCCGAGCACCTTGCGCGGCGCGAGCATGACGTTTTCCAGCACGGTCAGGTGGGGGAAGGCGTTCCACTGCTGGAAGACGATGCCGATCTTCCGCCGCAGGCGGTTGAGGTCGGTGCCGCGGGCATGCACGTCGATGCCGTCGACGCGGATGCTGCCGCGCTGGATCGGCTCCAGGCCGTTGATGCACATCAGCAGGGTCGACTTGCCGGAACCGGAGCCGCCGATGATCGACAGCACCTCGCCCTTGTCCACCCTCAGGTCGACGCCCTTGACCACCTCGAACTGGCCGTAGGCCTTGTGCACGCCGCTGATCTCGATCATTGCTGCCATCTCCGTTCCAGCCGGGCGCCGAGTCGCGCGACCACCCAGCTCATGAGGTAATAGACGAGCCCCGCGATGCAGAGCACGAAGAGCGGTTCCTGGATGCGCGTGACAATGGTCTGCGAGGCGCGCAGCAGTTCGACGATGCCGATCCAGAGCACCAGCGAGGTGTCCTTCATCACCGACAGGGTCAGGTTGACCCAACCGGGGAAGGCCACCCGGGCGGCCATCGGCAGGACGATGTGGAACAGGTCCTGGCGATAGCTCAGGCCCAGCGAACGCGCGGCCCGGCGCACGCTCGGCGGTACCGAGAGGACGCCGCCGCGGACCACCTCGGTGCAGTAGGCGGCGGCGTACACGCCGAGCACCAGGCAGGCCACGGCGAAGGCGCTCCAGTCGAGGGCGAGGATGCTCTTGAAGGAATTGAGCAGGACGAACTGGATCAGCAGCGGCACGCTGCGGAATACGTCGAGCAGCGCCGCCAGCGGCAGGCTGGCGCGTGGCAGCAGGGCGCGGAGCAGGCCGAAGACGACGCCCAGCAGGGTGCCGATCAGCATCGCCATGGCGGTGATGGCGAGGGTGGTCCAGGCGCCTTGCAGGAGGAACAGCAGGTCGTTGGCGGTGAGGCTGGTGGTGAACACGGCATTCCCCTCAGTAACGGAACAGGCGCCAGCCCAGCAGGCGGGCGGCCAGCACCAGCAGCTTGGCCATGGCGAAGTAGAGGACGGCGGCCAGGGCGAAGTATTCGAAGGTGCGGAAGGTCTTGACGTTGAGCGCCTGGGTGACGCCGGTGAGGTCGTCGGTCAGGCCCACCACCACGCCGAGGGAGGTCATCAGCATGGCCCAGACCAACTGGTTGGTCAGCGGGTAGAACACCACCCGCAGCAGTTGCGGGATCACCACCAGGCGATAGGCCTGCGGCGCGCTCATGCCCAGCGAGCGGGCCGCCCGCAACTGGGTCTCGGGCACCGCCTGGAGGCCGCCGCGGAAGGTCTCGGCGAGGTAGCCGGCGTTGTTGAAGGTGACCCCGGCGAGCAGGGCGAACCAGGAACTGACGTGCAGGCCGAAGGAGCCCAGGCCGAAGTAGAGGATGTAGATCTGGAACAGCGCCGGGGTATTCCGCGCGATGGAGATCCAGGCCCCGGCGGCGGCGCGCAGCGGGCGGTTGCCGCCGAGCCGGGCGAAGGCCAGGAGCAGGGCGATGAGGATGCCGAAGAGCATCGACAGCGCGGTGACCTGGAGCGTCACCAGGCTGCCGGCGAGCATCTCCGGCAGGGCGTTGAACGCCGAGCGCCAGTGGAAGGTGTAGTCGAACATCAGCAGTCCTCGCTCAGCCAGGCGGGCAGCCCGGCGGGGGCCCGTCCGCCGACGGCGGCCTCGACGCAGCCGGCGAGGCTGGCGAAGCGCACCTGGCGGCCGACCAGTCCGGGGGCGTAGTGGGCATACTTGGCGGAGTTGGTCATCAGGGTGCGCGCGCCCGGCGGCACCAGCGGTTCGTCGAGCATGCACCAGCAGGTGTCGGTGACCAGCCGCGCGCCGAACGCCTGCAGCGTCGCCAGGTGCCCGGCCGCTTCGGCCTGGACGACGACCTGCCGGCTGCTGGTGATCACCAACGCTACCTCCGGGTGTCTGCGGCGGCCGTGGCAGAGCGCGGCGAGCTGGGCGAATTCGCTGGCGGAGAAGTGCGGGTTGCCCAGCGCCACCAGGTCGATCCGCGTCTCGTCGGCGCTGTCCAGCTCGCGCCAGGCGTCGCGCAGGCGCTCGCGACCGACCCGCAGGGTCCGCCGCGGCGCGCGGCCGCCGAAGGCGCTGGCCAGGTCAGGGGCTTCCGGGGTGACGCCGATGACGTGGAACATCGGCACCGAGGAACTGGTGCCCAGCGCCGCGCCGAAGGCCTTGAGCGCGTCGCGGTCCGGCTGCCGCTGCCGCAGGCCGTCGATCGCCGGGATCTGTCCGTCGCAGAGCAGGCCGCAGAGGTAGCCGAGGGTCGGGTAGAAGGCATCGTCGACGCTGCCGAGGTCTTCCACTTCGATCAGTACCCGCGCCTGGCGCTGCTCGTCGAGGTGGCAGCCGGCCAGCGGCGCGCGACCGGTGAGGGCGCAGCAGATATCCATGAAGTCGGCGTACTTGTTGGTGCGTGCGCCGAGCACGCTGTTGGCGAAGAGCACCGCGTTGGACTCGGCCCAGACGATCTGTTCGCCGGCCCGCGCGCTGTCGTCGAGCAGGTAGGGCGCGCAGGTGAAGCTGGGCTGCGCGCCCATGTCGAGATAAGCCTGGGCCAGGGCCGCGGCCGGCTCGCCGAGGGTGGCGGGTACGCCCTGTTCGCGCCAGCGGCGCTGGTCCACGGAGATGGCGTTGAGGGTGGTCGGTACCCGCACCCGGGCACCGAGGTCGCGCAGGGTCTCGGCGAAGCGCAGGCCGGCCGGGCCGGTGTAGATGCAAGCGTCGATGTGCGCGCGCTGGATCTCGACCAGCCGTTGCGCGCCCTGCAACGCCGCCATGCGCAGGACGATGCGCATCGCCAGGCGCGCGGCTTCGCCGTGTTCGCCGGCGAGCAGGGCCTGGTCGAAGGCGTCCAGTCGCGGGCCGGCATCGGTCGCCAGCGCTTCGGCGGGCCGGGCCTCCAGCGGCGGCGGGGCATCCCGGTGGAGTTCCAGGCGACCGTCGGCCAGGCGCGCCCAGGGATAGGCGGCGAGTTCGTCGAAGCGCTCGCCGAGACAGGCGATGGGTAGCGAGCGGCCGAACAGTTCCTCGGCGACGATCGCGCCGAGGGCGAGGATTTCGTCCGGTTCGCGCAGGAGGATCGCCGCCGGCGCACGTCCGCCGAGGATCAGTTCCAGCAGTACGCTGCTGCCGGTGCAGGAGCCGCGCCCACCGGGAATCGCCAGCAGCCTGCCGTGCAGACGGCGGCCGCTGAGCGGGTGGTGGCGGTCGATCACTTCCGCGCTGCGCGGGTCGACGCCGCCCCAGAAGCTCAGGCCGGTCGGTGCGTACAGCAGTTCGCCGGACGCGCTGCCGGCGACCAGGGTACGGGGAACGATGAGGTGTGCGTGCTTCATCGGCGCATCCAGGACGGGGGGAAACGGCGCGGCCCGACGGCGGACCGCGCCCTCGGCTTCAGCGGTAGACCGCGCTGGTGGTCAGCTCCGGCGCCGTGCCGCCGACCCATTTCTGCGCCAGCTCGGCGTAGCGGCCGCTGCGCACCTGCTGGTTGATGAACAGGTTCAGGTAGTTGAGCAGGCCGTATTCGTTGCGCTTGGCGCCGAGGGCCACGTAGTCGATGTCATAGGGCGCGTCACCGGCGATCTTCAGGCCCTTGTACTTGCCCGACTTGATCCACGAGGCGGCGACGGTGGAAGAGACGACCGTGGCGTCGATATGCCCCTGGCTGATCGCCAGGGCGGTGTCGGCCTCGGACTGGTAGGCGCGGAAGCTGCCCTTGGCGTCGCCCCAGGCCTTGCTGTCCTTCTCCAGGGCCAGCGCCTCGAAGGTGCCGGCGGTGCCGCCGACCGGGCGGCCCTTGAGGTCCTCGTAGCTGGCGATGCCGGTGTCCTCGCGGGTCAGTACCACCTTGACGAAGGCGAAGTAGGGGATGCTCATGCCGATGGTCTTGGCCCGCTCCAGGGTGTCCGAGGTGGACGCGACGATCACGTCGGCGCGACCCGATACCAGTGCCGGGATGCGGTCGGGAAAGGGCGTCTCGACGATCTCCGCCTTGACGTCCAGGGCCTTCGCCAGGTCGTTGCAGTAATCGACGTCGAAGCCCACCGGGTTGTTCTGCGCATCGCGCGAGCCCATCGGCGGAAAGTCCAGGGTGACGGCGCAGCGCAGCTTGCCGGACTCGATGATGTCGTCGAGCTTGTCGGCCTGGGCGAGACCGGCGAGGGAACAGCCCAGGGCAGCGGTGAGGGCTAGGGCAAGGGTCTTCTTGGTATTCATGGGGGCCTCTGGCGATGCGGTTGAGCGGAAGGGCGGCACATCTCGTATTTGTGATTTCGTATACGATATTTTAAGCGAGCAATGGCTGTGCCAGAACCTCGTCCGACGCCGATAAAAAATCTTTCGCTGGAGCGCGACCGCTTTGGCTGGCGCGTCGCTGTGCCATGCCGCGCCGGACTGCGCCCCGCTCGGACGCGGCCGGCGGTGTTACAAAAGGGAGCAGGATTGCTACCGCCGCCCCCTGGCGGGGCGAGGCGTTACGCTTTTCGGGGCTGGCGATGGGTCTCGCGGTACTGGCTCGGCGAGAGTCCGGTGAGCGCCTTGAACTGGCGGCTGAAGGCGCTGTGGTCGGTGTAGCCGCAGCGCAGGGCGATCTCGGTGATCGGCGCGTCGCCGGCGAGC
>NZ_KV813540.1:126522-204066 GCF_001813645.1 Pseudomonas sp. HMSC063H08
GGAGCCGCGCCTTGTGGATCATCTGCCGTGGGGTGAGCTGGAAGATGCGCTTGCAGTGACGCTCCAGTTGCGCCACCGAGAGCCCGGCGATGGCAGTGAGATCGGCGAGGCTGAGCGGCTGGTCGTAGTGCTCGCGGATATGCGCGTCCACCGCCGCCAGCCGGCCGTAGGCCGGGTGCGCCGACTGCGCCGCCGGCAGGTCGTGGGAGATGCCGGCCATGCCGATGATCGCCCCGTCGGCATCGCGCAGCGCCTGCTTGTGGGTCAGGCACCAGCCCGGCTGGCGACCGGGATAGAGGTGCAGCTCCAACTGGTTCTCCAGCGTCGCGCCGCCGCGCAGCACGCGCCGATCCTGCTCGGCATAGAGCGGACCGAGGCTGGAAGGGAAGACCTCGTCGGCGCTGCGGCCGAGCAGTTCGGCCTTGTCTTTCACGCCGCAGCGGCGTGCCAGGGTGCGGTTGACCAGGACGTAGCGGGCGCGCTCGTCCTTGACGAAGAACACCACGCCGGGCATGGCGTCGAGCAGCGCCTCGACCTGGCGCAGGCTGGCCAGCAGGCTGGCGAGGTCGGCGGGGGGCGGGGCGGCGAGCAGGTCGTGCATCGGGGCGAAGGCCTGGCTGGGGGACCGCGCCAGCATACGGGGCGCCGGCGGCCGGGAACAGGGCCCGGCCGCGCGCCTCAGTTGCCCGGCGAGTCGCAGCGCAATGGCACCGTGCGTACGCGGCGCAGGTAGAAGAGGCAGGTGGCGCCGAGCAGCAGCGTCATCAGGACGAACTCGACGGCCAGGGTCGTCTGCGTCGCTTCCAGGTAGTCGCCATGGCGCTCCAGCCTGTGCGCGAACACCGCGCCGAGCAGCGCCGAGCCGAGGCCGAGGGAGGCCTGCTGGACGGTGGCGAGCATGGCGCTGCCGGCGCCGGCCTGGGCGGCCGGCACCTCCGAGAGGCCGATGCGGAAGAAGCTGCTGACGATGAACGCCTGGCCGAAGCCGATCACCAGGGTCGCCGGCGCCAGGTTGAGGATGCCCGGCTGCGGCCAGACCCGTTGCAGGGTCAGCATCAGGCCGAGCAGGCCGCACATCTGGATGACGCAGCCGAGCAGCAGCAGGCGTACCGGGCCGATCCGCGCCGCCACCCGGGCGGTGAGCAGCGCCGAGACGAAGTAGGAAGCGCCGAGGGCGATGAAGGCATTGCCGGCCTGCACCGGCGAGAGACCGGCGCCGGCCTGCAGGGCCAGGGCAAGGGCGAACATGAAGCCGCTCCAGCAGGCGAAGAACAGGATCGCCAGCAACAGGCCGAAGCGGATGCTCGGCAGGCGCAGCAGCGACGGCGGCAGCAACGGCCAGGCCTGGCGGTGTTCCTGGCGCAGCTCGGTGCGCCACAGCCAGGCCAGCAGCGGCACCGCCGCCGCCAGCAGCAGGGCGCAGGGCCAGGACCAGTGCAGCGATGGGCCGAGAGCCAGCGGCAGCAGCAGGCAGAGGATCAGCGCGGCGAGCAGCAGGGTGCCCGGCGCGTCGACGCGGGCGGCATGCTCGGCGCGGGTCTCCGGTACCCAGCGGCGGCTGCAAAGGAGAATGCCGAGGCAGATCGGCAGGTTGATCAGGAACACGCTGCGCCAGCCGAGGCCGCCGATATCGGCGGAGACCAGGAAGCCGCCGAGCACCTGGCCGACGACGAAGGCCAGGCCGCCGATGGCGCCGTAGGCGGCCAGCGCGCGGGAATGCGCGTGGCCGCTGAGGCTGACATGCAGGGTGGCGAGGATCTGCGGCACGATCAGCGCCGCGCCGACGCCCTGCAGGGCGCGCGCCACCAGCAGCAGCCAGACCGAACCGGCCAGCCCGCAAAGCAACGAGGCGACGGCGAACAGGGCGACGCCGAGATCGAACAGGCGGCGACGGCCGTAGTTGTCGCCAAGCCGGCCGCCCATCGCCAGGCACACGGCGAAGGCCACGCCGTAGACGGCGACGATCAGTTCCAGTTCGGTTTCGCTGGCGCCGAGGGAATGGGCGAGGGCGTCGAGGGCGACGTTGACGATGGAGAAATCGATCATCGGCAACAGTTGCCCCGCCAGCAGGATGCAGAGCCCGGCGAGGCCGAGCCGCGACGACGAGACGGTGCTGGGCATGGGCGGAGTCCTTGTGCGGAAGGGAGTGGGCTGGCAGCATGCGCTTCTGGCTAACCCGGTACCAGTTCTTGCTTATCCTGGTATTGGCGCTACCCGTCTGCCCTCCGGAGGACTTCGCCATGCCCCTCGACGCCCCTGCCAGCCACGCTGCGGAAAGCCCCGCGCAGCCGTCCCGCGCCGAACAGCTGGGGGCCTTCCTGCGCCGCCGGCGGGAAAGCATCGAGCCGCAGCGGGTCGGCATTTCCCGCCTCGGCCGCCGACGCACGCCGGGCCTGCGTCGCGAGGAGGTGGCGCAGCTCGCCGGGGTCGGCGTGACCTGGTACACCTGGCTGGAGCAGGGCCGCGCGGTACGCGCCTCGGAGCAGGTGATCGGAGCCATCGCCCGGGCCCTGCTGTGCAACGAGACGGAAACCCACCACCTGTTCAACCTCGCCGGGCTGGCCGCGCCGACCTCGGCGCGGCGGGTGGTCTGCGAGAAGCCTTCGGCCGCCACCCAAGCCATCCTCGATGCCCTCGACCCGTTGCCGGCCATGGTGCAGAACGCCCGTTTCGACATCCGCGGCTACAACCGCGCCTATTGCCGGCTGGTGGGCATCGACCTGGCGGAGATCCCCGAGGAAGACCGCAACTGCATCTACCTGGCACTGACCCACGAGCGCTGGCGCTACTGCATGGCCAACCGCGAGGAGGCGTTGCCGCGGATGGTCGGCTTCTTCCGCGCGGCAATGGTCGAGCGCATGGGCGATCCGCTGTGGGAGCGGCAGTTGCAGCGCTGCCTGGAGGTTTCGGCGGAGTTCCGCGAGATCTGGCGGCGCAATGAGGTGATGGGTATCGAAAACCAGCTCAAGCGCTTCCGTCATGCGCGCTGCGGCGAATTCGAACTGCAGCAGACCAACTGGTGGTCGGCGCCGAAGAACGGCGATCGCCTGCTGGTCTTCGTCCCCCTCGACGACCACGCTCGCGACTGCCTGGAGCAACTGTGAGTCGGCGCCCTGTCCCGTAGCCAGCGCCTGCTCGACCTGCTGCAGATTTTGCGCCGGCATCGTTACCCGGTGGCCGGGCATGTGCTTGCCGGCGAACTGGGGATCAGCCTGCGCACGCTCTACCGCGATATCGCCACCCTGCGACAGCAGGGCGCGCACATCGAGGGCGGCGCCGGCGCCAGGCGTTGCTGCGCGAGTGGCGTGAACGGGAAAGCATCGCCGCGCAGTGAGCGACTGCTGCCGGAGACTGACAGACGGCCACCGCCTGCGGGTCTAGCGCCCGGCGCTGTAGCGGCTCAGAGCCGGAACTCCTCGGCGATCAGTTCGCCGAGGCGCTCCAGCGCCGGCGGCCGCTCTCCCGGGGCGAAGGCCAGGCGAATGCGGTGGGCGGGCAGTTCGGCGAAGCCCTCCGCCGGCCCCAGCACGCGCATCGTCGGGCCGACCCGCGCACGGTCGATCACGCCGATCGCCAGGCCGCCTTCGATGGCTGCTTCCAGCGCCGCCGCGCCGGGACTGCTGACCACCGTGCGCCAGCGCCGGCCCGTCGCGCCGAGGGCTTCCAGCAGCGCCTGCCGATAGGGACAACCCTGGCCGTGCAGGGCCAGCGGCAGCGGGCGTTGCGGGTCGATCCGCAGGCCGTGGCCGGCGACCCACACCGGCTGGGTGCCGCCGATCTCGCGGGAGTGCCCGTCGTACGGGGTTTCGTCTTGCGCTTGCACCAGCAGGGCGAGGTCCAACTGGCCGCGCCGCAGGCGTCCGGCCAGCCTGCCGCTGGCGTCGGTGAGCACCTCCAGCTCCAGCGCCGGCAGTTCCGCGCCGAGGCGCGGCAGGAGACGGCCGAGCAGCTTGCCGGCGTATTCCTCGGAAATGCCGAAGCGCACCCGCAGCGGCTCTTCCCGTCTGCGCAACCCGGCGAGCACGCGGTCGTGGGTCTCCAGCAGCTCGGCGGTCTGGCGCTGGAACCGCTGCCCCAGCGGGGTCAGCCGCACCGACTGGTTGTCGCGCTCGAACAGCCGGCCGCCGGCCAGTTCCTCCAGGCGCCGGACGTGGGTGCTCACCGCCGAGGGGCTGCGGTTGAGGTGGCTGGCCGCGGCGAGGAAACGGCCGAAGCGCAGGATGGCATGGAAGGTACGCAGCAGCTCGATATCCAGGTTGGCGCTCATGGTTCCGATTTCCTGCATGACTGGTGCAGATAGTTTCGTTTGATAGTAGCGGCGGAGGCCGCCTAGCCTCGACTCGAACCTGACCGACGGAGGCGAGCGATGCGCGCGACCACCTGCACCCCGCGAGCGATGCCCGGGGCGACCCGCCTGCTGGCCGTGCAACTGGGCATGGTACTGGCCTGGAGTTCCGGCTTCGTCGGCTACCGCTATGCCATGGAACAGGCGCCGGTGTTCCTCACCAGCTTCTGGCGTTTCGCCGTCTGCCTGGCGCTGCTGCTGCCCTTCGCCTGGGCCGGGCTGCGTCGGTTGTCGGCGCGCCAGTGGCGGCGCCAGGCGCTGATCGGGGTGCTGGCCTACGCGGGCTACATCGCGCCGATCGCCAAGGCCATCGAACTCGGCGTCTCACCGGGCGTGGCGGCGCTGATGGCCGACCTGTTGCCGCTGCTGGTGGCCTTGCTGGCGCTGGTCCTGCCGGGGCAGCGAACGCGGCCGGGGCAGTGGCCGGGGATCGCCCTGGGCGTCGCCGGGGTGCTCTGGGCCGGGCATGCGGCGCTGGCGCTGGGGCGGGCGCCGGGCTGGGCCTACGGCCTGCCGCTGCTGGGCATGCTGGCGCTGGCCCTGGCCACCCTGTTGCAGAAGCGCTGGGACGACGCGCCGGGATCGCTGGCCGTGGTGCTGTTCGTGCAGATCGGCGCCGCGCTGCCGGCGTTCGCCGGCCTGGCGTTGGCGGAGGGTAGCCTGCGGCCGCCGCTGTCCGGCGGATTCCTGTTCGGGCTCGCCTGGCTGGTGCTGCTGCCCACCTTCGGCGGCTACGGCCTGTACTGGCTGGGCCTGCGCCATCTTTCCGCACAGGGCGGCAGCGCGGCGCTGTACCTGAGTCCGGCGCTGACCCTGCTATGGGCGCACTGGATGTTCGCCGAGCCGCTGACACCCATGCTGCTGGGTGGCCTGCTGCTGTCGCTGGCCGGCCTCGGCTGGCTGTATCGCGCCGAGCGTCGCTAGCCGGCGTCGCCCTGCCAGCGGGCCAGGGTCTCCAGGCGCGCCGGGCTGAACGGCGGACGCGGCGCCGGAGGCGTCCAGCCGAACAGGAATTGCGCGGCGCTGCCGCATATCCGCCCCTGGCAGGCGCCCATGCCGCAACGGCTGTGCAGCTTGGCCTCGGTCCAGCCGGCATGCCCGGCCAGCGCGGCCAAGGGGACGTCTTCGCAACGGCAGACCAGGGTATCCGCCTCCGCCAGTTCACGCAGTTCGGCACGCAGGGCGAAGTGTCGCGCCAGGGTGTCGGCGAAGCCCTGCCAGCGTCGCCGTCGTGGCCACAGGCGGCGAGCCGCGTCGCGCTCGTCGACGGCGGCATGGCCGGCGATGGCGCCTTCCACCAGGGCCAGTTCGCTGCCGCCGAAGCCGGTGCATTCGCCGGCGGCGTAGTGGTCGGGCAGGCTGCCGGCCTGCCATTCGTCGACGGCGAGCGCCTGGCCGTCGAGGCGATAGCCGAGGGCCTGGCCGAGTTGCACGTTGGGCGCCAGGCCGAAGCCGCAGGCCAGGCGTTCGCAGGCGATCTCGCGGACCCGACCGCCTTCGCGCAGGCGCACGGCTTCCAGGCGCTCCTCGCCGAGGGCGGCGAGCACGTAGCTGTCGGCGCGGTAGCTACGGGCGAACAGGCCGGCGGCCTGCCACAGCTTGCCGGGCCAGCGCGGCAGGCGTACGGCGAAGGCGGCCAGGGTTCTCGCCGGCGCCTGTTCGGCGATGCGCAGCAGGCGCGCCCCGCACTGGCTGGCGCTGGCGGCGCTGGCCAGCAGCAGCGGGCCGGAGCCAGCCACCACCAGGCGCTGGCCGGCCAGTGGCAGGCCGCCCTTGGCCAACGCCTGCAGGCCGCCGGCGCCGGTGACGCCGGGGAGGGTCCAGCCGGGAAACGGCAGCAGCAGTTCGCGGGCGCCGGTGCAGAGGACCAGGCGTCGGTAGCCGACCTGCCAGCCGCGTTGCGGGTCTTCCAGCAACAGGCGCCTGCCGGGACCGCAGGCGACCACCCGGGTCGCCGGGAAGTGCTCGACATTGGCGTGCCCGGCCAGGCGTTGGCGCATCTGATGGGCACGCGGCGGCAGGCTGGCACGCGGGCCGTCGCGCCAGATCTGTCCGCCGGCGGCCGGGTTGTCGTCGACCAGGGCGATGCGCGCGCCGCTCGGCGCGGCGGCCAGCGCTGCGGCCAGGCCGGCGGGGCCGGCGCCGACGATCAGCAGGTCGTAGTCGGCGCTCATGCCTGGGTCTCCACGCGCATGCCGGGTTGGCAGACGGTCTGGCAGGCCAGGCGTCGCCGACCGTCGATCAATACCCGGCATTCCTGGCACGCGCCCATGCCGCAGAACGGCGCGCGCCGCCCGCCGCCGACCGCGCTGCGGGAGCAGCCGTCGCCGCCGAGGGCGAGGGCGGCCGCCACGCTGGTACCGACGGCGACCCGCAGCGGACGCCGGTCGATGAACAGTTCGATCATGGCCGGGCACTCCCGGAGCTGGAGAGGAAGCGTTGCGGCAGATAAGGCGTGGTATCCAGCGGCGGCGTTTCGCCGAACAACTGGGCGGCGAGCAGGCGCGCGCTGCCCGGCGCGGTGGTCACGCCCAGGCCCTCGTGGCCGACCGCCAGCCACAGGCCCGGCTGCGCCGGGTGCTCGCCGAGCAGCGGCAGGCCGTCCGGAGTGGCGGCGCGGAAGCCGGTCCAGGCACGGATCGCATTGAGGCCGGCGAGCCCCGGCAGGTAGTCCAGGGCACGCCGCAGCATGCGCGCCAGCACCGGGCCTTCCACCTGCGGGTCGAGCGTGTCGAACTGCCGCGAGGAGCCGAGGAAGACCTGCCCGGTGGGGCGCGGCTGGGCGTTGAAGGCTACCGAGGTACCGCTGCTGGCGTGGGCGCTGCTGACATAGCCGAGTTCCACCAGTTGATGGCGGAGGGTGCCGGGATAGCGGTCGGTGATCAGCAGGTGGCCTTTCTTCGGGCGGATCGGCAGCTCCGCGCACAGCTCGCCGGCATGGATGCCGTTGGCCAGCACCAGCGCCTCGGCGCTCAGCCAGCGGCCGTCGGCCAGGCGCAGGCGGCTGCCGTCCACTTCGCTGACTTCGGCGTGCAATCGACGCAGGCGCGGGCCGGCTCGTTCGAGCAGCCAGCGCGCCGCGTTGGGCGCGTAGAGGATGCCGTCGCCCGGCACCTTCAGGGCGCCGGCGAGGCCTGGCCGCAAGACCGGTTCCAGGTCACGCAGGCGCGCGGCGTCGAGCATCTCGCAGGCGACGCCGGCGGCCAGCAGGGCCTGGCGCTTGCGCTCGGCTTCGGCGAGTTCGGCGGCGTCGGCGGCCAGCCAGAGGGTGCCGCAATTGCGGTACGCGCAGTCTTCCGGCAGATCCGCCGCCCAGGTGCGCCAGGCCTGGATCGAGTAGTCGCTGAGGGCCAGTTCGGCCGGGTTGTCGTCCATCGCCACCAGGTGCCCCATGCCCACCGCGGTGGCACCGCCGCGGCGGCTGTCCAGCACCAGTACGTCGAGGCCGCGACGCGCCAGTTCATGGGCGCAGGCGCTGCCGACGATGCCGGCGCCGACCACGATGACCTCGGCGTTCACCGGCGGATGCCCCAGGCGAACGGATCGTCGTCCGCCAGCAGCAGGGTGGCTTCCGCGCTGACGTGGGCGCGGCCGCGGATGGTCGGCACGATACGCCCGCCGGGCTGGCCGTCGAGCCATTCGTAACGCCCCTCGAACTGGCTGCCGATCACGCTCGCCTGGCGCCAGGGCTGGCCGGGCAGCAGCTTGCCGTCGGCGGCCAGGCAGGCCAGCTTGGCGCTGGTGCCGGTGCCGCAGGGCGAGCGGTCGTAGGCCTTGCCGGGGCAGAGCACGAAGTTGCGGCTGTCGGCGTGGGGGTCGTCGGCGAACAGTTCGATGTGATCGATGGCGCCGCCGTCCTCGCCGCGGATGTCCTGGTCGTCCAGCGCCTGCTGGACGGCGACGGTGTAGGCGGTGAGGGCGTCGAGGTTGTCGCCGGCGAGGCGCTGGCCGTGTCCGGCGACCAGGAAGAACCAGTTGCCGCCCCAGGCGATGTCGCCGCTGACCCGGCCGATGCCGGGCACTTCGACGCTGACCTGGCGACGGTAGCGGTAGGCCGGCACGTTGCGCACGCTGACCGAGCCGTCCTCGTGGAGGGTCGCCTCGACCTCGCCGACCGGCGTCTCGATGCGGTGCACGCCGGGACCGATCCGCCCGAGGTGTGCCAGCGAGGCGACCAGGCCGATGGTGCCGTGGCCGCACATGCCGAGGTAGCCACTGTTGTTGAAGAAGATCACTCCGGCACAGGCTTCGGGATCGACCGGTGCGCAGAGCAGGGCGCCGACCAGTACGTCGCTGCCGCGCGGTTCGAGGATGCAGGCGGCGCGCCAGGCGTCGTGGCGCTCGCCGAGCAGGCGCCGGCGCTCGGCCATGTCGCCCCGGCCGAGATCGGGAAAGCCGCCGATGACTAGGCGGGTGGGCTCGCCGCCGGTATGCGAATCGATGATGCGGATGCGTTGCATGGTGGCCCTCGCCTGTGCCGGGGAATGCGCCACAGGGTGGCGTTTCGGCGGGGCGGGGCGCTTGAGGGTTTTCGCTCAGGCGAGTGACGAAAGCGGCATAGCCGGGATGGCCCGGCTCAGGTGCTGGCCGGGCGGTTCGGCAGGTGTTCGTAGAGGGTCCGGCAGACCCCGACGATATGTGCCTCGATCAGTGCCGCGGCCCGTTCGGCATCGCCGGCGCGACAGGCGGCGACGATCTCGCGGTGTTCCTGGTCGGCGCGCTGCTTGCCTTCGGACAGGCTCATCTGCATGCGCAGGTAACGTTCCAGCTTGTCGTGGATGGAGCGAATCAGGTTGACCAGGAACGGCCGCTGCGCCGGTTCGTAGAGGCAGGCGTGCAGTTGCCAGTTGAGTTCGGCCCAGCGTCCGACGTTGTCTTCGCCGACGAAGTCGGCGCAGATCGCCTCGGCGCGGGCGAAGGTGGTCTCGTCCATGTTCGGCACCGCCAGGCGGATCGCCTGCGCCTCGAGCAGCACCCGCACTTCGAACATCTGCGCCAGTTCCGGTTCGGAAATACGCGTCACCACCGCGCCCTTGTTGCGCTGGAACAGCACCAGGCCTTCCGCTTCCAGGCGCTTGAGGGCCTCGCGGACGGGAATCTTGCTGACATTGAAGAGTTGCGCGATGTCGTCCTGGCGGATCGGTTCGTCCTCGGCGAAATGCCCGGCGATGATCGCTTCGCGCAGGTGCTTGGCGATGATCTCGGAGGCCGAAGGGGCGATGCCCAGGTTAGGGGCGTTGAGCATGGAGAGAGGCAAGCGGGACAACCTGCATGGCGTTGGGAACGTGCGGGATATTGTATACGAACGCTTGGCGCGTGCCGCTGCCAGTTGGCGCCTTCTGCGCAGGCGTGTTGGTCGGCTTCAGTGGGCCTCCGTGGCGCATGTTTCGCAGGGCGAAACGCTCTTCCGGAAAGTTCGGGGAGAGGCTGGACAATAGAAAATTAGCTTGCTAATAATTCGCTCGCTCATGTATTTCGGGGCGTCCGCGATGGCCAAGCCTTCCTTCTTTTCCTCCGACCTGGTGCAGGTGCTGCTGTGCCCGCGCCTGCACGAACTGCAGTTCGCGGTGAAGGCCCTGCTGGCCGGCGGGTTGGCCCTGTACCTGGCCTTCAGCCTGGAGCTGGAGCAGCCGCAATGGGCATTGATGACGGTGTTCGTGGTCAGCCAGCCCTATAGCGGCATGGTCCTGGCCAAGGGCATGTTCCGCCTGATCGGCACCTGCGCCGGTGCGCTGGTGTCCATCGGCATGGTCGCGCTCTATGGTCAGGCGTCGCTGCCCTTCCTCCTGCTGATGGCGCTCTGGCTGGCGTTCTGCACCGCCGGCGCGTCGCTGCTGCACAACCATGCGTCCTACGGTTTCGTCCTGGCCGGCTACACCGCGGCGATCGTCGCCCTGCCGGCCAGCGCCGATCCGGCGACGGTGTTCGACCAGGCGGTGGCCCGCTGCTCGGAGATCGGCCTGGGCATCCTCTGCGCGGCGCTGGTGAATGTGCTGCTCTGGCCGCGGCGCCTGGAACGCCAGTTGGCGAACCAGGGCAAGGCGGCCTGGGAGGCCGGCTTGCAGGCGGCCGCGGCGGAGCTGCGCGGCGCCGACGAACGCGGCGAGCTGCTCGCGGCGCTGGGGCGGATCGCCGCGGCGGACGCCCAGCGCGACCACGCCTGGTTCGAGGGTGCGCTCGGCCGCGCCCGCTCCCAGGCCTTGCGCGTGCTAGGCCTCGACCTGCTCGGCCTGCTGCGCGCGGCGCGCAAGGTGGCTCGCGAGCGGAGGCTGCTCGATCCGGCCAGCGCGCACGCCTTGCAGCCCTGGCTGGAAGAACTCGAGGCACTGTTGCGCGAGGGCCGCCAGGCCGAGTTCGAGGCCTGCCGGCAGCGCTTGCGCCTGGCGCTGGACGCGGCGCACGGACAGTTGCACCTGTGCCTGGTCTGCCTCGAACGCCTGCTCGGCGAGGCGAGGGCGGCCGGGCGCAGCGTCGAGGCGCTGGTCTATGGCGCGCCCACCCGCCAGGCGCCGGGCGCCATCGCCTGGCACCGGGACATCGAGCGCGGCGTGCTGTTCGGCCTGCGCAGCGCCCTGGCGTTCCTCTGCGTAGCCGCGTTCTGGCTGGCCAGCGCCTGGCCGAGCGGGTTGGGCGCGGTGTCGATCACCGGCGTGGTGCTGAGTCTCTTCGCCAGCCGCGACAACCCGGCCCAGGCCGGCCTGAACTTCCTTCGCGGGATCCTCCTGTCGATCCCGCTGGCCGGCTTCGTCGCACTGTTCTACCTGCCCGGCGTGGACGGCTTCCCGCTGCTCTGCCTGGGCCTGGGCGTACCGCTGTTCTTCGCCGCGCTGTGCGTGAACCGGGCGAGCCTGGCCGGGATCGCCTCGCCGTTCTGCATCTTCTTCGTGAAGAACGTCGCGCCGAGCAACAGCATGAGCTACGACCTCGCGCACTTCCTCAACAACGCCCTGTCGACGGTGCTTGGGGTGGCCTTCGCCGTGCTGGTGTTCAACCTGGTCAGCCTGCGGCCGGGCGAACGCCATTACCGGCGCATGCTGCAGGCCACCCTCGGCGACCTGGCGCGGCTCACCCTGCGCTCGCCGGCGCAGGCCGAGGCCTGGTTCGGCGGGCGCACCGCGGATCGCCTGATCCGCCTGGCGCAGCGCTACGACCGTTTACCGGAGGGGCGCCGCCAGCCCTGGTCGGACGGCCTGATGGGACTCGACTTCGGCGACGAGCTGCTCTACCTGCGGCAGTGCCTGGAGGAGGTCCCGGCGTCCCTGGCGCAGGCCCGCGACCGCTACCTGCGGCGCCTGCGCCTGGCGCTGCTGGGCGATGGCCCGCGGGCCGAGCGTGAACACGCCCTCGACCCGCCGACCGCGCGCCTGCTCAAGGCCCTGGCCGCCAGCCCGCTGGCCGGCAGCGAACGCGGCGAGCTGGCCGGCGCCGCGCTGGTGCAGTTGCAGGCCACCTGGCGGCAGTGGTGCCGCAGCCATGCTCCGGCCGGGACGGCGCTGCGCGCGGACCCGCTCCCCGGAGCCGGGTGCTAGTTCTGCGGTGGCCGGCCACATTGACCGCGCAAGCCCCGAACCACTAAGCTGCGCGCCTTGCGACAGGTGCCCCGCAAGGGGTGAAACAGGGAAGCTGGTGCGTTCCGTCGGAACCAGGCCAGCGCTGCCCCCGCAACGGTAGGCGAATCAGACAGCCGCTCGATGACCACTGTGCTCCGGCATGGGAAGGCGCGGCTGGAAGCGTCCAGCGCTTCGCTCGCGAGCCCGGAGACCGGCCTGACGCACCCACGGCATCGCGGAGGGCGCTGTCGGACGTCTCCTGCCGTCGCTTCGTCCTCCGTCTGCCTCAACCCAGGTCGCGCGGGTGAGAGCGACGGAGCAGCGTAGAGCATGAACAGAGTTTTCCTGACCCCGGCAGCCGTGGCGCTGTGCGGCGCGTCTTCCCTGAGCCTGGCCGAACCGGTCAGCCTTGCCGACCAGGTGGTGACCGCCACCCGTACCGCCCAGACCGCTTCCCAGAGCCTGGCGGCGGTGAGCGTCATCGACCGCGAGGATATCGAGCGCAGCCAGGCGCGCAGCGTGCCGGAGCTGTTGCGCCAGGTACCCGGCGTGTCGCTGGCGAACAACGGCGGTTTCGGCAAGAACACCACGCTGTTCCTGCGCGGCACCGAGTCCGACCATGTGCTGGTGCTGATCGACGGCATCAAGGTCGGCTCGGCCAGCGCCGGCCTCACCGCGTTCCAGGACTTGCCGGTGGAGCTGATCGAGCGCATCGAGGTGGTCCGCGGGCCGCGTTCCAGCCTGTACGGCTCGGAGGCCATCGGCGGGGTGATCCAGATCTTCACCCGGCGCGGCGACGGCCAGGGCGCCAAGCCGTTCTTCTCCGCCGGCTACGGCACCCATCACACCCTGGAGGGCAGCGCCGGGGTCAGCGGCGGCGCTGGCAACGGTTGGTACAGCCTCGGGGTGAGCAGCTTCGATACGGCGGGCATCAACGCCAAGCGCGCAGGCACCTCGAGCTACGAACCAGACCGCGATGGCTATCGCAACCTGTCCGGTAACCTGCGCGGCGGCTATCGCTTCGACAATGGCCTGGAACTCGACGGCACGCTGCTCAGGGCCAAGTCGCACAACGACTATGACCAGGTTTTCGGCAACTCTGGTTTCAATACCAACGCCGACGGCGAGCAGAACCTGGTCGGCGGCCGTGCCCGCTTCACTCCGCTCGATCCCTGGCTGGTGACCCTCCAGGCCGGGCGCAGCGAGGACAAGGCCGATGCCTATCAGGATGGCCGTTTCTACTCGCGCTTCGATACCCGTCGCGACAGCCTGTCCTGGCAGAACGACCTGACCCTGGCCGAAGGCCATGTGCTGACCCTCGGCTACGACTGGCAGAAGGACGAGATCAGCAGCAGCGAAGCCTTCAGCGTCGACTCGCGGCTGAACAAAGGCTGGTTCGCCCAGTACCTCGGCCGGTACGGTCGCCAGGATTGGCAACTGAGCCTGCGCCGTGACGACAACCAGCAGTTCGGCGTGCACGACACCGGCAGCGCCGCCTGGGGCTACGCGCTGAGCGACGCGCTGCGCTTCACCGTCAGCTACGGTACGGCGTTCAAGGCGCCGACCTTCAACGAACTCTACCTCCCCGACTACGGCAATCCCGACCTGGACGCCGAGACTTCGCGCAGCCTGGAGGTCGGTCTCAGCGGTACGCACGACTGGGGGCACTGGGCGGTGAATGCCTATCGTACGGACATCGACTCGCTGATCACCTATACAACCCGTCAGGGGCTTTATGTGCCGTTCAACATCGACGAAGCGCGCATCCGTGGCGTCGAACTGGTCCTCGGCAGCCAGTGGCTGGGCTGGGACTGGAACGCCAACGCGACCTTCCTCGACCCGCAAAACCGTTCCGGCGGCGTCAACGACGGCAACGAACTGCCGCGCCGGGCGCAGCGGATGTTCAACCTGGAACTGGACCGGCGCTTCGAGCGTCTTTCGCTGGGCGCCAGCGTGCACGCCGAAGGCCGACGCTATGATGACCCGGCCAACGAGGTGCGCCTGGGCGGCTACGCCACCCTCGACCTGCGCAGCGAGTACCGGCTGAACGACGAATGGCGCCTGCAGGGCCGGATCGCCAACCTGTTCGGTGCCGACTACGAAACCGCGTATGGCTACAACCAGCCTGGCCAGGCGGTCTACCTCAGCGTGCGCTACCAGGCTCTGTGAGGCCGGGTATTTCGAATGAACGAGGCGACGGCGCGGCCGCGTCGCCGCAAGGAGTGATCGACGATGAACGAATCCCCCGAGAAGGACCAGCGCCACCGCGAGCGGATGGAGCGCAAGAAGGCCGTGGTCGACGAGAAGATCGCCCAGGCCCGCGACGAACGCGGCGTGCTCCTGGTGCATAGCGGCAACGGCAAGGGCAAGAGCAGCTCGGCCTTCGGCATGGTCGCGCGGGCCCTGGGCCATGGCATGAAGGTCGGTGTCGTGCAGTTCATCAAGGGCGCCGCCAGCACCGGCGAGGAAGCCTTCTTCCGGCGTTTCCCCGAGGAAGTCAGCTATCACGTAATGGGCGAGGGCTTCACCTGGGAGACCCAGGACCGCCAGCGCGACATCGCCAAGGCCGAAGCGGCCTGGAAGGTCGCCGCGCAATTGCTGGCCGACCCGGACGTTGGCCTGGTGGTGCTGGACGAACTGAACATCGCCCTCAAGCACGGCTACCTGGAACTGGACAGGGTCCTCGCCGACATCCAGGCGCGCCCGGCCATGCAGCATGTGGTGGTGACCGGTCGCGGCGCGCAGCCGGGGATGATCGAGGCCGCCGACACGGTGACCGAGATGAGCCTGGTCAAGCACGCGTTCAAGGCCGGGATCAAGGCGCAGAAAGGAGTGGAGTTCTGATGCCGGCGCCATGCGCGGAGACGCTTCGCCCATGACCCAGGCACGCTGTCCGGCCCTGCTGATCGCCGCCCCGGCCTCCGGCCAGGGCAAGACCACCGTCACCGCCGCTCTGGCCCGCCTGCATGCGCGCCAGGGGCGACGGGTGCGGGTGTTCAAGTGCGGACCGGACTTCCTCGACCCGATGATTCTCGCCCGCGCCTCCGGCGCGCCGGTCTACCAGCTCGACCTGTGGATGGTCGGCGAGGCCGAAGCGCGACGCCTGCTGGCGCGGGCCGCCGGCGAGGCCGACCTGATCCTCATCGAAGGGGTGATGGGCCTGTTCGATGGCAACCCCTCGGCGGCAGACCTGGCGCGGCGTTTCGGCGTGCCGGTGCTGGGAGTGATCAACGGCGCGGCGATGGCCCAGACCTTCGGCGCCCTGGCCTACGGCCTGGCGCATTTCCAGCCGGACCTGCCGTTTTCCGGAGTGCTCGGCAACCGCGTCGGTAGCCAGCGCCACAGCGACATCCTGCGCGATTGCCTGCCGCCTGGCATGCGCTGGTTCGGCGGCCTGCCGCGCTCGGCCGAGTTCGAACTGCCGAGCCGCCACCTGGGCCTGGTCCAGGCCGAGGAACTGGCCGATCTCGATGTGCGCCTGGACGCCGCCGCCGACGCCTTGCGGGCCAGCGCCGAGACCGACCTGCCGGAGCCGGTGACCTTCGAGGTGCCCGCTCCGGCGCCGCTGCAACGCAGCCTGGAAGGCGTGCGCATCGGCGTGGCTCGCGATGCCTCGTTCGCCTTCCTCTACCAGGCCAATCTCGACCTGCTGCGCGAACTCGGCGCCGAACTGGCGTTCTTCTCGCCGCTGCAGGACCAGGCGTTGCCCGCCGTGGACAGCCTGTACCTGCCGGGCGGCTATCCCGAACTGCACCTGGGGCGCCTGCAGGGCAATCGCGCCATGGCCGAGGCGATCCGAGCCCACCATGCCGCCGGCAAGCCGCTGCTGGCCGAGTGCGGCGGCATGCTCTACCTGCTCGACTGCCTGGAAGACGCCGACGGCGAGCGCGGCGAACTGCTCGGCCTGCTGCCGGGCCGGGCGCGCCTGCAGAAGCGCCTGACCGCCCTGGCCTTGCAGGAGGTCGAGCTGCCGGAAGGGCGGCTGCGCGGGCATACCTTCCATCACTCGACCCTCGACTGCGCCGTCGAGCCTCTGGCCCGTGGCGTCTGCCCGAACGGCCGGAACACGGCGGAGGCGGTGTTCCGTCTTGGCCGGCTGACGGCTTCCTATATCCATTTCTACCTGCCTTCCAACCCGCAGGCCGCCGCCGCGTTGCTGGCGCCCGCGCGAGACGCCGACTGACATGTCCGATTCTTCCCACGCCTTCAGCGCCACGGAACGCGCCGCCGTCTACCGGGCCATCGCCGAGCGCCGCGACATGCGCCACTTCAGCGGCGGCAGCGTGGCGCCGGAGCTGCTCGCGCGGCTGCTGGAGGCCGCGCACCAGGCGCCCAGCGTCGGCCTGATGCAACCCTGGCGCTTCATCCGTATCACCGAGCCGGCGTTGCGCCGGGCCATCCACGGGCTGGTCGAGGAGGAACGCGGACGTACCGCCGAAGCCCTCGGCGAGCGCTCCGACGAGTTCATGCGGCTCAAGGTCGAGGGCGTGCTGGATTGCGCCGAACTGCTGGTCGCCGCCCTGATGGACGACCGCGAACGCCATGTGTTCGGTCGCCGGACCCTGCCGCAGATGGACCTGGCGTCGCTCGCCTGCGCGATCCAGAACCTCTGGCTGGCCAGTCGCGCCGAGGGCCTGGGGATGGGCTGGGTGTCGCTGTTCGATCCGGCCGCGCTGGGCGAGCTGCTCGGCCTGCCGCCTGGCAGCGAAGCGGTGGCGGTGCTCTGCCTGGGCCCGGTGGCGGAGTTCTACCCGGCGCCGATGCTGGCGCTGGAGGGTTGGAGCGAACCGCGTCCGCTGGCCGAGCTGGTCTACCAGAACCGTTGGGGCGCGCGAGCATGAGCGCACTGCTGGGTATCCTCGGCGTGGCGCTGGATGCGCGCTTCGGCGAGCCGCAGGGCTGGCACCCGCTGGTCGCCTTCGGCCGCCTGGCCGATCGCCTGGAGCGCCGTTTCAACCGCTCGCGCCTGGCCGGCGAGGGCGATCCCGGGGTCGGCTGGCGCAGCCACGGGGTGACCGCTTGGGTCCTCGCGGTACTGCCGCTGACCCTGCTGGCCTGGGCGCTCGCTGAACTTCCCTACCTCGGCTGGCTGGTCCAGGCCCTGGCGCTGTACGCCGCGCTCGGCCTGCGCAGCCTCGGCGAGCACGCCGAACCGGTGGCGCTGGCCTTGCGCGCCGGCGACCTGGACGAGGCGCGGCGACGTGTCGGCTACCTGGTCAGCCGCGATACCCGCGAACTGGACCAGGCCGGGGTCGCCCGCGCGGCCACCGAATCGGTACTGGAGAACGGCAGCGACGCGGTCTACGCCGCGCTGTTCTGGTTCGCCGTGGCCGGCGCGCCGGGGGTGGTGCTGTATCGCCTGAGCAATACCCTGGACGCGATGTGGGGCTACCGCAACGCGCGCTTCGAGCGCTTCGGCTGGGCCGCGGCGAAGATCGACGACATCCTCAACTACCTGCCGGCGCGGCTGGTGGCGCTGACCTACGCGCTGCTCGGCGGCACCCGCCAGGCCCTGCGCTGCTGGCGCGAGCAGGCGCCGCAATGGGACAGCCCCAACGCCGGCCCGGTGATGGCCGCCGGCGCCGGTGCGCTGGGCGTGTCCCTGGGCGGCGCGGCGATCTACCACGGCGAGCTGCACCAGCGGCCGCTCCTCGGCAGCGGCCCGCAGCCGCAGGGCCGCGACATCTATCGGGCCCTGGCGCTGGTGCGCCAGGGCGTGCTGCTCTGGCTGCTGGTGCTGGCCGGACTCTGGGCCATGGGGTGGCTGCATGCTTGAACACGGAGGGCGGTTGCGCGAGGCGGCGCGCCGCTACGACATTCCGCTGGCGGACTGGCTGGACCTGTCCACCGGCATCGCGCCCTGGCCGTTTCCGCTGCCGGCGATCCCCGAGCAGGCCTGGACCCGCCTGCCGGAGAGCGACGACGGCCTGGAAGCCGCCGCCTGCCTCTACTACGGCGCCGAACGGGTATTGCCGCTGGCCGGCAGCCAGGCGGCGATCCAGGCCCTGCCAAGGTTGCGGCGGGGCGGGCGGGTCGGCGTCCTGTCGCCGTGCTATGCCGAGCACGCCCACGCCTGGCGCCAGGCCGGGCACCTGGTGCGGGAGATCGGCGAGGCCGAGGTCGAGCCCTATCTCGACAGCCTCGACGTGCTGCTGGTGGTCAACCCGAACAACCCCACCGGGCGGGTCTTCGAGCCCGCCGAGCTGCTGGCCTGGCATGCCCGCCTGCAACGTCGCGGCGGCTGGCTGCTGGTCGACGAGGCGTTCATGGACTGCACCCCGCAGTCGAGCCTGGCGGCCTGTAGCAACCGGCCCGGATTGATCGTGCTGCGCTCGTTCGGCAAGTTCTTCGGCCTGGCCGGTGCGCGGCTCGGCTTCGCCCTCGGCGAACGGCCGCTGTTGCAGGCGCTGGCCGAGCAGCTCGGTCCGTGGACGGTCAATGGCCCGGTGCGCCATGTGGCCCAGAGTGCCTTGCGCGACCGCCAGCAACAGCGCCAGCAGCGCGAGCGCCTGCTGGCCGCCAGCCAGCGCCTGGAGGAACTGCTGCGCCGCCACGGCTGGCCGCCGGCGGGCGGCAGCGCGCTGTTCCAGCGCCTGGTCGATCCACGCTGCGCGGCGTTGCACGACTACCTGGCGCGGCGCGGCATCCTCACCCGCCAGTTCGAGCAGCCGGCCAGCCTGCGCCTCGGCCTGCCCGCCGACGAGGCCGCCTGGGCCCGGCTGGATGCCGCGCTGCTCGGCTTCAAGGAGCCTGCTCATGAGTGATCGCGGACGGACCCTGATGGTCCAGGGCACCACCTCGGACGCCGGCAAGAGCACCCTGGTGACCGCGCTGTGCCGCTGGCTGGCCCGGCGCGGCGTCGCGGTGGTGCCGTTCAAGCCGCAGAACATGGCGCTGAACAGCGCGGTCACCGCCGACGGCGGCGAGATCGGCCGCGCCCAGGCGGTCCAGGCCCAGGCCTGCCGGCTGGCGCCGCACACCGACATGAACCCGGTGCTGCTCAAGCCGAACACCGACATCGGCGCCCAGGTGATCATCCATGGCCGCGCGGTGACCAGCATGGACGCCGCTGCCTACCACGACTACAAGCGCGTGGCGATGGAAGCGGTGCTGGCTTCCCATGGGCGGCTCGCCGCCGCCTACCGGGTGGTGATGGTGGAGGGCGCCGGCTCGCCGGCGGAGATCAACCTGCGCGCCAACGACATCGCCAACATGGGCTTCGCCGAAGCGGTGGACTGTCCGGTGATCCTGGTCGCCGATATCGACCGCGGCGGGGTCTTCGCCCACCTGGTCGGCACCCTGGAACTGCTCTCCGACTCGGAGCGGGAGCGGGTCAAGGGCTTCGTCATCAATCGCTTCCGCGGCGACATCGCCCTGCTGCAACCCGGCCTCGACTGGCTGGAGGCGCGCACCGGCAAGCCGGTGCTCGGCGTGCTGCCCTATGTCAGCGACCTGCACCTGGAGGCGGAGGACGCCATCGACACGCGCCAGGCGGCCAAGGTCGGGCCGCGCCTGAAGGTGGTGGTGCCGGTGCTGCCGAGGATCAGCAACCACACCGATTTCGATCCGCTGCGCCTGCATCCCCAGGTCGAGTTGAGCTTCGTCGGCCCCGGCCAGGCGCTGCCGTCGGCGGACCTGATCGTCCTGCCCGGCTCGAAGAGCGTGCGCGCCGACCTCGCGGCGCTGCGCGAGCGTGGCTGGGACGAGGCGATCCTCCGTCACCTGCGCTACGGCGGTCGCCTGCTGGGGATCTGCGGCGGCCTGCAGATGCTCGGCGAGCGCCTGCACGATCCGCTCGGCCTGGAAGGCGCGGCCGGCAGCAGCGCTGGCCTCGGCCTGCTGGCGTTGGAAACGACCCTGGAGGCGGACAAGCAATTGCGCAACGTACAGGGCCGCCTGAGCCTGGAGGACGCGCCGCTGTCGGGCTACGAGATCCATGCAGGGGTCACTCGTGGCGAGGCCCTGGCGCGGCCGGCGGTGGTGCTCGACGATGGCCGCGCGGATGGTGCCCGCAGCGTCGACGGGAACGTCATGGGCACCTACCTGCACGGCCTGTTCGAATCCACCGCGGCCTGTTCGGCGCTGCTGCGCTGGGCCGGCCTGCGCGAGGTCCAGGCGGTGGACTACCAGGCCTTGCGCGAACGTGACATCGAGCGGCTCGCCGACCTGGTCGAGCGCCACCTGGATACCGGGCGATTGCTCGCCCTCTGCGGAGAACCCCATGCGTGACCTGATCCTTGGCGGCGCCCGTTCCGGCAAGAGCCGCCTGGCCGAGCGCCTGGCCGCCGAGAGCGGGCTGGCGGTGAGCTACATCGCCACCGCCCAGGCCGGCGACGGCGAAATGGGCCGGCGCATCGCCGAGCACCGCGCGCGCCGCCCGGCCCACTGGCGAACCCTGGAGGAGCCCCTGGCGCTGGCGGCGACGCTGCGCAGCGAGGCCGAGGCCGGACGCTGCCTGCTGGTCGACTGTCTGACCCTGTGGCTGACCAACCTGCTGCTCTGCGACGATCCCCAGCGTCTCGACGGCGAGCGCGAGGCGCTGCTGGAATGCCTCGGCGAGCTGCCGGGGCGGATCATCCTGGTCAGCAACGAAACCGGGCTCGGCGTGGTGCCGCTGGGCGAACTCAGCCGGCGCTACGTCGACGAGGCCGGCTGGCTGCACCAGGCCATCGCCGAACGCTGCGAGCGGGTGACCTTGACCGTCGCCGGCTTGCCCATGCCGTTGAAAGGAGAACCGCTATGAGTCTGCAATGGTGGCGCGACACCTGCCGCGAGGCAGATCCGCAGATGCGCCGGCGCGCGGCCGAACGCCAGGACCGGTTGACCAAGCCGCGCGGCTCGCTGGGCCGCCTGGAGCAAGTGGCGATCGACCTGGCGGCGTTGCAGGGGCGCGAACGACCGAGCCTGGAGAGGATCTGGGTGACGGTCTTCGCCGGCGACCACGGGGTAGTCGCCGAGGGCATCTCGGCCTATCCGCAGGCGGTCACCGGCGAGATGCTGCGCAACTTCGTCCGCGGCGGCGCGGCGATCAGCGTGCTGGCGCGCGAACTCGGCGCCGGCCTGGAGGTGGTCGACCTGGGCACCGCGTTCCCCTTGGAAGCCTTGCCCGGCGTGCGTCACCTGCGCCTGGCGGCGGGCACCGCGAACTTCGTCGAGGCCCCGGCGATGGGCGCCGAACAGTGCCTGCTGGCGCTTGAGGCCGGGCGCGAAAGCGTGCGCCGCGCCGAGCAGGCCGGCAGCCAGCTGTTCATCGGCGGCGAGATGGGCATCGGCAATACCACCGCGGCGGCGGCCATGGCCTGCGCGCTGCTGGATGCGCCGGTGAGCGCGCTGGTCGGGCCGGGAACCGGGCTGGACGCCAGCGGCGTGGCACACAAGACCGCGGTGATCGAGCGCGCCCTGGTCCTGCACGGCGCCCATCGCGCCGACCCCTTCGAAACCCTCCGCCGTCTCGGTGGGCTGGAGATCGCCGCGCTGGCCGGCGCCTACCTGGCCTGCGCGCAGAAAGGCATGGTCGCCCTGGTCGACGGCTACATCTGCAGCGTCGCGGCGCTCTGCGCGGTGCGCCTGAACCCGGCCTGCCGCGACTGGCTGCTGTTCGCCCACAGCGGTGCCGAGCCGGGCCATCGGCATGTGCTCGAAGCCCTGGCGGCGCAACCGCTGCTCGACCTCGGCCTGCGCCTGGGCGAGGGCAGCGGCGCGGCGCTGGCGGTGCCGCTGCTGCGCCAGGCCTGCGCGCTGCACGCGGGGATGGCGACCTTCGCCGAAGCGGCGGTCTCGGACCGCCCGGCATGAGCCTGCGCCTGGACCTCCTGCGGCATGGCGAAACCGAGTCCGGCGGCGGTTTCCGCGGCAGCCTCGACGACGCCTTGACCGCGCGTGGCTGGGCGCAGATGCGCACGGCGGTGGAAGGCGGACGCTGGGACCTGCTGGTCAGCTCGCCATTGCAACGTTGCCGCGCCTTCGCCGAGGAACTGGCGCAGCGCCAGGGGATCGAGCTGGAACTGGAAAACGATCTGCGCGAATTGCATTTCGGCGCTTGGGAGGGGCGCTCGGCGGCCAGCCTGATGGACGGCCACAGCGAGGCGCTCGGCCGCTTCTGGGCCGATCCCTACGCCTTTACCCCGCCGGGCGGCGAGCCGCTGTCCGAGTTCGAGGCGCGGGTGCTGGCCGCCCAGCGACGCCTGCGCCAGCGTCACGCCGGCCGTCGTGTGCTGCTGGTGACCCATGGCGGCGTCATCCGTCTGTTGCTCGCTCGCGCCCGTGGCTTGCCGCGCGAGCGCTTGCTGCAGGTGGACGTCGGTCATGGCGCACTGTTCGGCCTGCGCGCCGGAGAGGGCGACGATCGCTGGCACGAATGCCGGGAAGGGGAATAGCCATGCGCGAAGCCTTGCGCTCACTGCTGGTCGCCTTGCAGTTCCTCACCCGCCTGCCGGTGCGCCTGTCGGCGATGCCGACGCCGGAACAGTTCGGCCGCGCGGTGCTCTGCTATCCACTGGTCGGGGTGCTGATCGGCGTCGTGCTGTACGCCGCGGCGCGGTCGCTCGACGGTACGCCGCCGCTGTTGCAGGCAGCCTTGCTGCTGAGCCTGTGGGTGGCGCTGAGCGGCGCGCTGCACCTGGACGGCCTGGCCGACATGGCGGACGCCTGGGTCGGCGGGTTGGGCGACCGCGAGCGGACCCTGGCGATCATGAAGGACCCGCGCAGCGGCCCGGTGGCGGTGGTGGTCCTGGTACTGGTCCTGTTGTTGAAGTTCTCCGCCCTGGCGGCGCTGCTCGGCCAGGGCGAGGCCGGGTTGTTGCCGCTGGCTCCGTGGCTGGCGCGCAGCAGCCTGCCGCTGCTGTTCCTGACCACGCCCTACGCGCGCCCCGGCGGCCTCGGCCAGGCCATCGCCGAGCACCTGCCGGCGCGCAGCCTGCCGTGGGTGCTGGGGGTGAGTTTCGGCCTGGCCCTGGCGTTCGGCCTGGCCGGCCTGCTGGCGTTGCTGGTGACGCTGATGCTCTTCGCCTGGCTGCGCAGCCGTTTCCTCGCGCGCCTCGGCGGCACCACCGGGGACACCGCCGGCGCGCTGGTCGAACTTACCGAGTGTGCGGTGCTGGTGGCGCTGGCTCTGTAGCCGGACGCGGCTGGCGCAGGACCGCCATGGAGCTGAGGAAGAGCAGCGCGGCGGCGGCCAGCAGCACGGCGACGAAGGCCTGGTCGAAAGCCTGCCGGGCAAGCTCGACGAGCCGCGACGCGACCTCCGGCGCCAGGCCCTCGGCGACCAACAGGGCGTCGTCGAGGCTGTCGCGGACCCGCGCCGGCAGCTCGGCCGAGGGCAGCCTCAGCGACATCCCGTAGACGAAACTCATCAGGCTGCCGAGCAGGGTCACGCCGATCACCCCGCCCAGTTCGTAGGATACGTCCTCGATGGCGGCCGCCATTCCGGAACTCTGTTCGTCCACGTTGAGCATCACCGCGGTGGAGGCGGCGGTCATCGCGCCGCCGAAGCCGACGCCGAGCAGCACCAGGCTGGCCAGTTGCGCTCCGGTGGCGGCCTGGTAGGACAGGGCCAGGCCGAGCAATCCGGCGCTGCCGAGCAGCAGGGAGGCGCACATCACCCGGTTCTCGCCCCAGCGCGGCACCAGCCAACCGGCCAGCGGCCCGACCACCAGCGAGGCCAGCGGGATCGGCAGGACGAACAGGCCGGCCTTCAGCGGCGTCAGGCCCTGCACCAGTTGCAGGTGCTGGCTGAACACCAGTTCCATGCCGACCAGCGCCATGGTCGCCACCAGGGCCACCGCGACGCCGCGGGCGAAGCGCCGGTTGCGGAACAGCGCGAAGTCGATCATCGGCTCGCGGGCGCGGCGCTGGCGGCGGACGAACAGGTACAGGCAGAGCATGCCGCCGAGCGCGGCCAGGACGGCCAGCCCGAAGTCCGGGGCGCGCGCGCTGAGTTCCTTGATCGCATAGACCACCCCGACCAGGCCGAACATCACCTGCAGCGAGCCGAGGGCGTCCCATGGTCGCCGTGACTGGCCGCCGCAGGCGGGGATGGCCGGCAGCGCCAGCAACAGGGCGATGGCCACCACCGGGACGTTGATGAGGAACACCGAGCCCCACCAGAAGAACTCCAGCAGCACGCCGCCGACCACCGGCCCCAGCGCCGCGCCGGCAGAGGCGACGGAGGCCCAGATGCCGATGGCCAGGGCGCGTTCGCGTTCGTCCTGGAAGACATGGCGGACGATCGACAGGGTCGCCGGCATCATCAGTGCCGCGCCCACCGCCAACCCGGCGCGGGCGGCGATCAGCGCCGCGGCGGTGGGGGCGAAGGCGGCGCACAGCGAGGCCAGGCCGAACAGCGGCAGGCCGGCGAGGAACAGCCGCTTGTGGCCAAGGCGGTCGCTGAGCAAGCCGGCGCCGGGCAGCAGGCCGGCGACCACCAGCGGATAGGCGTTGACGATCCAGAGCTTCTCCGCGGCCGTCGCACCGAGGTCGTGGGTCAGGCGCGGCAGGGCCGTGTAGAGCACGGTCATGTCGATGATGATGAGGAACAGGGCGCTGGAGACGATGGCCAGGACCAGCCAGCGGTTCTGCCGGAACATGGGATAACCTCTGTGGCGAACGGTTCTTCGCTCGCCGTGGATAACGGGAATTGCGCGCCACGGGCGGACGCGTGAAAATATAAATACATACGTATGGATTTAAACTCAAGAGGTAGCCATGGGACGCCGACGAACGATCGACCGCGACCAGTTGCTCGATGCCGCCGAGGCGGTGATCGCCCGCGAGGGCGCGGCCGGCCTGACCATCGATGCGGTGGCGAAGGAAATGGGCATCACCAAGGGCGGCGTGCAGTACTGCTTCGGTACCAAGGACGCGCTGATCGACGCGATCTTCGAGCGCTGGGGCAAGGCCTACGACAGCCTGTTCGAAGCGGTGGCGGGGAAGCAGCCGACGCCGCTGACGCGGGTTCGCGCGCATGCCGAGGCGACCCAGCGTTCGGACGAGTTGTCCAGCAGCAAGGCGGCGGCGCTGATGGCGGCGCTGATCCAGACGCCCGAGCACCTGGAGGGCAGCAACCAGTGGTATCGCAGCCGGTTGGAAGGCCTGGACCTGTCCGCACCCGAGGGGCGCCGTGCGCGCCTGGCGTTCCTGGCGGTGGAGGGCGCCTTCATGTTGCGCTACTTCCGCCTGATGGACATTGGCCAGGACGAGTGGGACTCGATGCTCGACGACGTCCGTGCGTTGTTGCTGACGGCGGCTGGCGCCAGCGGAGACTGAGGCTCCGCTGGCGCGCTGCGGGTGGTCGCCTCAGTCGAAGGCGAAGTGCTCGCTCTTCAGGTCCATGATCGAACCGGTCGGCTTCGCCATCGCCGCCGCGTGGCCCTTGGCGCGCGGAAGCAGGCGGGCGAAGTAGAACTCGCTGGTGGCGATCTTGGCCTTGTAGAAGTCCGCCGACTCGCTGCCGCCCTGGCGCAGTCGCCGGCGCGCAGCGGCTTCCTGGAGGGCCCAGGAATAGGCCAGCGTGGCGTAGCCGGAGAACATCAGGTAGTCGTGGCTGGCGGTGCTCACCAGATCGCGTTGCTTGCGCGCGGTGAGGGCAATGCGCAGGGTCAGCAGGTTCCATTGGGCGCAGAGCTTGAGCAGCACCAGGGCGCGGCCGCGCATGCGCGGCTCGTTCTTTAGCAGGTCGACGGCGAACCGGGCCACATCCCTGGTGAAGTCGCGCACGGCCTTGCCCTGGGTCATCAGCAGGACCTTGCGGCCGAGCAGGTCGAGGGCCTGGATGCCGGTGGTGCCTTCGTAGAGGGTGGCGATCCGCGCGTCGCGGACGATCTGCTCCATGCCGTGTTCGCGGATATAGCCGTGGCCGCCGAACACCTGCATGCCGAGGTTAGCGCTTTCCAGGCCGAGTTCGGTCAGGCAGCCCTTGAGGATCGGCGTGAGGAAGCCGAGCTTGTCGTCCCAGCGTTCGTATTCGGCGTCGTCGTTGCTGAGGATGCCCTGGATCATCCGGTCGGCGTACTGGGTGGCCAGGTAGACCAGCGCCCGGCCGCCTTCGGCGATGGCTTTCTGGGTCAGCAGCATGCGCCGCACGTCACCGTGGTGCATCAGGCTGTCGGCGACCTGGTCGGGTTCCTTGGTCCCGGAGAGCGCGCGCATGGAGCGGCGTTCGCGGGCGTAGGCGAGGGCGCCCTGGTAGGCCAGCTCGGCGGTGGCCACGCCCTGGATGGCGGTGCCGATGCGGGCGCTGTTCATGAAGGTGAACATGCATTCCAGGCCCTTGTTCGGCGGCCCGATGAGGAAGCCGGTGGCGCCGTCGAAGTTCATCACGCAGGTGGCCGAGGCCTTGATCCCCATCTTCTTCTCCAGCGCGCCGCAACTCACGCCGTTGCGCGGGCCGAGCGCGCCGCCTTCGCCGGGAAGGAACTTGGGCACGATGAACAGGGAAATGCCGCGGGTGCCCTTCGGTGCGTCCGGCAGGCGGGCGAGGGCGATGTGGACGATGTTCTCGGTCAGGTCGTGTTCGCCGGAAGAGATGAATATCTTCGTCCCGCTGATGGCGTAGCTACCGTCGGGGTTGGCCTCGGCGCGGGTCTTCACCTGGCCGAGATCGGTGCCGCACTGCGGCTCGGTGAGGCACATGGTGCCGCCCCAGCGGCCCTCGGTGAGCGGAACCAGGTAGGTCTGCTTCTGTGCCTCGGTGCCGTGCTGCATCAGGGTGTTCATCGCGCCGAGGGAGAGGCCGGGATACATGGAGAACGGCCAGTTGGCTGTGCCCATCATCTCCTGCTTGAGCGCGCCGAGGCTCATCGGCAGGCCCTGGCCACCGTACTCCACCGGGTGCGAGAGGCCCTGCCAGCCGCCGGCGACATAGGCCTCGTAGGCTTCCTTGTAGCCCTTCGGCGTCCGTACTTCGCCGTTCTCCAGGTGGCAGCCTTCCTCGTCGCCGCTGTGGTAGAGCGGGGCGATCACTTCCTCGCAGAGCTTCGCGCATTCGCCGAGGATCGCATCGACCATGTCCGGCGTGGCTTCGGCTCCGTTGACGAGGTTGCGGTAATGCTCGGGGAAATCGAAGACTTCGTTGAGCAGGAAGCGCGTGTCGCGCAGCGGGGCTTTGTAAACGGGCATGGCTACCTCGGCGATGGATGGAGGGCGCCGGGTGCTCCCGGTCGCCGCTGACAGCGCGAGTTATAGGCCAGCGCCCGGCGTCCGGCCTTGGCAGGGGCAACAGACGGCGTTGGCAGTTCGGACAATCCGCTTGACCGACGAGAGGTACGGGTATATACACGCATCCATGCTACCGACCCAATGCCTCTGTACCAAACTGCGTCGCGCCGCCCGCAGCGTTTCCCGCTTCTACGACGAGGCGCTGGCCGATACCGGCCTCAAGGTGGCGCAGTTTTCCCTGCTGCGGCACCTGCGGCGCCTGGACCGGCCGAGCATTTCCGAACTCGCCGAAGCCATGGGACTCGACCGCAGCACCCTCGGTCGCAACCTGCGGGTGCTGGAAGGCGACGGCCTGCTGCGCCTGACCGGTGGCGAGGACCAGCGCAACCGCCTGGTCGAGCTGACGCCTGCCGGGCTGGATGCCCTGGAACGCGGAACGCCGGCCTGGGAAGACGCGCAGCGGCGTCTCGCCGGGCGCCTTGGCGAGGAGCGCAGCGGCGCCTTGGCGGCGTTGCTGGTGGAACTGGAGCGACTGGACTGACAACCGACGAAGCCTCTCGCAGAGGCGCTTCGTTCACGATAAAGCGGGTATATACCCGTAGATGGAGCGACCCATGCCGCGTGCCGCCTTCTGGATCCTGCTGTCCGGAGCCCTGATCCTCGCCCTGTCCCTCGGCGTGCGACATGGTTTCGGCCTGTTCCTCGCGCCGATGAGCGCTGATTTCGGCTGGGGCCGCGAAGTCTTCGCCTTCGCCATCGCCTTGCAGAACCTGGTCTGGGGCCTGGCCCAGCCGTTCACCGGGGCGCTCGCCGACCGCTACGGCGCGGCGCGGGCGGTGCTGGTGGGGGGCCTGCTGTACGCCCTCGGCCTGATCCTGATGGGACTCTCGCAGTCGGCCAGTGGGCTGTCGCTGAGCGCCGGCCTGCTGATCGGCCTGGGCCTTTCCGGCACCTCGTTCTCGGTGATCCTCGGCGCCGTCGGCCGCGCAGTGCCGGCGGAGCAGCGCAGCATGGCGATGGGTATCTCCAGCGCGGCCGGCTCCTTCGGCCAGTTCGCCATGCTGCCCGGTACCCTCGCCCTGATCGGCTGGCTGGGCTGGTCCTCGGCCCTGCTCGCCCTGGGCCTGCTGGTGGCGCTGATCGTGCCGCTGGCCGGGCTGATGAAGGATCGCCCGTTGCCGCCGCAGGGCCACGAACAGAGCCTCGGCGAAGCGCTGCGCGAGGCCTGCGCGCATTCCGGGTTCTGGCTGCTGGCGCTGGGCTTCTTCGTCTGCGGCTTCCAGGTGGTGTTCATCGGCGTACACCTGCCGGCCTACCTGGTCGACCAGCACCTGCCGGCGCAGGTCGGCACCACGGTGCTGGCGCTGGTCGGGTTGTTCAACGTGTTCGGCACCTACATCGCCGGCTGGCTCGGCGGGCGCTGGTCGAAGCCGCGCCTGCTGACCGCGCTGTACCTGGTGCGCGGGGTAGTGATCGTGCTGTTTCTCTGGCTGCCGCTGAGCGTCTACAGCGCCTACGCCTTCGGCGTGGCCATGGGGCTGCTGTGGCTGTCCACGGTGCCCCTGACCAACGGCACCGTGGCGACCCTGTTCGGCGTGCGCAACCTGTCGATGCTCGGCGGCATCGTGTTCCTCTTCCACCAGTTGGGCGCCTTCCTCGGCGGCTGGTTGGGCGGGGTGGTCTACGACCGCACCGGCAGCTACGACCTGGTCTGGCAGTTGTCGATCCTGCTAAGCCTGCTCGCGGCGCTGCTCAACTGGCCGGTGCGCGAGCGTCCGGTGGCGCGCCTGCAGGTGGCCGGAGGCGCGGCGTGAAGCTGGCCTGGCTGCTCGCCGCCGGGGCGCTGCTGGGACTCGCCTGGTGGGGCTGGCAGCGTGGCGGACTGGCGCTGCTGGAACTGGGCATGGGCGCATGCTGATAGGTGGCGATAGGCGCGGGGAAGGGTAAGCTGGGACATTCGTCGCCAAGGAGCCATTCCATGAAACCTCGCGTGCTGTTGTCCGTCCTGGCGCTCGCCGGGCTGCCGCTGAGCGGCTGGGCCGCCGATTGCCCGGAACTGTTGCAGGGCCAGTTGACCAAGCTGCGTTCCAAGGAAAGCATCGATCTTTGCCAGCGTTACGCCGGCAAGCCGCTGGTGGTGGTCAACACTGCCAGCCACTGTGGCTTCACCCCGCAGTTCAAGGGGCTCGAGGCGCTCTACCAGCGTTACAAGGGGCAGGGCCTGGAAGTGCTCGGGGTACCTTCCGACGACTTCAAGCAGGAAGCCGCGGATACCGCCGAGACCGCGAAGATCTGCTATGGCAACTACGGCGAGACCTTCGCCATGACCCAGCCGCAGCACGTGCGCGGCGACGAGGCGATCCCGCTGTTCCGCCAGTTGGCCGAGCAGAGCGGCCAGGCGCCGCGCTGGAATTTCTACAAGTACGTGGTGGATCGCCAGGGCAGGGTGGTCGCGCAGTTCTCCAGCAAGACCACCCCGGACGATCCGCAGCTCCAGGCCGCCATCGAGAAGGCCATCGCCAGCCAGCCCTGAGGGTCGGCCAGGCATGAAAAAGCCGGGCAATGCCCGGCTTTTTCGTTGGCGCGTGCGATCAGAAACGATAGGTGACCTGGGCGGTCAGGCCATGCGCGCTGTTGTCGTACTTGGCGCTGTAGGCCGGCTGCAGGGCGCTGCCTTCCTGGTTGACGCCGGCAGTGGTTTCCCACAGGTAGGCGTAGGCCACGTCGACGGTCAGGTCCTGGTTCGGCGACCAGCCGGCACCGACGGTGAAGACCTTGCGGTCGCCCACCGGGATGCGCACGTTGCGGTCCTCGTTGGTGGTCGGCGAGGGCTCGTAGGCAAAGCCGGTACGCAGCACCCACTCCGGGGTGGCCTGGTAGGAGGTACCTACCGAGAAGGACCAGGTGTCGCGCCAGTTCAGGTCTTCGCCGATGGTGTTGAAGCCCAGGGCCTGGCCGAGCGCCGGTACGCCGCTGTTGCGCACTTCGATCTTCTCCAGGCGGCTCCAGCGGGTCCAGACGGCGCCCAGGTAGCCCGTCCACTTGTCGTCGAACTTGTGGGTGATGGAGGTATCCACCGATTCCGGCAGGGTGATGTCCAGCTTGGCATCGTACTTGCCATTCAGGCCCAGGGCACCCGGAGCGTTCTTCACTTCGGTGTTGCCGCCCAGGTGGTACTTGACCTTGGAGTGGTAGGTCAGGCCCCAGGTGGTGTCGTCGGTCAGGTCGACCATCACGCCGACGTTGTAGCCGATGGCAGTGTCGTCGCCCTTGATGTTGATCTTGGTATCGCCGTTGCTGCCGAGCAGGCCATTGGTGGCCAGGGTGTTCTTCAACTGGCCGTCGATGCGGTTGAAGGTCGGACCGAAGCCGACGGAAACCTTGTCGTTGATCTTCCAGGCGATGGTCGGCTGCACGGTGATCACCTGCACCTTGCTATAGGAGCCGTGGGAGCTGCCCATGAAGCCGTTTTCGTAATCGTTGATGATGCCGTAGGGCACGTAGATGCCCAGGCCGAAAGTGAAATCTTCGTTGATCGGCGTGGAGAAGTAGCCGAACGGTACGGCGGCCAGCGGTACCGAGTCGCCCTTGTTGCTGCCCTGGGCGGTGCTGTGGGCCTGGCTGATGTCGTCCTTGGCCTTGACGATGGCCAGACCGCCGCTGACTTCGGTGCGTTTCAGCTTGGACAGGCCGGCCGGGTTGCCGTAGATGGTGCTGGCATCGAGCGCGGACGAGGCGCGGCCGGCGTACGCGGTGCCGGCGCCGCTGGCGCTCTGTTCGTTGATGGCGATGCCGTTGGCGAGGGTGTAGGTGGAGACAGCGCTAATGGTCAGTGCGAGAGAGGTTTTAAACCATATTGTTTTCATTGTTGGAGCAACTCCTGTGTATAACGGCGCGCAAACTACCAAGATTCCCAGACCGGCGCCAGTGTTCCGAAGTTCCGCAGGGTGCGGAACAGAGCGGTTGGCTCCGGTGCCAGTGAAGCGAAGGTAGCGCAACCGTTCGTGTCTGTATGTAAAAAATTTTCTGACCGGTTGGTCTGTTTCGGACGCGGGATTTTTCCATTCGCCGTCAGGCGACCTGGCTGAGGCTGCCGATGCAGCGTTGCCAGGCGTCGATGAACTCGTGCAGGCGACCGTGCGGCTGGAATACCTGGCGCCACACGCGAGCCTGGGCGAGGTGGTCGTGCTGGTCGGGCAGCGGCAGTCGCGCGGCTTCCACCAGCGACCAGGCGATGGCCGTGCTGTAGCGCAGGTTCACCGTCAGTTCCAGGTGCGGCGCGGCAAGGAAGGCATGCTGGCTGGCCAGGCCGCGGACCCGGCTGGCGCGCTCCGGGTCCAGCGCCAGGTACTGGTCCCAGAGCTGCTGGTGGCGTTCGCTGGCGATCCGGTACAGGCCGTGGCCACGGCGGTCGTCGAGGGCGCTCCCCAGCGCCGACTGGCAGGCCGCCGCGCCCAGCAGCAGCGCTTCGGCGGCGGGGCTGTGGCAGGACAGGTAGTCCAGGGTCGGGCGTATCACGTGCTGGCAAAGATCGTTGGCGGAAATACCCATGACGGCCTCGCGCAAGGTGGATCGGCGGGGCCGGGCAGTTTGGCAGCTTCTATTCCGATGGCCCCGCCGATAGCGGACTTAGCCGCTTGATTTGAAGTGTAGTGAAACAAGTCAGCTGTAAAGGACTGTTTTTAAATTGTTTCCAGCTTTAGAGAACGGCTGATATGCCCGCTGGAAATTAAACCGGCGCGTCCTTGCTTCGCTTGTGCTGGGCGGCATACTCAGCCCCTGCGCAGGCTGTAGAGGAAGTCGCGGAGGATGGCTTTCACTTCATTGGCCGCTTGCCGCTTGTTGCGTGCATCGCGAAGACTCATCGCGGCCTGGGTAAGGAAGCCGTAGAGCTGGCCGACCAGGGTTTCCCGGCGGTAGTCCTTGAGTTCGCCACTGGCCGCCAGTTCGTCCACCAGGCGCCCGACGTAGCGCAGCGTATGGCGCGAGTCGATGCGTTTCCATCGCTCCCAGCCGACGACCGTGATCACCTCCTGCAGCGACAGTTGCCGCTTGCCGCGCGCCATCACGCTGTCGATGAAGGCCTCGGCCAGTGCGGCGGCCTCCGCCCACTTGTCGACCTGCGCCGGCACCCTGTCCAGGTCCTCGGCGATCGTCCGTACCTGGCGTTCGTAGCATTCGGCGAGCAGTTCCTGCTTGCTGCCGAAGTGGTGGTAGAACGCGCCCTTGGTCACGCGCGCCTCGCGGGCGATGGCGTCGATGGAGACGCCGCCGTAGCCATGTTCGATGAAGGCGGAGAGGGCGCTTTCCAGCAGTGCCTCGCGGGTCGCCTCGGCATTTTCCTGCTGCCTGCTCTTGACATTCATACTGTTGCCTTCTTACATACCGTCGGTATGTTCATGCTAGCACGCCTGGCGATCCGTCGAGCATTGCGTCCGTCCCGGCTGCTCGAACCCGCACGGCAAAGGAGAGCGCGAATGAGTACCGCAGTGGAGATCGCCTGCCGTGACGGCGTGCGCCTGGCCGGCGACCACTTCCCGGCCGTCGGCGATGCGCAGGGGAGCATCGTGGTGGCCTGCGCGCTCGGCGTCAGGCGCGCCTTCTACCAGCGCTTCGCCGTCCTGGCCGCGGCTTCCGGCTACGAGGTGCTGTTGTTCAGCTACCGCGGCAGCGAAGGCGACGACCCTGCCGTGGCTAGCTATCGCCTGGCCGACTGGGGACGCGAGGACATCGATGCGGCGCTGGCCTGGTGCCGAGCGCGCGCGCCGGAGCTACCGCGCTATTTCGTCGGCCACAGCATCGGCGCGCAGTTGCTCGGTCTGGCTGGTCAGGCCAGCGGATTGAGCGGCGCCGCGTTCGTCGCCGGTTCGTTTCCGTACTGGAGGCGCTGGCGAGGCAGGCAGCGCTGGCAGATGTTCGGCCTGTTCTGCGTGGCGGTGCCGCTACTGACCGGACTGCTCCGCCGCTTTCCCAGCCGTTTCTTCGGCCTCGGCAGCCTGGATATGCCGAGTCATTTCATGCGCGACTGGGCGCGCTGGGTGCGGCAGCCGGACTACCTCCTGGCACCGCGCTTCGAATTGCAGCGGCAGGGTTACGAGGTGCTGGACATCCCCGTCGCCAGCTTCCTGTTCGAGGACGACGACTACGTGCCCTGGGCTGCGGCGGAAAAGCTTCACCAGGTCTATGCCGCGGCGCACCTGGAGTTGCGTCGCAAGGGACGGGCCGAGGGGGAGGTCGGGCATTTCGGACTGTTCCGCAACGAGGCGTTGCAGAAGGAGTTGCTCGACTACTTCAGGAAGCTGCCCGACGCGGCGTAAGCCGCGTCCGAGCGTATGGCGTCAGTCGCCGGTGGCGACCGGGCGGCGCGGGTCGGTGATCCACTCACTCCACGAGCCGGCGTAGAGGCGCGGAAGCGGGAAGCCGGCGAGGCTCAGGGCGAACAGGTTGTGGCAGGCGGTGACGCCGGAGCCGCAGTAGGCGACCAGCTCGTCCACCGGGCGACCGCGCAACAGGGCGGAGAACCGCTGGTGCAATTGTTCCGGCGGAAGGAAGCGGCCGTCGCTGCCAAGGTTGTCGGTGAAGGCGGCGCACTGGGCACCGGGAATGTGTCCGGCGACCGGATCTATGGGCTCGACTTCGCCACGGAAGCGCGGCTGCGCGCGAGCATCGAGCAGCGCCAGTCCGGGTTGGCCCAGTTGGGCCTGGAGGGTGGCGGCGTCGATCAACAGCGAGGCATCGGGCTGGCCCTGGAAATCGCCGGGTCGAAGACTGCTTTCGCCATTGGTCAGTGCCAGCCCCGCAGCCTTCCAGGCCGCCAGGCCGCCATCGAGGAGGTAGACCCCATCGCGCTTGCCCAGCCAATGCAACAGCCACCAGGCGCGGGCGGCGAATGCGCCGGGGCCGTCGTCGTAGAGCACCACCTGGCTATCCTGGCGCAGGCCCCAGGCTTGTAGCTTGAGCGCTAGCTCGGCGGGATCCGGCAGCGGATGGCGACCGGTCACGCCCTTGCGCACGGGAGCAGAAAGATCCCGTTCGAGGTCGGCGAAATGCGCGCCGGGAATGTGGTTCTCCTGATAGACGCGGGCACCGTAGGACGGGTCTTCGAGGGCGAAACGGCAGTCGAGGACCAGCAGGTCGGGTTCGCTGAGGCGGGCGGCCAGTTGTTGCGCGGTCAGCAGTTGGGCGGACGACATCGCGGACTCCTTGGGTCGGGAAGCAAAGCCGGTGGCGGATGGGTGGATCATGCCCCTTGGACCGCGTCGCGTCATCCCGGCGTCGCGCGGCGAGGCGGAGAAATGGCGAAAGGAAAGGGCTGGCTCCAGGCGAGGAAGATTCCTACTCGGTCATCAGCCTCGCCCGGCAGCGAGGTATTTGTCCAGACATGCAGAATCGGCTCGTTCCGAGGTATCCGCTCCTGTGTTCTATCCCTCGGAACGCTTGTCCGATTGGCTTGGCCCGGCGCTTGCGCCGGGCTTTTTTTCGCCTCGGCTTTTTCAGGGAATCGCCAGACGGCCGATCCGATCGTTTTCCAGGCTGCCGAAGTAGAGCTGGTCGCCCACCGGCTTCGCCGAGGTGATCATGCGCAGGTGGTGGCCGCTGGTGTCGTGCAGGCTGCGGACGATCCTGCCCTGTTCGTCGATGGCGATGACCAGCCCGTAGGCGGTCGGCTTGGGCAGGAACATGCGCGGCAGCTTGGCCAGCTGCGCCTTCAGCCAGGGATGCCGGTGGAGGAAGTCGGCGTCGGCCTTGCGCGGGGTCGGCAGGGCCACCCAGAAGGTACCCTTGCGGTCGCCCTGGAGGTTGTCCGGCAAGCCCGGCAGGTTGTCGATGAACACCTCGTGCTGGCCGGCCTTCTCGCCTTTCAGCCAGTAGCGGGTGATGCGATAGCGGTAGGTCTCGTTGACCAGTACGAAGTCCTCGTTTGCCGAGAGTGCCACGCCATTGGCGAAGTACAGGTCCTTGAGCAGCACCTCGGTCTTGCCGGTGGACGGGTCGTAGCGCAGCAGCCGGCCGTGCGGTCGGGCCTCGAGCAGGTCGAGGATGTAGTCGGGCTGGTGGAACTTGCTGGAAGCGTCGCTGAAGTAGATGCGGCCGTCGCTGGCGATGTCGAGGTCGTCGGTGAAGGCGAAGGGGACGCCGTCGGCCTCGGTGGCGAGGGTTTCCACCTTGCCCTGCGGATCGATGCGCAGCAGGCCTTTCCAGGCGTCGGCGAGGATCAGGTTGCCGGCGGCATCGAAGTCCATGCCCAGCGGGCGGCCGCCGGTGTCGACGAAGGTCTCGACCTTGCCGCTGGCGTCCAGGCGTACCACGCGGCCGTCGGCGAGACCGGCATAGACGCGGCCCTGGCTGTCCACGGCGGTGTCCTCGGGGCCGTGCAGTTGGCCCTGGCCAAGCAGCTCGGCCTTCATCAGGGTGTCGTTGGGTTCGAGGACCCCGGTCATCTGCGGAGCGGCCGGGGCATCCCAGGCGAGCGGGTCGATCGGGCTGGTCTTCAGGGCCAGGTAAAGAGCCGCGCCAGCCAGCAGGAGGACGATTATTCCGCTGAGCTTCTTCATGCAGTTCCCTTGTTCGGATTGTCGGACAAGGGGCGGAGTATGGACATTCGCTACGTTCATCGGCAAGCGCGGTGCCGAGCGGAATGCTCGCAGGGCGCGAGGCTCTATATAATGCGCCGCACTTGACCAAGGAGATGTTCGTGACCGCGCCCGAAATCCAGTGGATCCGCGATGATGCCAGCCTGGCGCAGCAATGCCGGGAATGGCGCACACAGCCGTACCTCGCGCTCGATACCGAGTTCATGCGCGTCGATACCTTCTATCCCGCGGCCGGTCTGGTGCAGGTGGGCGATGGCCGGCAGGAGTGGCTGATCGATCCGCTGCTGATCCAGGACTGGAGTCCCTTCGCCGAACTGCTCGAAGACGAGCGGGTGGTGAAGGTGCTGCACGCCTGTAGCGAAGACCTCGAGGTGTTCCTGCGCCTCACCGGCAGCCTGCCGGTGCCGCTGTTCGATACGCAGTTGGCCGCCGCCTATCTCGGTATGGCCCATTCGATGGGCTATTCGAAGCTGGTGAAGGAGGTGCTGGACATCGACCTGCCCAAGGACGAGACCCGTTCCGACTGGTTGCAACGGCCGCTCACCGAGATGCAGATGCGCTACGCCGCCGACGACGTCCAGCACCTCGCCCAGGTCTACCTGGCCCTGGATGCGCGGCTGAGCGAGGAGAAACGCGCCTGGCTGCTGGAGGACGGCGCCGAACTGGTCGCCAACCTCTGCCGCGAGAGCGATCCGCGCGAGGCCTACCGCGAGGTCAAGCTGGGTTGGCGGCTGCGTCCGCAGCAACTGGCGGTGCTCCGCGAACTCTGCGCCTGGCGCGAGGAGCAGGCACGCCTGCGCAACCGGCCGCGCAACCACGTGCTGCGCGAACGCACCCTGTGGCCGCTGGCGCGCCTGCTGCCGAAGAACAAGACCGACCTGGCGGCGATCGAGGACATGCATCCGCGCACCGTGCGCCAGGACGGCGACTTCCTCATCGAACTGATCGCCCAGGCTGCGCGCCTGCCGCAGAGCGAATGGCCCGAGGCGCTGCCCGAGCCGCTGCCGCCGGAGGTCACCCCGCTGCTCAAGAGCCTGCGCGCCATCGGCCAGCGCGAAGCGGAGACCCTGGGCATGGCGCCCGAGCTGATGCTGCGCAAGAAGATCCTCGAGGCACTGCTCAAGAGCGGCTATCCCGACGGTCCCTACGAACTGCCCGATTCCCTCCGCGGCTGGCGCCGCGAACGCATGGGCCAGGCCCTGCTGGACGCCCTGGAGAGCGCATGAAACGAATCTGTTCCGTTTACAAGAGCCCGCGCAAGAACGAGATGTACCTCTACGTCGACAAGCGCGAGGCGTTGAGCCGCGTGCCCGAGGCCCTGCTGGTGCCGTTCGGCGCGCCGCAACATGTCTTCGACCTGCTGCTCACCCCCGAGCGCCAACTGGCCCGCGAGGATGTTGCCAAGGTCCTGGAGAACATCGAGAAGCAGGGCTTCCACCTGCAGATGCCGCCGGGCGAAGAAGAGTACATCGAGCATCTCCCGGAAGAGTTGCTGCGCATGAACGACCCGCTCTGACGCGAGCCGTACCCCGCTGGCGCCGGCTTCCCGGCGCCACTTTAACGACGTGAAACCCGCTCTGTGCAAGGCTGCGCCTTCGGTGCATGATGTCCGCAAGATGTCGCACGATAGCGGAACCCCTGGCAGCGACCGTGGTCTACCAGCGCCAATCCTGCTGCTCTCGAGGGCTTCCCTCCAGGAGCCGTGATGCATGAAAGAACAATATTCTCCGGCCTGATCGCCAGCCCTTGTCCGGCTTGGCAGTGTGACCCATGCGCTTGCTGATTCTCGAACGTGACCACGCTCTCTATGCCGCGCTGCTGATGGCGGCCGACCCCAGCCTGAAGGTGGTGGCGGGGGACGACCCCCTGCAACTCATCGACGCCGCCAGCGAGTGCTCGATCTGGCTCGGCCAGCCCGACCTGGTGGCGCAGATGCTGCGCCAAGGCGTGCATCCGGTCTGGGTGCAGTCGACCTGGGCGGGCATCACGCCGCTGCTGGCCGCCGACCTGCCGAAGGACTACAGCCTGACACGCGCGGTAGGCATCTTCGGCCAGGTGATGAGCGAATACCTGCTGACCTACATGCTCGCCCACGAGCGCCAGTTCCTCGGTCGCCTGGCCAGCCAGGTCGGTTCGCAATGGGATAGCCGCACGCCTGGCGGATTGCGTGGCCGGCAGGCGGTGATCGTGGGTACCGGGGAGATCGGCCAGGCGGTGGCGCATACCCTGTCCGGCTTCGGCATGGACCTGACCGGGGTGGCGAAGAATCCGCGTTCGCTGGTGCCGTTCAACCGCATGGGCTCGCTCGACGACCTCGGCCGCCTGGTGGAGACGGCCGACTACCTGATCAACCTGCTGCCCGACACCCCCGATACCCACGACATCTACGACCGTGCGCTGTTCTCCCGGCTCAAATCCACGGCGCTGTTCATCAACGCCGGGCGTGGCGTCGCGGTGGTGGACGCCGACCTGGTGGCGGCGCTGGAGAACAACCAGTTGGCCGGCGCGGTGATCGACGTCTGCCGCGAAGAGCCGCTGCCGGCCAACCACCTGTTCTGGCATACCCCGCGCCTCTTGCTGACCGGCCACACCGCCGCGCCGACCCTGCCGGGGGCGATGGTCGAACTGTTCCGCGACAACCTCGCGCGCTTCTGGGCGGGCACCGCCATGCGTGGCGAGGTGGACTTCGCTCGCGGCTACTGAGCCGCGTTCCCTCAGGCAGCGAGCGGGAGCAGCGGATTCACCTCGACGGTGATGTGCACCAGTTCCTCATGCTCGGCCAGGCGGCGCTTGAAATAGTCGGCGCTGCCTTCCTCGGTGGTCAGCAGACTCAGCAGGCAGGCGTACTTGCCCTGGCCGACCTGCCACAGGTGCAGGTCGAGCAGTTCCGCCGGCAGCGGGCTGCTGGCGATCGCTGCGCGGATTTCCGCAGCCACCGGCGCGTCCATCTGCGCATCCAGCAATACCCGGCTGCTCTGCCGGATCAGGCCGCATGCCCAGACACTGACCAGTACCGCGCCGACGATACCCATCAGCGGGTCCAGCCAGGCCGCGTTCCACAGCAGGCCGCCGGCCAGCGCGACGATCGCCAGCAGCGAGGTGGCGGCATCCGCCAGCACGTGCAGGTAGGCGGCGCGCAGATTCAGATCGTGCCGGTGGGCATGATGGTCGTGGTCGTGGTCGTGGTGATGGTGCGAGTGGCCGTGCCCGTAGTGGGCATGGCCGTCGCGCAGCAGCCAGGCGCAGGCGAGATTGACCAGCAGGCCGAGCGCGGCGACCAGCATCGCCTGCTGGTAGCGGATCGGGCTGGGGTCGAGCAGGCGTTCGACCGATTGGTAGAGCATCAGCCCGGCCACCAGCAGAAGCAGCAGGGCGCTGGTGTAGCTGCCGAGCACCTCGATCTTCCACGTACCGAAGCTGAAGCGCGGGTCGTTGGCATAGCGCCGCGCGGCGCCGTAGGCGAGTACCGCAAGACCCAGGGCCAGGGCATGGGAGCTCATGTGCCAGCCGTCGGCGAGCAGGGCCATGGAGTTGAACAGCCAGCCGCCGGCGATTTCCGCGACCATCATGCAGGCGGTGAGCAATACCGCCCAGCGCGTGTTGCGCTCGGCCAGCGGGTTGCCCTGGTCGAACCGATGGGAGTGGCGCAGGGGCCGGGTAGTCGGGGTGCCGGGCATTGGCTACTGTCCTGTCGAGACGTCGAAAATATACTATACCCCAGTATATTACCTTGAGGAGAGAGCGGTGGCCCATACCATCCATGGGAAGAAGAAGCTCCTGGCGCGGGTGCGCCGCATCGCCGGGCAGACCCGGGCGCTGGAGCAGGCGCTGGAAGAGGGCAGCGAATGCGCGGCGGTGCTGCAGCAGATCGCGGCGATCCGCGGTGCGGTGAACGGCCTGATGAACGAAGTGCTGGAGGGGCACATCCGCGAACACCTCGGCGCCGAGCAGGCGAGCGCGGAACAGCGTCGCGAAGACCTGGAACTGGTGGTGACCGCGCTGCGTTCCTACCTGAAGTAGCCATGTGCCGGCCGGTGCTTGGCCTGGAAGGGGCGGGGGACTAGACTATCGCGCCTTTTCACCAGCCCCCGATGCCATGGCCGCCAAAGTCGAACCCTTCTGGAAACGCAAGACCCTCGCCCAACTCGACCAGGACGAGTGGGAGTCGCTGTGCGACGGTTGCGGCTTGTGCTGCCTGCAGAAGCTCGAGGACGAGGACGACGGCAGCGTCTACTACACGCGTATCGCCTGCAAGCTGCTCGACCTGCAAAGCTGCCGCTGCACCAACTACGCCGAGCGCATCCGTTTCGTCCCCGACTGCATCCAGCTCACCCCGGCGCAGGCCGACGAGTTCCAGTGGTTGCCGCCGACCTGCGGCTATCGCCTGGTTGCCGAAGGCAAGGACCTGCCGCTCTGGCACCACCTGGTCTGCGGCGACCCGGAGCGGGTCCACAAGGAACGCATTTCCCAGTCCGGGCGCATGCTCAGCGAGACCCAGGTGGCCGAGGACGACTGGGAGGACTACCTGATCTTCCGCGCCGGCTGAGCTCGTGTCCGTCGCACTTCCTTACCTTATGAAATGATATGTATTATCATTCGCATATTTGCGAAGGGACTTCCGTATCCGACGGAAGCGGGGAGGCGAGGTGTTGCAGCGGGTCAACGGCGCGGGGGGCGCCGCCGGAGGATGCACGGATGGATGAGCGCTTCCGTGGTTCCGTCTCGCATGCCTATCAGGCGTTCCATGGCGAGTTGCTGCGTTTCCTGCGCAAGCACCTGGGCAGTTCGGCGGACGCCGCCGACCTCGCCCAGGATACTTTCGCCCAGTGGCTGAAATGGCCGGGCCGGCAATCGGTCGAGCAGCCGCGCGCATTTCTTTTCCAGATCGCCCGCAACCTGTTGCGCGACCATTGGCGCCGGCAGCAGAGCCGCGGCCAGGATCTCGACCGGCCGGCGGGGAACGACGAACCCGCCGCGCTGGAAGGCGAGGCGGCCGGGCCGGGCGAGCGTTTCGAACAGCAGCAGCGCCTCAGCCATCTGGCGGCCGCGCTGGCCGAGCTGCCGCCGCGGCGGCGCGAAGCGTTCGTCCTGCACAAGTTCGACGGCCTGTCCCAGGTCGAAGTGGCCGAGCGCATGGGAATCTCCCTGAGCATGGTGGAAAAGCACATCGCCAGCGCCTTGCTGCACTGCAAGCGGCGGCTTGGCCAGGGAGGCGAAGGATGAAGCCGCTGGAACGACTGGAACCGCTGTTCGCCGACGAAACCGAAGAGGACATCGATCACCGCGCCGCCTACTGGTTCAGCCGGCGTCGTTCCGGGCATTTCAGCGCTGCCTGCCGGGCCGAGCTGGAGGATTGGCTACGCGCCGATCCGCGCCATCGCGAAGCGCTCGAGGGCATGGAGCGGCTCTGGCGCGAGTTCGACGGCCTGCCGCGCCCGGCGCTGGAGGATATTCCCGAACCGGTGCCGGCCTGGCGCCTGCCCCGGGCGCTGGCGGCGGCGTTCTTCGTGTCCTGCGCGCTGCTCGTCGCCACCCTGTTCTGGCGCGACCAGTCGCTCGGGCCGAACCTCGCCTACGGCACGGCGCCTGGCGAGCAGCGCGAGGTGGTCCTGGCGGACGGCTCGAAGCTGTTCCTCGACGTCGATACCCAGGTGCAGGTGCGTTACGCCGAGCGCACCCGCGACGTGCTGTTGAAGAAAGGCGAGGTGTTCTTCGTGGTCAGCCACGATCCGGCCCGGCCGTTCCGGGTCGGCAGCGGCGACAGCCGGGTCACCGTACTCGGTACCCAGTTCAGCGTCCGGCGCAACGCGCAGGCCCTCGCCGTGGCGGTGAAACAGGGGCGCGTGGCGTTGCAGCCGTCCCTGGAGAAGGATGCCGAACATGTGCTGCTGGCTGGCGACAGCGCGCGCCTGGACCTCGCCGACCAGCGCCTGGACCTCGGCCATGTGGCGCCGGAGCAGGTCGCCAGTTGGCGCGATGGGCAACTGGTGTTCCGCGACAAGCCGCTGGGCGAACTGGTGGAGGAACTGTCGCGCTATCGTGCCGCGCCGATCCGCCTGGGAGATCCCCGGCTTGCCGGCAAGCGGGTCTCCGGTACGGTGCGGATCGCCCGCCCCGACGATTTTCTCCTCGCTCTGCCGGCGCTATTGCCGGTGCGGGTACAGCCGCAGGCTGGCGGTGAGGTGCTGATCCTGGCGCGCTGAGGCGCGTCGGCAGCATTAATGAAAATATTTTTCATTCGCATATGTGGGTTTTTCTCCCTGCTGCGTCTTCTCTGCTGTCCGTCGCCGCTGCCGGCGACATCCAGCAGTCACTTGGGGAGAGTTCCAGCATGACCTTGCCTTTCACCCGCGCCGCCTGGCGCCCGCTGTGTTCCGCCGCCGTGCTCGGCGCCGCGTTGTGGGCCGCCGGCGCCAGCGCTGCCGAACGACGCTTCGACCTGCCGGCGCAGCCGCTGGCCGCCTCGCTGTCGCGCCTGGCGCAGCAGGCGCAGGTCCAGGTGCTGTTCGACGAGTCGCTCCTGCGGGGCCTGCGCGCTCCGGCGCTGAGCGGCAGCTACGGGGTGCGCGAGGCGCTGGAGCGGTTGCTGGTCGGTTCCGAGCTGGAGCTGGTGGAGGCGGGCGGCGGCTACGTGGTGCGCCGGCGCCAGGTCGACGCCTACAGCGACAACGCGCTGCAACTGGACGCGCAGACCATCGTCGGCAACGGTCGCGAAGTGGACGCCAGCAACGTCGGCCGTTCGACCCTGACCCGGCGGGATATCGAGCGCCAGCAGGCGGACAACATCCCCAGCCTGCTGCAGACCCTGCCCGGAGTGACCATGGGCGGCTCGCCCAAGCCGGGCGGACAGACCACCAACATCTGGGGCCTGGGCGACGCCGAGGACGTGCCCTATACCCTGGACGGCGCGCAGAAGAGCGGCTTCGAGCGCTACCAGCAGGGCACCGTGTTCATCGAACCGGAAATGATCAAGCGCATCGAGGTGGAGAAGGGGCCGCACTCGGTGTTCACCGGCAATGGCGGCTTCGGCGGCACCGTGCACATGGAGACCAAGGACGCCCCGGACCTGCTGCGCGAAGGCCGCGACGTCGGCGCCATGCTCAAGTACGGCTATCACTCCAACGACCAGCAGAAGATCTACTCCGGCGCCGTGTTCGGCCGCAGCGAAGACCGCCGCGTCGATGCCCTGCTCTACCTCAACGGCCGCGACGGCCGCGACATGAAGCTGGCCGACAACCTGCCGCTGTCGCCCACCGACTATCCGATCAACCCCAAGCGCCTGCCCAACAGCGCCCAGGACGAGAAGACCGGCCTGTTCAAGCTCAACCTGCACCCCACCGAGGAGCACGACCTGGGTTTCACCTACCTGCGCTCGAAAAGCTCGCGCTGGACGCCGTTCTCCGCCAGCAGCTACCCGACCCCGCCGAGCCAGTGGACCATCGACCGCTACGGCTACGAGCTGGGCCTGACCCGCCTGCTGGCCCACCGCGATACCACCGACACCACCTGGACCGGCAAGTACAACTACCATCCGCTGGACAATCCCTGGATCGACCTGCAACTGAGCTATTCCGATGCCCGCACCGAGCAACTCGACCGTCGCGAGGACACCGCCTTCTACCAGCTCGCCACCGGCGGCAAGCGGATGCGTACCGAGTACCAGGACAAGGTCCTGGAACTGCGCAACACCAGCCGTTTCGATACCGGAGCGCTACAGCACGAGCTGACCCTGGGCGCGGCGCTGCACAAGCACAAGCGCGACATCCTCATGCACATGCCGGGCAAGACCTACGAGACCCCGCGCTACAACTACGGCTGGCTGCAACCGGCATTCATGCCGGCCGGCAATCAGGACACGCAGAGCTTCTACATCCAGGACGCGATCACCTACGGCAGCCTGACCGTCACCCCATCGATGCGCTTCGACAGCGTGCGCAACGACGGCCAGGCCAACCTGGCGCCGATCTACGACAATCCCAAGCTCGGCCATGACTATCGCGCCCAGACCTACTCCGGCTGGTCGCCGCGGCTGTCGGTGTTCTGGACCGCGACGCCGAACCTGGCGTTCTTCGCCGACTACACCGAGACCTGGCGAGCGCCGGTGATCGACGAGCAGTACGAAGTGCAGAACAGTTCGACCATCGGTGGCAGCAGCCGCGACCTGGACGCCGAGCGCATCCATGCGATCCGTGGCGGCAGCGTGATCAACCTGCCGGACCTGCTGGTCGCCGGCGACAGCCTGCAGATCCGCACCACGTTGTTCCAGAACCGCATCAAGGACGAGATATTCCGCACCCGCAGCGTCGGCTGCCGCCAGCAGTCGATCGACAACGGCAGTATCGGCGGTAGCTGCGGCGACATGCTGCCGCTGAGCAACTACCGCAACCTGCCGGGCCTGACCATCAAGGGCTTCGAGATCGAGAGCTTCTACGACAGCCAGCGACTGTTCGGCAGCCTGTCCTACTCGTGGATGACCGGCAAGCACGATGGTGCCTACAGCAATCCCTGGGGACCGAACGTGTGGGCGCGCGACATCCCGCCGCCGAAGTGGGTGGCCATGCTCGGCCTGAAGGTTCCGGAATGGGACGCCAAGCTCGGCTGGCAGGGCGAGTTCGTGCGCAAGACCGACCGCCTGCCCAGCGATCGCTACAGCGGCGGGATGGGTACCGGTTCCGGCGATATCTACTGGGATCACGCGGCCAACGACAGCTACGACACCCATCGGCTGTTCGCCGAGTGGGTCCCGGCCAAGCTGGGCCTGAAGGACACCCGCATCGACTTCACCGTGGACAACCTGTTCAACCGCTCCTATCGCCAGCCGCTGGGCGGCGACCTGGTCTACAGCCAGGGACGCAACGCCAAGATCAGCGTCACCCAGTTCTTCTGAGGGGCGTCAGCGCACCGAACCGATGCGCCGGGTGTCCTCGGCATACCAGACGACGAACACCCGGCCGACCAGGTCGGCGCGCGGTACGTAGCCCCAGTAGCGGCTGTCGTTGGAGTTGTCGCGGTTGTCGCCGAGCATGAAGTAGTGGCCGGCGGGGACGGTCCGCTCGGCCATGCGCAGGGAGTCCGGCTGGCGCAGCGCCTGCTGCGCCAGGTAGGGCTCGGTCACCTGGTGGTCATTGACGTAGAGCCGGCCGCCATCGATTCGCACGCGATCGCCGGGTATCCCGGCGATGCGCTTCACATAGGCGATGCTGCGCTGCGGCGGGAAGCGGAACACCACCAGGTCGCCGACCTGCGGGTCGGCGAAGGCGTAGCGCGCGGCGTTGGCGAGGATGAAGTCGCCCTGTTGCAAGGTCGGTTCCATCGAGCGCGAAGGGATCTTGTACAGCGCCACGCCGAGGAGCCGCGCGCGCGGGTCGAGACTGGCGGTGCCGAACGGATTCGCCAGGTAGACGGCCAGCATGATCGCGGCGAGCAGGCCCATGGCGGGCCAGAAGCGTCGTTTCACGAAGGTTCCCTTTTTCGTGGCGGAAGGCCGGCGTCGCCGGCCCCCGCGGTCGTCATACCAGGCCGAGGACCTTGAGCAGGAAGGCGTATTCCAGCGCCACGTCCTTCAGCCCCTGGTAGCGGCCGCTCATGCCGCCGTGGCCGGCGCCGAGGTCGGTCTTGAGCAGCAGCAGGTTGGCGTCGGTCCTGGTCGCCCGCAGTTTCGCCACCCACTTGGCGGCTTCCCAGTACTGCACGCGGCTGTCGTTGTAGCCGGCGACCACCAGCAGGTGCGGGTAGTCCTGGGCCCTGACGTTCTCGTAGGGCGCGTAGGCGGCGATCCGCGCATGCACCTCGGGCTCCTGCGGGTTGCCCCACTCATCGTATTCGGTGACGGTCAGCGGCAGGTCCGGATTGAGCATGCTGTTCAGCACGTCGACGAACGGCACCTCGGCGATCGCCGCGCCGAATAGTTGCGGGCGCTGGTTGAGCACCGCGCCGATCAACAGCCCGCCGGCGCTGCCGCCGCTGATGGCGAGTCCCTCGGGACGGCAGTAGCCCTCGGCGAGCAGGTGCTCGGCGCAGGCGATGAAGTCGTCGAAGCTGTTCTGCTTGTGTTCCAGCTTGCCGGCCCGGTACCAGGCTTCGCCCAGTTCGCCGCCGCCACGGACATGGGCGATGGCGAAGACGAAGCCGCGTTCGAGCAGGCTCAGGCGGGCGTGGGAGAACCAGGGATCGAGGCTATGCCCGTAGGCGCCGTAGCCATAGAGATAGAGCGGCGCGGGGCGCCCGGCGGCGATGCCGTCGAGGACTTCCTTGCGCGCCACCAGGCTGACCGGCACCTGCGTGCCGTCGCCGCTGCTGGCCCAGATGCGCCGACTGGCGTAGGCGTCGGCGTCGAAGGGGCCTTCCACCGGGGTCTGCTTGAGGACGGTCTGCGTGCCATCGGCGAGGTTCAGCTGGCGTACCTGCGCCGGACGGTTCAGGGCCTCGTAGCGCAGTCGCACGCAGGGGCTGTCGAATTCCAGGCTGTCCTGCACGTAGAGGCTGTAGGCGGCGTCCGGCAACTGCACGCGGTAGGCCGGCAGGCCCTGCGGTTGCACCTCGATCACCGGCAGGCCGCCGTCGCGCAGGCCGAGGATCACCGCCTCGGCGTTCAGGCTGACATCTTCCAGGGTCCGCTGCGGGTCGTGGGCCACGCGCAGTTGCCAGTGCTCGCGAGTCGGCCGCGACTCCTCGGCCTGGTAGAGGGCGAAGTTGATCCCCGCCTGGTTGCTGCGGATCAGCCACAGGCCCCGGCCGTCGAGGCGACCGTGGTCGGGGTAGTACTCATGGCCTTCCTCGCGCGGCGCCAGGCAGCGGAACGTTCCCTGCGGCTGGTCGGCGTCGAGCACCCAGGCCTCGCTGGTGGTCTTGCTGTTGAGCAGGAGGATCAGCTGGCGTTCCGAGCTGGAGCGGTAGCAGTGCAGGAAGAAGCGCCCGTCGCCTTCCTCGAATACCAGCTCGGCGCCGGCCTCGCCCAGGCGGTGGCGATAGAGCTTGTGCGGGCGGTGGGTGTCGTCCAGTTCGCCGAAGAACAGCGTACGGTTATCGTTGGCCCAGGTCAGGCTGCCATCGCAGTCGTCGAAGGGCAGGGCCTGCACCGCGCCGCTGGCGAGGTCCTTGACGAACAGGCGGTAGATCTCGTCGCCGCTGGTGTCCAGGCTGTAGGCCAGCAGGCTCTGGTCGGGGCTGATGCTGAAGGCGCCGAGGGAGAGGAAGCCGCCGTCGGCCAACTGGTTGGGATCGAGCAACAGTTGCTCGGCGCCTTCGTCGACCGCCAGGCTGCCGTCCGCCGGACGTGGGCAGCGGTAGTGGCGCGGGTATTCATCGCCGGCGGTGGTGCGCTGGTAGTACAGCCACGGACCCCAGGGACTGGGCAACGACAGGTCGGTCTCGCGGATGCGTCCCCTGATCTCCTCGAACAGGGTCTCGCGCAACCCGGCCTGGTCGGCCAGTTCGCTATCCAGGTAGGCGTTCTCGGCCTTCAGGTAGTCGAGCACCTCCGGGGCGTCGCGCTCCTCCAGCCAGGCGTAGGGGTCGCGTCCGGCGTCGCGGCGGGCGATGGGGGGCTGCGGATGGGGCATCGGGAATCCTCGTCGGTCCGGCCATGCGCGAGGCCGGGAAATCTGAATAAAACTGGCGGCGCGGCGCCCGTCATCGGTGGGTAGGCGCGTCGGCATGCAAAAGCGGCTATCATAAGCCCCCCATCACCGCTATCGCCACGCACGCCGCATGAATGAACAAGACTATCTGATCGCCTGGGGCGCCTACGCCATCGCCGGACTCGGCCTGATGCTGGTGTTCTGGCTGATGACCGGCTGGATGTGGCGCTGGCTGCGCGAACCCCTGCGGCTGATCGTCTTCATCCTGCTGTTCACGCCGACCCCGGTGGACCCGCAGAACGACCTCTACGCCCCGGCCATCGCCATCACCGCGCTGGACGTCGTGTTCAAGGTCGGCAACAACGCCTGGCGCGCGGTCTCCGACCTGGCCCTGGTGGCGCTGCTGGGTTTCGGCCTGTACCTGCTGATCGCCGCCATCCGCTGGCCGCTGGAGCGGGCCTGGAAGAATCGCCGGCATCCGTCGCAGGATGCCGAGGACGAGCCGACCCTGCGGCAGATGATGCAGCCCGAGTTGATGCCGGACGTCGACACCCGCACCGACGAGCACGGCGACCGGCGCATGCGCATCGAGCCGCGCCTGTAGCCTTTCGCGACGAAATCCATTCTTGCGCTACGCCCGGCAGGCGTTCAGCATGAGGCGAGGCCTATGTCGGGATTTCCCATGGATTGCGTGTTCTGCGCCATAGCGGGTGGCCGCGAGCCGGCGCACAGACTCTTCGAGGACGAGCATTTCATCGTCCTGCTGGACATCTTTCCGCTGCGACCGGCGCACGTGCTGATCGTAGCCCGCGAGCACGCCCCGCACCTGAGCGATCTTTCCGCCGCCGCCCGCGACGCCCTCCCGGCGCTCGCCGAGCGTACCGGTCGCGCATTGCGCCGGGCCGGTTTCGGCGTGGAAGGCATCAACCTGTTGCTCAACGATGGCGTGGCGGCCAACCAGCACGTGGCGCACCTGCATCTGCACCTGATTCCCCGGCGTCGCGGCGACCTGCCGCGACTGCTCTGGCGCGCCCTGACCCGTTTCCTGCCGGTTGGTCGCGCGAGCCTGCAGGCGCGTCTGCAGCGGGAAGGAGAACTACTACGTACAGCCTTGCTCAGGGAGGTTTGAGCCATGTGTGAACTATTGGGCATGAGCGCCAACGTCCCGACGGACATCGTCTTCAGCTTCACCGGACTGATGCAGCGCGGCGGCGGCACCGGCCCGCACCGCGACGGTTGGGGCATCGCCTTCTACGAAGGACGCGGCGTGCGGCTGTTCCAGGACCCGCTGGCGAGCGTCGATTCGGAGGTGGCGCGGCTGGTGCAGCGCTTCCCGATCAAGAGCGAGACGGTCATCGGGCACATCCGCCAGGCCAACGTCGGCAAGGTCGGGCTGAGCAACACCCACCCCTTCATCCGCGAACTCGGCGGGCGCTACTGGACCTTCGCGCACAATGGCCAACTGGCCGACTTCCAGCCCAAGCCCGGCTTCTACCGCCCGGTCGGCGAGACCGACAGCGAGGCGGCCTTCTGCGACCTGCTGAACCGCGTGCGCCGGGCTTTCCCCGAGCCGGTGCCGGTGGAGGTGCTGTTGCCGGTGCTGATCTCGGCCTGTGACGAATATCGCAAGAAAGGCGTGTTCAATGCCCTGATCAGCGACGGCGACTGGCTGTTCACCTTCTGCTCCAGCAAACTCGCCTACATTACCCGCCGCGCGCCGTTCGGCCCGGCACGGTTGAAGGATGCCGACCTGACCGTGGACTTCCATGCGGAAACCACGCCGGACGACGTGGTCACGGTGATCGCCACCGAGCCGCTCACCGACAACGAGAACTGGACCTTGCAGCAGAGCGGCGAGTGGGTCCTCTGGTGGGGCGGCGAGGTGTTGGCCAAGGGGCGGGTCTGAATCGCCGCCGTGGACGAGGAGAGCGCATGTTCCGCAGTTACCTGAGACTGGTGCTGTTCACCCTGGGCCTGCTGCTCGGGGTGCAGGTGCCCGGCTTCATCGACGACTACGCCAAACGCGTCGACGCCCATCGCCTGGAGGCCGCGCAGAACATCCAGGGCTTCCAGCAGACCGCCGGACAGTTCTTCAACGGCAGCCTGGAGGAACTGGTCAGGCATTACCGCAGCAACAGCGATCCGGTGTTCCAGCGCGACGGCGAGAACCTCGACCGCCTGATGCGCCGCGCGCGCATGCTCGACGCCGAGTGGCAGGCCATGCAGGGGCCCTGGTACTCCCGCGCCTGGCACATGCTGCGCGCACCGAACCATGAGTTGCTGATGGAAACCTATGCCAGCTACAGCTACCAGGTCCTGCTCAAGCCCGAGGTGATCGCCTGGGGCCTGGGCTGCGCCTTGCTGGTCGCCTGGATCGCCGAGCTGATCGTGTATTCGCTGGCCTCGCTGTTCGGCTTCGGCGAAGACCGCCGCACCCGCGAGCGTCACTGGAGCTGACGGCGCGACTCAGGCCGCCGCCAGTTCCAGGAACGCCCTGATCACCCGCAGGCCGCGGCGCTTCTCCAGGCAGCCGATCAGGTGGCAGTTGGTCAGCTCGGGACCGACCAGCGGCACCGCGCGAACCCGCGGATCGTTGCCGACCTCCAGGGAAGACACCACGCCGACGCCCAGTTCGGCGGCCACCGCTTCGGTCACCGCTTCCCGGCTGTCCAGCTCCAGCAGCACCCGCGGCTGCACGCCCTGGCTGGCGCAGGCGCGGTCGAAGGTGCGGCGGGTGATCGAGCCGGGTTCGCGCAGCACCATGATCTGCTGGTCGAGTTCTTCCAGCGGTACGCCTTCGCTGCGTTCGCACCAGGGATGCTGGCGAGGCAGCAGGGCGCAGATGCGCGAATTCACCAACTCCTCCAGGAACAGCCCGGGACGCGCCTCGACCTCGGTCAGCACGGCGACGTCGACGTGTTCGCTGAGCAGCGCCGCGAGGGTTTCCTGGGCGTTGCCCAGGCGCAGGTTGACGGTGATTCCCGGATAGCTCGCGCGCAGCCGGGCGAGCATCGGCATCACCAGGTGCGGGCCGTCGGCGGCGACCTCGAGGCGGCCGGAGACCAATTGTCGATTGGCGTCGAGCAGGGCCTCGGCTTCTTCCTCCAGGGCGAACAGGGTGCGTGTGATCGCCACCAGGCGCGAGCCTTCCTCGGTCAGTTCGATGCGCCGGGCGGTGCGTCGGAACAGGGTGACCTGGTAGTGCTCCTCGAGTGCCTTGACGTGTCCGGTCACCGCCGGCTGGCTGATGCACAGGCGCTCGGCGGCGCGGGTGAAACTGCCTTCGCGGGCGACGGCGTCGAAGGCGCGGAGCTGGAAGAGATCATGGTATCGGCCTGGCTTATGGCTGGCATCGGAACAAACAATTTGAACGATAGTAGCGCGGCGCTCACCTTATGTCTCCAGGCTTCCCCGGAACGCCGGCGCGGAACGACCGCCCGGGCCGCGAAGCCCGATCCGGTTTCTTTCGCCGATTCCCGCAGAGGAAATGAGCATGAGCACTGCCGAACGCGCACCTATCCTGCTGACCCCCGGTCCGCTGACCACCTCCTACCGTACCCGTCGGGCGATGATGGTCGACTGGGGCTCCTGGGACAGCGATTTCAACGAACTCACCGCCAGCGTCTGCCAGCGCCTGCTGAAGATCGTCGGCGGCGAAGGCAGCCACACCTGCGTACCGTTGCAGGGCAGCGGCACCTTCGCCGTGGAAGCGGCGATCGGCACCCTGGTGCCGCGCGACGGCAAGGTCCTGGTGTTGATCAACGGTGCCTACGGCAAGCGCCTGGCGAAGATCTGCGAGGTCCTGCAACGGCCCTTCAGCACCTTCGAGACCGAAGAGAACGTGCCGACCACCGCCGCTGACGTCGAGCGCCTGCTGGCCGCCGATCCGGCGATCAGCCATGTGGCGCTGATCCACTGCGAGACCAGCACCGGCATCCTCAATCCGCTCGAGGCCATCGCCAAGGTCGTCGAGCGTCACGGCAAGCGCCTGATCGTCGATGCCATGAGCTCCTTCGGGGCGATCGGGATCGATGCCCGGAAAGTTCCGTTCGATGCCTTGATCGCCGCCTCCGGCAAGTGCCTGGAGGGCGTCCCCGGGATGGGCTTCGTCTTCGCCCGCAGCGCCGCCCTGGAAGCCAGCGCCGGCAACTGCCACTCCCTGGCCATGGACCTGCAGGACCAGCACGCCTATATGCGCAAGACCGGGCAGTGGCGCTTCACCCCGCCGACCCATGTGGTCGCCGCCCTGCACGAAGCGCTCAGCCAGTACGAAGAGGAGGGCGGCCTGCCGGCGCGCCAGCGGCGCTACGCGAGCAATTGCGAAACGCTGCTCGGCGAGATGGCCCGGCTCGGTTTCCGCAGCTTCCTGCCGGCGGAAATCCAGGCGCCGATCATCGTTACCTTCCACGCGCCGCGCGATCCGCGCTACCGCTTCGCCGACTTCTACCAACGCGTGCGGGAGAAGGGCTTCATCCTCTATCCGGGCAAGTTGACCCAGGTGGAAACCTTCCGCGTCGGCTGCATCGGCCACGTCGACGCCGCGGAGATGCGGCAGGCGGTCGCCGCCATCGGCGAGGCGCTGCGCGAACTGGAAGTCCTCGAGATCTGAACTGAACGACAACGAGCAGAAAAGGGTTCACGACAATGAATTACAACCAGCCAGCCACCCTCCAGGCCGCCATCCTCGACTGGGCGGGAACCGTGGTCGATTTCGGCTCCTTCGCGCCGACCCAAATCTTCGTCGAGGCTTTCGCCGAATTCGGCGTCCAGGTCAGCCTGGAGGAAGCGCGCGGTCCGATGGGAATGGGCAAGTGGGACCACATCCGCACCCTCTGCGACATCCCGGCGATCGCCGAGCGCTACCGCGCCGTCTTCGGCCGCCTGCCCAGCGACGACGATGTCACCGCCATCTACGAGCGCTTCATGCCGCTGCAGATCGAAAAGATCGCCGAACATTCGGCGCTGATCCCCGGCGCCCTGCAGGCGATCGCCGAACTCCGCGGGATGGGCCTGAAGATCGGTTCCTGTTCCGGTTATCCGGCGGTGGTGATGGAGAAGGTGGTAGCCCTGGCCGAGACCAACGGTTACGTCGCCGACCACGTGGTGGCCACCGACGAAGTGCCCAACGGCCGGCCATGGCCGGCCCAGGCGCTGGCCAACGTGATCGCCCTGGGGATCGACGATGTGGCGGCCTGCGTGAAGGTCGACGACACCTGGCCGGGTATCCTCGAAGGGCGCCGCGCCGGGATGTGGACGGTGGCGCTGACCTGCTCGGGCAATGCCCTGGGCCTCACCTACGAGCAGTACAAGGCGCTGCCGGCGGCCGAACTGGAGCGCGAGCGGACGCGTATCGAACAGATGTTCGAAGGTTCGCGTCCGCACTACCTGATCGAGACCATCGCCGAGCTGCCGGCGGTGGTCCGCGACATCAATGCGCGCCTGGCGCGCGGCGAGATGCCGCAGGGTAACTGAGCCACGTCTGTGCCGAGGCCGCCGCGGGCAACCGCGGCGGCCTCGGTTTTCTAACCGGCGTCCGGGTGCCCCAGGCGAGTCTTGAGGAAGTCGATGAACGCGCGGACCTTCGACGGCAGGTGGCGGGTCGGCGGATAAACGGCATGCACGCCCTGGAGCGGAAACCCGTGGTCCGCCAGCAGGCGTTGCAGTGCGCCGCAGCGCAAGTCGGCCTGCACCAGCCAGTCCGGCAGCACGGCGATACCCAGGCCGTCGAGGGCAAAGGCGCGCAGGGCCGCGGCGTTGTCGGCCAGCAGCATGGGATGGCGCGGTCCGCGGTAGCTGCGCAGGGCGCCGTCGGGGGCGCGTACTTGCCAGGGCAGGGAGTCCGCCAGCCGGCTGTGACCGAGATTCTGCAGGCGCTCCAGACTCTCCAGGTCGGTCGGCGGCGGTTCGCCGAGCGCCGCCAGGCAGGCCGGGCTGGCCACCGCCAGGACCTCGAAGCTGGCCAGTTGCACCGCATGGTGGGTGGAGTCCTCCAGGCGCCCCAGGCGGATCGCGACGTCGAAGCGTTCGCCAATCAGGTCGGCATGCAGCGATGAGGTCGACAATTGTACCTGCAACGCCGGGTGCAGCCGGGCGAATGCCTGCAGGGCCGGCACCAGTTGGCGCAGGCCGTATTCCTGGGTGGTGGTGACGCGCAGGCTGCCACGCAGTTCGCCATGCTCGGCGCGGGCGTCGTCGATGGCCAGGCGCGCCTCGTCGAGCACCTTCACGCAGCGCTGGTAGAAGCGTTCGCCAGCATCGGTCAGGGCCAACCGCCGGGTGCTGCGGCTGAGCAGAGAAACGCCCAGCTCGGCCTCCAGCCGCTTGAGGTTGAAGCTGACTACCGCACGCGTCTGGCCGAGGGTGTCGGCGGCGGCGCTGAGGGAACCGCAGTCGACCACGGCGCGAAAGGTTTCGAAGCGGTCGAGGCTGACCATGGAAGGCGACCCTATTGTCAAATTCGATTTGACAGTCTATGCGCGATTAGCCTCTCCAGATAGCGCGAGCGCCTCGCTATGCTCCCCGGCAAACCTCCGGAGCGCCCATGAATCAACCGTCCCGCCTGGCCACTTTGTACCTGCTGGGGTTCGCCCTGGACCTGGTGAACATCTTCATCGCCAGCGTCGCCTACCCGGACATCGGGCGTTCCCTTGGCGCTTCGGTGGCGACCCTGGCGTGGATCGGCAACACCTACCTGCTCGGCTTGACCCTGGTGATTCCGTTGAGCGTCTGGCTCGCTTCGCGCCTGGGAGAACGGCGACTGATGCTGCTGGCACTGGCCGGTTTCGCCAGCGCTTCGCTGGGTTGCGGCCTGGCTGGATCGGCGGCGACGTTGATCGTCTGGCGCCTGTGCCAGGGGTTGGCCGGCGGGTTACTGATCCCCCTCGGCCAGGCCATGGCCTATCGGAATGTCCCGTCGTCGGCACGGGCCGGCCTGACCGCACGGGTGATGCTGGTGGCGCTGATCGTTCCCGCCGTGGCGCCTGCCCTCGGCGGCTGGCTGGTGGACAGCCTGTCCTGGCGTGGGATCTTCTTCGCCAGCGTGGCGCCGGCGCTGCTGGTGCTGGCCCTGGCGATGCGCTGGCTGCCCAGGCACAAGCATGCGGCGCAGCGCCTGGACCTGCGCGGCCTGCTGCTCGGCTCGGCGGCGCTGGCCACGCTGCTGGTGGCGCTCGCCTGGCTGGGATCGCCCGGCGGCGGCGGGCGTGGCCTGCTCCTGGCGCTGCTGGCCTGCGTGCTGGGCTGCTGCTACTGGCGTGACGGGCGCGCTCGTACCGACGCGCTGCTCGACCTTGGCTTGCTGGAGGCGCCATTGCTGCGTACGGCGATGCTGGTCTATCTCTGCGTGCCGGGAGCCTTCATGGGCGCCAACCTGGTCGCCATGCTCTATCTGCAAGGCCCCCTCGGCCTCAGCGCGAGCCGTGCCGGTGCGCTGATGCTGCCCTGGGCGCTGGCGGCCGGCCTGGCCATCGGCCTGACCCGGCGACGCTTCAATCGCTGGGGGCCGAAATCCTTGCTGCTGGCGGGCATGGCGATACAGGCCGGCGGCCTGCTGTGGCTGGCTCGAAGCGGGGAGGGGAGCGGCTTCTGGCAACTGGCGGGGGCCTACGCGACCATGGGATTCGGCGGCAGCCTGTGTAGCAGCGCGGCACAGGGCATGGCCTTGCTCGACGTCCCGGCGGCGCGCATGGGCCATGCCAGCGCCTTGTGGAACATCAATCGGCAACTGGCGTTCTGCCTGGGCATGGCCGTGCTCGGTGGGTTGCTCAACCTGTTGCAGGCGCGGGCCGACCCCGCGGCCTTCGTCCACTGCTTCCTGTTCGCCGCCGCTTTCACGCTATTGCCTCTGCCGTGGGTGAGGCGTATCGATTCCGCCGGGGTTCGCGCCCTGGTCCAGACCTGAAAGGAGCTACACCATGACTTGTGCCTACCGCCGGGAAATCCACCATGCCCACGTGGCGATCCGCGACTGGCTGGCCGGCGACTCACGGGCTGACGCGCTGGATGCGTTGATGGCGCGTTTCGCCGAGGACTTCTCGATGGTCACGCCGCATGGCGTGGTCCTGGACAAGACTGCTCTGGGCGAGCTGTTCCGCAGCAAGGGCGGCACCCGTCCTGGGCTGCGCATCGAGATCGACGGCGAGAGTCTGCTGGCTTCAGGCGTGGATGGCGCGACCCTGGCCTATCGGGAAATCCAGTCCGACGCGGCGGGTCGCAGCGAGCGCCTGTCCACCGTAGTCCTGCACCGTGACGACGAAGGGCGGCTGTACTGGCGCCACCTGCAGGAAACCTTCTGCGGCTGAGCCTGCCTCAGTCGCTGGCACCGAGCAGGCGCAGGAAGGCATCGGCGAGTTCGCCGGCCAGCGGCTGGGTATCCAGGCGGCCGCCGGCGATGGCGTCGTCGGCGGCGCCATGCAGCCCGGAGTAGAGCAGCAGGGCGTTCAGCCGTGGGTTGCGCAGCGGCCAGGCGCCGGCCGCCGCGCCGTTCTCCAGTAGCTCCGCCAATTGCTCCAGCACGCGGTCGCGCTCCTGGTTGCCGCGCTGGTGGTGATGGTGTTCGCTGTAGACCACATCGTGCAGCCGGTAGCCCTCCAGGTAGCCCGCCAGGCCGCTCTCGGTCCAGGCGCGCAGGCGGCCGGGATGGTCGTTCGCCGGACAGGCCTCGACGGCATTCGCGATGCGCTGCTGGAAAGCCTGGGTGAAGCGCTCGCGCAGGGCCAGGAGGATGTCGGTCTTGGCTTGGAAGTAGTGATAGAAGGTACCCTTGGCGACCCCCGCGGCAGCGACGATGTCGCTGATGGTGGTGGCGTCCACACCCTTGTCTAGGAACAGTTGCTGCGCCGCCGCCATCAGTTCCTCGAGACGAACCTCCGCAGGCTTGGTGCGCGGTTGGCGGGCAGGCTGTTCGGCGTGGCGATCGGGCATGGAGCGCGGGTCCGGTGGTTGGGTTGGCCGCAGTGTAAAAGAGCGTGGAGGGGAAGACGAGGCATGACAGGAAGATGAGAATGTTTCGCGATATTTATTGACTGACCGTCGGTCAATGGATTATTCCTGGGCCAGCGCCCTCTCATCGGAGTACTCCATGAACCCTTCGCGTCGTGTCGCCCTGGTCGCCGCCATCTACCTGGGAACCTTCATCGCCTCGCTCGACATCAGCATCGTCAACCTCGCCCTGCCGACGCTGCAGTACGCCCTGGATACCGACCTGGCCGGCCTGCAGTGGGTGGTCGACGCCTATGCGCTGTGCCTGAGCGCCTTCATGCTGTCTTCCGGACCGCTGAGCGACCGCTACGGTCGCAAGCTCACCTGGCTGCTCGGGGTCGGCCTGTTCAGCTTCGGTTCGCTGCTCTGCGCGCTGGCCACCTCGCTGCCGCTGCTGCTGTTCGGACGCGCGGTCCAGGGCATCGCCGGGGCGCTGTTGATACCCGGCGCGCTGTCGATCCTTACCCAGGCTTTCCACGATCCCGGCCAGCGCGCCCAGGTGATCGGCGGCTGGACCTCCTTCAGCGCGCTGTCGCTGATCCTCGGCCCGCTGCTCGGCGGCCTGCTGGTGGAGCACGCCGGCTGGCAGAGCATCTTCCTGATCAACCTGCCGCTCGGCCTGCTGGCGCTCGCCCTGGGCCTGTGGGGCATCGAGGAAACCGCGCACCCCGAGCACGCCGCCTTCGATCCCCTGGGGCAGCTGCTCAGCGTGGTCTGGCTGGGGGCGTTGACCTACGCCCTGATCGCCGCGGGAGAGGGCGGCTGGTTGTCTCCCACGGCCTGGCCGGCGCTGCTCCTGGCCGGGGTCGGCCTGCTTGGCTTCCTCTTCGTCGAGCGGCGGACCGCCCGACCGCTGCTGCCCCTGGGGTTGTTCCGCCAGGCCGGGTTCGCCGTCTGCAACCTGGCCTCGTTCGTCCTCGGTTTTTCCGGCTACGCCAGCCTGTTCTTCCTCTCCCTGTTCTTCCAGCAGGTGCAGGGTGCCTCGGCGCAGCAGGCCGGCTTCTACCTGGCGCCGCAGTTCCTCGCCATGGGCGCACTGTCCATGCTGTTCGGCCGGTTGCAGCGGCACGTACCGCTGCGACGCCTGCTGGTGCTGGGCTACCTGGTGATCGGCCTGGCCATGCTGGCGCTGGCCGCTTGCGGTACGGGAACCGCGTATCCCTGGGTCGGCCTGTTGCTGGTGGCGCTCGGCCTGGGCATGGGCCTGGCCGTTCCCGGCACCGGTCTGGCGGTCATGGCGAGCGTGGCCCGCGAGCGTTCCGGGATGGCCTCGGCGACCATGAATACCCTGCGCCAGGCCGGCATGGCCGTCGGCATCGCGTTGCTGGGAGCGCTGCTGAGCGGGCGGGCGATCGTCGTCCTGGGCGATCGGCTGGAGGAGCTGGGGATTGCCGATGCGCAACGGCTCGCCACCCAGGCGATCACGGCCCATCGCTTGCCTGGTTCCCTGGCGGGGCTCGACGCCGAGCTGCCGGCCGCGCTGGCCGAGGGCTTCCGTCTGGCTATGCTGGTGGCCGGAGCCAGCGCCCTGCTGGCCGCCGCGCTGCTCTGGCGCCTGCGCGTTAGCGCCGGCCCGGCGGCGGATACAGTTGGCGCATCTGGACGAACGGCAGGGGTACAGTTGCAGGCCGATAGACACTGACTCTCGGGTCACGATGCTGGCGTGGGGGCGATTTCCTTGCGTTATGCTGCTCGAAGCGAAGAATATTCGCGTATTCCAACTGTTGTGCTAGGGTATGGCCTGCGACAACCTGTCGCAGGCAGGTAAAAGCCCTACTTTATCTATGTTTGAGAAAGTCTATTGCAAGATGTGTCATAGGCTCCTCAGCTGAAATGAATTGTAATAACTGACGCTCAGTTTCGGTCCAACGAGCGTCGCGCGAGTCTCTGCTCCGCATCGCGATAAATGGGTTCCTGCCTTGCCTGTTGCACAACAAATAGCCGACCGATAACTGCGACCTGATCACCCGGCGGGAAGGGCAATCCTTCTCGCCCAGGCATGCACGTGCCTTGGCCGCCCTTGGCCTCTTCCGGCACAGCTTCGAAAACGCTGTTCATCAAGGAACGACTCAGCGCGTGGAACGAGTCCGTCACCGGAATCGGGAAAGGTATCCGCTTGCCTTCTCCCGTGGCCGGGCAATGGCCGTTCCGTACCCCGGTGGCGACTGCATGTCTGGAACTGGCTGAAGCCAGCGGTCTCCGCCACAAGCCTTGCAAGGAGACATCCATGAGCGACCACTCGCTCCTTCCATCGATTAAGGCCGGAAGATGACCAAAGCAAACCCGTTTGCCGCATTGAAATGGCTTTCCCTGGCGCCCGCGCTGCTGCTCGGCGGCTGCGACATGACCCTGTTCAACCCGAAAGGGCAGGTGGGCATGGACGAGCGCACCCTGATCATTACCGCGACCCTGCTGATGCTGATCGTGGTCATCCCGGTGATCGTGATGACCCTGGCGTTCGCCTGGAAGTACCGCGCCTCGAACACCCAGGCCGAGTACAAGCCGGACTGGCACCACTCCAACCGCATCGAGGCGGTGGTCTGGCTGGTGCCCTGCGTGATCATCGCGATCCTCGGCTGGATCACCTGGGAAAGCACCCACAAGCTCGACCCATACCGTCCGCTGGACTCCGAGGTCAAGCCGGTCACCATCCAGGCCGTTTCGCTGGACTGGAAGTGGTTGTTCATCTACCCGGAGCAGGGTATCGCCACGGTCAACGAGATCGCCTTCCCGAAAGACACCCCGGTGAATTTCCAGATCACCTCGGATTCGGTGATGAACTCGTTCTTCATCCCGCAGCTGGGCAGCCAGATCTACTCGATGGCCGGGATGATGACCAAGCTGCACCTGATCGCCAACGAAGAAGGCGTGTTCGACGGTATCTCCGCGAACTACAGCGGCGGCGGTTTCTCCGGCATGCGCTTCAAGGCCATCGCCACCTCCGAGCAGGGCTTCCAGGACTGGGTCGCCAAGGTCAAGGCTGCACCGACCAGCCTGTCGATCGGCACCTATCCGGAGCTGGTCAAGCCGAGCGAGAACGTTCCGCCGACCTACTTCTCTTCGGTCAGCCCGGAACTGTTCGGCCACATCCTCACCAAGTACGAGCACCACGGCGACGCCAAGGGTGCCGCGCACGGCGAGCACGCCGGGGCTGAGCACGAAGCCGCCATGACCGGTCACGACATGCAGGACATGGACATGCAAGCCATGCAGGGCCTGAAAGACATGAAGGACATGCACATGCAACCGAGTACCCAGGAGTAAGCGCAGATGTTCGGGAAACTGACACTCTCGGCCGTGCCTTACCACGAGCCCATCGTCATGGTCACACTGGCCGTCGTCGCCCTGCTGGGCCTCGGCGTGGTCGGTGCGATCACCTACTACCGCAAGTGGACCTACCTGTGGACCGAGTGGCTGACCTCGGTCGACCACAAGAAGATCGGCGTGATGTACATCGTCGTCGCCCTGGTCATGCTGGTCCGCGGCTTCGCCGACGCGATCATGATGCGCGGCCAGTTGGCCCTGGCCGAAGGCGCCAACCACGGCTACCTGCCGCCGGAGCACTACGACCAGATCTTCACCGCGCATGGCGTGATCATGATCATCTTCATGGCCATGCCGTTCATGACCGGCCTGATGAACCTGGCCGTGCCGCTGCAGATCGGCGCGCGCGACGTGGCGTTCCCCTTCCTCAACTCGCTGAGCTTCTGGCTGCTCGTGGTCAGCGCCATGCTGGTCAACGTGTCGCTGGGCCTGGGCGAATTCGCCCGTACCGGCTGGGTGGCCTATCCGCCGCTGTCGGAGCTGGCCTATAGCCCCGGGGTAGGGGTGGACTACTACATCTGGGCGCTACAGATATCCGGGATGGGCACGTTGCTCACGGGGATCAACTTCCTGGTCACCGTGTTCAAGATGCGTGCCCCGGGCATGAAGCTGATGCAGATGCCGATCTTCACCTGGACCTGCACCTTCGCCAACATCCTGATCGTCGCCTCGTTCCCGATCCTCACCGCTGCGCTGGGCCTGCTGTCGCTCGACCGCTACCTGGACATGCACTTCTTCACCAACGAGCTCGGCGGCAACGCCATGATGTACATCAACCTCTTCTGGGCCTGGGGCCATCCCGAGGTGTACATCCTGATCCTGCCGGCCTTCGGTATCTTCTCCGAGGTCACCGCGACCTTCGCCGGCAAGCGCATGTTCGGCTACAAGTCGATGGTCTGGGCCAGCGCCGCGATCACCTTCCTCGGCTTCACCGTGTGGCTGCACCACTTCTTCACCATGGGTTCGGGCGGTGACGTCAACGGCTTCTTCGGCGTGGCCACCATGCTGATCTCGATCCCCACCGGGGTGAAGCTGTTCAACTGGCTGTTCACCATCTACAAGGGCCGCCTGCGCTTCAGCACGCCGATCCTGTGGACCCTGGGCTTCATGGTGACCTTCACCATCGGCGGCATGACCGGCGTCCTGCTGGCCATCCCGGGCGCGGACTTCCTGCTGCACAACAGCCTGTTCCTGATCGCCCACTTCCACAACACCATCATCGGCGGCGCGGTATTCGGCTACCTGGCCGGCTTCGCCTTCTGGTTCCCGAAAGCGTTCGGCTTCACCCTCGACGAGAAGTGGGGCAAGCGTTCCTTCTGGTGCTGGCTGGTGGGCTTCTACATGGCCTTCATGCCGCTCTACATCCTCGGCTTCATGGGCATGACCCGTCGCCTGAACCACTACGACAACCCGCTGTGGAAGCCCTACCTGGTGGTCGCGTTCTTCGGCGCCGTGCTGATCTTCTGCGGCATCGCCTGCCAACTGATCCAGCTGTTCGTCTCGGTCCGCAACCGCAAGCAACTGGCCGACGTCAATGGCGACCCGTGGGAAGGCCGCACCCTGGAATGGGCCACTTCCTCGCCGCCGCCGTTCTACAACTTCGCCGAGCTGCCGAAGGTACAGGACGTGGATGCCTTCCACGACATGAAGAAGGCCGGCACCGCCTACCGCAAGCTGCCGGCCTACCAGCCGATCCACATGCCGAAGAACACCGCCGCGGGCTTCTCCATCGCCGTGTTCGCCTTCGTCTTCGGCTTCGCCGCCATCTGGCATATCTGGTGGCTCATGGCGGTCGGCTTCGTCGGCATGATCGGCTCCTTCATCGTGCGCAGCTACAACCAGGACGTCGACTACTACGTCCAGCCCGAAGAGATCGAGAAGATCGAAAGCGCCCGTTTCCAGCAACTCGCCAAGCAGGTCTGAACCATGTCGACGGCAGTATTGAACAAGCATCTGGCCGACGCCCACGAAGTGGGCCACGACCACGATCATGCACACGATAGCGGCGGCAACACCGTATTCGGTTTCTGGCTCTACCTGATGACCGACTGCGTGCTGTTCGCCAGCGTCTTCGCCACCTACGCGGTGCTGGTTCACCACACCGCCGGCGGCCCCAGCGGCAAGGACATCTTCGAACTGCCCTACGTGCTGGTGGAAACCGCCATCCTGCTGGTTTCCAGCTGCACCTACGGCCTGGCCATGCTCTCTGCGCACAAGGGCGCCAAGGGCCAGGCGATCGCCTGGCTCGGGGTCACCTTCCTGCTCGGCGCCGCGTTCATTGGGATGGAGATCAACGAGTTCCACCACCTGATCGCCGAAGGTTTCGGCCCGAGCCGCAGCGCCTTCCTGTCGTCCTTCTTCACCCTGGTCGGCATGCACGGCCTGCACGTCAGCGCCGGTCTGCTGTGGATGCTGGTGCTGATGGCGCAGATCTGGACCCGCGGCCTCACCGCGCAGAACAACACCCGGATGATGTGCCTGAGCCTGTTCTGGCACTTCCTCGACATCGTCTGGATCTGCGTCTTCACCGTCGTCTACCTGATGGGGGCCCTGTAATGAGCAGCGCTGCACACGACAACCACGGCGCCGGCCACGGCAGCCTGGGTTCCTACGCGATCGGCTTCGTGCTCTCGGTGATCCTCACCGCGATCCCGTTCTACATGGTCATGGACGGCGGCTTCTCGCGCCACGCGACCATCCTCACCATGGTCGTCCTCGGCCTGGTGCAGGTGGTGGTGCACCTGATCTGCTTCCTGCACATGAACATGTCGTCGGAAGGGCGCTGGAACGTGATGGCGTTCATCTTCACGGTGATCGTCATCCTGCTGGTGGTCGGTCTCTCGCTGTGGATCATCTTCAGCGCCGACATGCTGATGATGCCGATGCCCTGAGGGCCATGACGTGAAGCTGAAACGCTATCTCCTGGTGGCCAAGCCGGGAATCATCTTCGGCAACCTGATCGCGGTGGCGGGGGGATACTTCCTCGCCGCCCGCGGCAGCGTCGAGCCGATGCTGTTGCTGGCCACGGTCATCGGCCTGTCGCTGGTGGTCGCCAGTGGGTGCGTGCTGAACAACTGCATCGACCGCGACATCGACCGGCACATGGAGCGGACCCGCGGGCGGGTCACCGTGACCGGGCAGATCTCGCTGAAGGCTGCCCTGGCCCACGGCCTGGTCCTCGGGGTCGCCGGCTTCGGCCTGCTGTGGTGGCGGACCAACCCGCTGACCACCGCGCTGGCCGGCTTCGGCTACTTCGTCTACGTCGGCCTGTACAGCCTGTGGTTCAAGCGTCGTTCGCAGTACGGCACGCTGGTCGGCAGCCTCTCCGGGGCGATGCCGCCGGTGGTCGGCTACTGCGCGGTGAGCGGCCAGTTCGACGCCGGCGCCGCCTCGCTGCTGGCGATCTTCTGCCTGTGGCAGATGCCGCACTCCTATGCCATCGCCATCTTCCGCCTGAAGGACTACGAGGCGGCCGGCATCCCGGTGCTGCCGGTGGCGCGCGGCATCGCGGTGACCAAGATCCACATCGTGCTCTACATCCTCGCTTTCATGGCGGCGACCCTCGCCTTGTGCCTGGGCGGCTACGCCGGCTACGGCTACCTGCTGGTGGCGGTGGCGGTGAGCCTGTGGTGGCTGGCCATCGCCCTGACCGGCTACTGGACCGCCGACGACCGGGTCTGGGCGCGCAAGCTGTTCGCCTTCTCCATCGTCGCCATCACCGCGCTGAGCGTGATGATGTCCATCGACTTCCAGGTGGCGCCCGCCACTCATCTGGTCGCCTCGCTGTTCTGAGGCGACACGCTTTAGGGAAAGCCCCGCCGGTCGATTGGCGGGGCTTTTTTTTGTCTGCGCGATGGCAGGGATGCGGTCGCCGTCTGGCAGAAGGGCCGCGCGGCGAGCCCTCTGTTCCGGGACTCTGCCGTTGGTTATCAGATTTTTCCGGGAGCTTTTTCGGAGCTGTCCGGCTTGTGGAAAAAACCCTCCATCAATCAAATGCCAATGATTCTCAATAACCAAGATGGAGTACTTCATGGATCGTCGCAACGAGCCGTCCCCCTTGCCCACCAAACGCCCGCTGGCGCCGCTGATGCTGTTGATGGCCGCCTGCTCCTCTCCGGCCCTGGCCGAGGACGCGGCGCGCAAGGACGATCCCCTGGAACTGGGAGACGACACGGTCACCGGCGAGCAGGCGTCGTCCAGGGTCGAACGCTCGGCCTCGGCCAAGTACGCCGTGCCGCTGCTGGATACCCCGCAGACCGTCACGGTGGTGCCGCAAAAGGTGATCCAGGAGCAGAACGCCCTGAGCCTGCGCCAGGTGCTGTCCAACGTCTCCGGCATCACCTTCAACGCCGGCGAAGGCGGCGGCGGTTCCGGCGACAGCATCAACATCCGCGGCTTCAGCGCCAACGCCAACATGCAGGTGGACGGGCTGCGCGACAGCGCCCAGACCAGCCGCAGCGACCTGTTCAACCTGGAGGCGGTGGAAGTGATCAAGGGACCGAACTCGGTGTTCGGCGGCGCCGGCACCAGCGGCGGCAGCATCAACATGGTCAGCAAGCAGCCCAAGGCCGAAGCCTTCACCCACCTGGGCGCCGGGCTGGGCACGGACCGCTACCGGCGCCTGACCCTGGACACCAACCAGCCGCTGGAAGGGCTCGGCGAGTCGACCGCCTTCCGCCTCAACCTCATGGCCCACCACAACGATGTCGCCGGGCGCGAACAGATCGACAAGCAGCGCTGGGGCATCGCGCCATCCCTGACCTTCGGCCTGGACACCCCGACCCGCCTGACCCTGAGCTACTTCCACCAACGCGACGACAACCTTCCCGACTATGGCGTGCCGGCGCTGAACGGGCGCAAGCTGGACGGCGTCAGCCGCCACGATTATTTCGGCTGGCGCAACCTGGACGAGGAGCGGATCGACAACGACGTCGCCACCCTCAAGCTCGAACACGATTTCAGCGACGACTTCCAGTTGCAGAACCTCATCCGCTATTCCCACCTGCATCGGGACACGGTGATCTCCGCCTCCCACGTCAACCAGAAGGGCCTGCCGCCGGGTCGCTACCTGCCGGCGGGACCGCAAGCCTATGGGCGCGATTCGAAGACGCGGATGTGGATCAACCAGACCAACCTCACCGGCCGCTTCGACACCTTCGGCCTGGCGCATACGCTGATCGGCGGCTTCGAGCTGTCCCGCGAGACCTACGACCGCACCACCTACTCCTACAACCTGGGCAAGTTCTACCCGGCCAACGGCTTCGACCTGCACAACCCGCCGGGCTACTGGAACGGCCCCACCGACAAGCGCGACAGCGCGCGCAACCGGACCGAACTGGAGGTCAAGGCGCTGTACGCCTTCGACACCATCGCCCTGGACGAGCGCTGGGACCTCAGCCTGGGCCTGCGCTACGACTGGATCGACGGCACCTCGCGGAGCACGCCCTCAGGCAAGCCGACGGTGCGCGCCGACAGTTCCGACGGCAAGCTGAGCACACGGGCGGGCCTGGTATTCAAGCCGCTGGAGAACGGGCGGGTGTACTTCTCCTACGGCACCTCCTTCAACCCCTCGGCGGAACACCTGGTCACCACCGGCTCGGGCGTGACCGAGGCGACCGGAGGCCTGGCGCCGGAGAAGAACAGTACCTACGAGCTGGGCGCCAAGTGGGAGTTCCTCGGACGGCGCCTGGAGCTGGACGCGGCGCTGTTCCAGGTGAAGAAGGAGGACGCTCGCGAACGCCTGGCCGACGGCAGCTACGTGCTTGCCGGCGAACAGCGCGTGCGTGGCCTGGAGCTGAGCGCCAGCGGCAAGCTGAACGAGCACTGGGACCTCTTCGCCACCTACACCTACCTCGACAGCGAAACCCTGAAATCCAGCAACCCGCAGCGTGAGGGACAGGCCCTGGGCAATACCCCGCCGCGCTCGTTGAGCCTCTGGAGCACCTACGAACTGCCCGAGGGCGTGACCCTGGGCTATGGCGCACGCTACGTCAGCCAGCGCAACGTCACCTCGGTGGACAACGGCAAGCTGGATGCCTACTGGGTGCACAACATGATGCTCGGCTACCAGGCGACGCGCGACCTGAAACTGCAACTCAACCTCGACAACCTGTTCGACAAGGCCTACGTCGAGCGGGTGCGCCAGGTGTACGGCAACCAGTCGCGCTCCTCGGCCATCGAGTATGGCGACGGTCGCACGGCGATTCTTTCGGCGATCTACGCGTTCTGACGGCAGGCAGGCCATGGAAGCCGGCGCCCACTGCCTGGGCGCCGGTTCTTCCCGGCGATTTCCTCTGAACTTTTTCACTGCGGCGCCTATCAACTCCTTTGCAAGTCATTTTTCAGGGAGCCTCTTCGATGGCACGCAAGAACGCAGTGAAAGACAACCTCGAGCAGATTCAGCACCAGAGCTACAGCGAGCTGCAGGAACTGCTCTCCGAAGCCAACAGCATGCTCGCCGACAGCGCCGCTTTCGCCGGCGACAAGGCCGACAGCGCCCGTGCGCGGATCGGCGCGCTGCTGGAGAAGGCCAACGATGCCCTCGGCAAGGGCGGTAGCGCCGTGGCCGAACGCAGCCGCCACGCGGTGGATGCGACGGAAAGCTATATCGGCGCCAATCCCTGGCAGACCGTGGCCATCACCACCGCGGTGGGCCTGCTCGCCGGCTTCCTGCTCGGGCGTCGCTCCTGAGCACGCGGTCGGTGCCGCACAACGGACTCGTTACCTTCGCTTGAAAAAAGGAATTGCCCATGCTTTCGATCAAGAAGAACCTCGGCCTCCTGGCCATGACCGCGGCCCTGGCGGCCTGCGCCTCCAATCCCAACGACCTGCCGGATTTCCCGGAGCATGAATACGCGGCGACCCAGCAGGTGGGAGAGGGCGTGATCAACGGCGACCTGTACCTGACCAGCGCGTCGGGTGCGATCCAGAAGGGGACCAACACCAAGGTCACCCTGGAGCCTGCGACCAGCTACATGAAGGCCTACTACGCGAAGTTCGGCAACCTCGATGCCGCCAAGCGCGATCCCGACGTGCAACCGCCGGTGCTCGACCCGCGACGCGCCACCTACGTGCGCGAGGCGACCACCGACCAGAACGGTCGCTTCGACTTCGACCACATCCCCAGCGGCACCTACTACATTTCCAGCGAGCTGACCTGGAGCGCCCAGAGCGATGGCAAGACCATCACCGAGGGCGGCACCGTCACCAAGCTGGTCACCGTGAGCGGCTCGCAGCCGCAGAAGGTGCTGCTGACCCGCTGACCTCCGGCGGTGTTCGGCCAAAACGGCAAGCCCCTGCCATCGCGGCAGGGGCTTTTTCCTGCCGGCGCGGCCGGACCGCTTGACAGCCAACGGGCCTGCGCCGTAGTTTCGATACCCATGACCTTCGCGACCCTGCTTACCCGCCGCAGCATTATTACCGCCATTCCAGCTATGGCGGGTTAGCCAGCGTCCACTCCGAACCCGCCCTCGAGGCGGGTTCTTCGTTCTGTCTCCTGGGCCAAAACCACCGAACCGGGAGAACAGCATGCAGCACCAGACCCTCCAGAACCTCGTTGGCCGGGCCGACGCCCTGATCAATGCCGGGCAGTTCGATGCCCTGATGGATTTCTACTGCGACGACGCCACCCTGGTGGTCAAGCCGGGCCTCAACGCCTGCGGCAAGGCGCAGATCCGCCAGGCGTTCGACGCCATCGCCCGGCACTTCGAGCACAGCCTGCGAGTGCGCCAGCACGACCTGCGGGTGATCGAGGCGGGAGATACGGCGCTGGTCATGGCCGAGGCGCTGATCGAGTCGAAGGCCGGACGCCTGCAACGTCGGGCCACCTACGTGTTCCGCCAGGAGGCCGATGGCCAGTGGCGCTGCGCGGTGGACAACTCCTACGGCACCGACCTGCTGGCCTCGGTGGCGGCGAGCGCGGAGGCCAGCCGATGAGCGCCTCGACCCTCAGCGCAAGCAAACCCCTGCTGGCCGGCTACGTGGAAAGCATCCTGGCCGCGCCGGTGTACGACGTCGCCGTGGAAACCCCCTTGCAGGTCGCGCCGCAGTTGTCCCAGCGCCTGGGCAACCGGGTGCTGCTCAAGCGCGAGGACCTGCAGCCGGTGTTCTCTTTCAAGATCCGCGGCGCCTATACCCGTGTCGCGCGCCTGAGCGACGAGCAGAAGGCCCGCGGGGTGATCACCGCCTCCGCCGGCAACCATGCCCAGGGCCTGGCCCTGGCGGCGCAGCGCCTGGGCGTGCGGGCGGTGATCGTGATGCCGCGCACCACTCCCGAACTCAAGGTCAAGGGCGTGCTGGCGCGCGGCGGCGAGGCGTTGCTGCACGGCGACGCCTTCCCCGATGCGCTGGCCCATGCCCTGCAACTGGCCGAGCGCGAAGGCATGACCTTCGTCCCACCCTACGACGATCCGGACGTGATCGCCGGACAGGGCACGGTGGCGATGGAGATCCTCCGCCAGCACAGCGGCCGCCTCGACGCGATCTTCGTGCCGGTCGGCGGCGGCAGCCTGATCGCCGGGATCGCCGCCTACGTCAAGCACCTGCGTCCGGATATCCGCGTGATCGGCGTCGAGCCGGAGGATTCCAACTGCCTGCAGGCAGCGCTGGCCGCCGGCGAGCGGGTGGTGCTGGGCCAGGTCGGGCTGTTTGCCGACGGGGTGGCGGTGGCGCAGATCGGCGCTTGCAACTTCGAGGTCTGCAAGGACCACGTCGACGAGGTGATCACCGTCGGCAGCGACGAAATCTGCGCGGCGATCAAGGACATCTACGACGACACCCGTTCGATCACCGAGCCGGCCGGCGCCCTGGCCGTAGCGGGAATCAAGAAGTACGTGGCCCGCGAACGCACCGAGGGGCAGACCCTGGTGGCCATCGACTCCGGTGCCAACATCAACTTCGACCGCCTGCGCCACGTTGCCGAGCGCGCCGAACTGGGCGAACAGCGCGAAGCGATCATCGCCGTCACCGTGGCCGAGCGGCCGGGCAGCTTCAAGGCCTTCTGCGCGGCGCTGGGCCGGCGCCAGATCACCGAGTTCAACTACCGCTACCACAGCGACCGCCAGGCCCACCTGTTCGTCGGCGTGCAGACCCATCCGCTCACCGACAGTCGCGCCGACCTGCTCGCCGGCCTGCGCGAGCAGGGCTTCCCGGTACTCGACCTGACCGACAACGAGATGGCCAAGCTGCACATCCGCCACATGGTCGGCGGCCACGGTACCGAGGTGCGCCGCGAGCGGCTGTTCCGCTTCGAGTTTCCCGAACGCCCCGGGGCCTTGCTGAACTTTCTCGACAAGCTCGGCTCGCGCTGGAACATCAGCCTGTTCCACTACCGCAACCACGGCGCCGCCGACGGTCGGGTGCTGGCCGGATTGCAGGTGCCGGACGAGGAGCGCGGCGAGCTGGAGGCGGCGTTGCAAGCCATCGGCTATCCGTACTGGGAGGAAACCCACAACCCGGCCTACCGGCTATTCGCCGGTTGAGCGGCGCTCCGCCAGCGGGACATGGCCCTGTCATGTCCCTCGGCTAGACTCCTGCCAGGGATATCCGCCCAGCGAGGGACATGGCCATGCGCAAGCGCAACCCCCGGCGGGCCACGCCGGAAGAACTGCGGGTCTGCTCGGTACTGAAGGAAAAGGGCACCCGCGAGGAACTCGCCCACCTCGCCGCCCGCGGTGAGTGGAGCAACGTGCCGGCGTACAACGCCAGCCGCGAGCAGATCGCCGACCACCTGGGCAAGAGCGTGTCGCCGGAATCCGACGCCTCGTTCTTCGACTCGCGGCGCTTCAGCGAGGCGATCGTTCTGCTCAAGAGCCGGCCGGTGCTGCTGGTGAAGAACGGTATCTTCGACGAAGCGCCGCTGGCCGGCCTGGAGCAGCGCCTGAAGAAGCATCGCGCCGCGCTGGCCACGCCGATCCGCTCGGTCGGCCGGCTGGAATTGATCGACCACGACAGCATGGACTGGTGCGGTACCGGCTGGCGCATCGAGGACGACCTGATCGTCACCAACCGGCATGTCGCCAGCCTGTTCGCCGAACGCCAGGGCAGCCTGTTCCGCTTCCGTCTCAACCAGGCCGGCAAGCAGGTGCGCACCCGCGTGGACTTCCGCGAGGAATACCGCCAGCCGGAAAGCGACGAGCATGTGATCGCGCGGGTCCTGTGGATCGCCCCGGACGTCTCCGAGGCGCCGGACATGGCGATCCTCCAGGTAGTGAAGGGCGACCTGCTGCCGCCGCCGCTGGTCCTCGCGCGCCAGGATGCCGAGCCGCGCCAGGCGGTGGCGGTGGTCGGCTATCCGGCGCGCGACAGCCGCAACGACGCCGGGGCGATGGAAGATATCTTCGGCAACATCTACGACGTCAAGCGTTTCGCTCCCGGCGAAGTCGTGGGATTGCCCCATGACGCCTGGTACCTGACCCACGACTGCTCGACCCTGGGCGGCAATTCCGGCTCGGCGGTGCTTTCGATCGACGGCGGCGAGGTGGTCGGCCTGCACTTCGGCGGCCAGTTCCGCAAGACCAACTATGCGGTGAAGGCCAGCGTGATCCGCAGCCTGCTGGCGCGTCGCGCCTGGGTGCCGGTGGCCGGGGCGGAGCTGAAGCGCGGCGTGCCGCGCTTCCAGGAAAAGCAGCGCAGCGTCGCCGACCTGGCCGAGCGCAAGGGTTTCGACGAGGCCTTCCTCGGGCCGAAGGCGGCCTTGCCCAAGCCGGGCAAGAGCCACCAGGTGCTGCCGGTGGGCAAGGGCACGCGCCTGGACTACCTGCATTTCTCGGTGGTGATGAGCGCCAGCCGGCGCTTGCCGATCCTCACCGCGGTGAATATCGATGGCGCGCTCAAGCGTTCGCTCAAGCGCAAGGATTCCTGGGGCTTCGACCCGCGCATCGAGGCAGCCGCGCAGGTCGGACACAAGGACTTCTACGGCCCGGCTTCGTTCGACAAGGGCCACATGGTGCGTCGCGAGGATCCCGGCTGGGGCGACAGCGATGCCATCGCCCGGCAGGCCGAGGACGACACCTTCGTCTACACCAACGCGGTGCCCCAGGTGGCGCAGCTCAACCAGCGCAGCTGGCTGTCGCTGGAGGACTACGTGCTGCAGAACGCCAGGAGCGAGGGCTTCCGCATCTCGGTGTTCACCGGCCCGGTGTTCCGCGACGACGATCCGCTCTACCAGGGCGTGCAGGTGCCGCTGGAGTTCTGGAAGGTGGTGGCGATGATCGACGCCGACAGCGGCGAACTGGGAGTGTCCGCCTACCTGCTGGGGCAGGAAGGGATGATGCCCAGCGAAGGCTTCCGCTACGGTGCGTTCAAGACCTACCAGGTGCCGTTGGCGAAGGTCGAGGCCAGCGCCGACCTGCGTTTCTCCAGCGCCCTGCGCAAGGCCGACGTGCTCGCCGGCACGCCGCTGGAGGAGGCGCTGGAAAGCGGACGCTTCATCGAGATCGACGGACCGGACGACCTTCTGCTGAGCCGGCCGGGGCCGGCCGGCAAGGGCCGCTGAGGTTCAGGCCGGCTGCCGCCACTCGCGTAGCAGTTCGATGAAGGCGCGCAGCTTGGCCGGTACGTGGCGGCGGTTCAGGTAATACAGCCACATCGGCGGCAGCGGCAGGCAACTGCCAGGCAGCACTTCCACCAGGCGCCCGGCGGCGAGGTCCGCGGCGACCCGCTCGCGGATGAATGCCTGGGCGATCCCGGCGCCGGCGCGGGCCGCCTCGATGATCGTCTCGGTGTCGGTGCTGACGAAGCGTGCCGGCAGGTCCACTTCCAGTTCCCGCCCGTCTTCCCGCAAGCGCCACTTGTGCAGGCGGCCGCTGCGCGGGAAACGGAAGCGCACGGCGGCATGCCCATCGAGGTCGGCGACGCTGGCCGGCGTACCGTACTCGGCGAGGTAGGCCGGAGTGGCCACCAGCAGGCACGCCAGCGGCGCTGTCAGTTGCACCCCGACCATGCCCGGCTGCAGGGCGTCGGCCAGGCGGATGCCGGCATCCAGCCGTTCCCTGACGATATCCACCAACTGGTCCTCGTAGCGGATCTCCAGTTGCACCTTCGGGTAGCGTCGCACGAACTCGTTGAGCATCGGTGCGATCACCAGGTTCTTCGCCAGGTGCAGGGCGCTGATGCGCAACTGCCCGGAGGGTTCCGCGAGGCTTTCGCCGAGCGCTTCGCGGGCGCGCACCAGATCGCGGTAGGGCTGTTCGGTCTGTTCGTGGTAGCGCTGCCCGGCCTCGCTCAGGCTGACCCCGCGGGTGGTGCGGTGGAACAGCTTGAGACGCAGCTCGGCTTCCAGTTGGTTGATCGCCTGGCTCACCGCCGCCGGTGTCACCCCGAGCAGGGCGGCGGCGCGGGTGAAGCTGCCGGTGTCGGCGACCTGCCTGAAGACGTGCAGGCCGGCGAGGGGATCGCGTCGATTCATTGTTAGAAAAACTTGAAAGTCTACGTAGGAGAAGGCCGGTTCTGTTAAAGCTTCGACCTTTCTAGACTGGCCCGCAAGCACTCCATGAGGACGCCGGCCATGTCTACCCACCTGTCTCTGCAACATGCCCAACGCTGCATCGCGGCGGCCATTGCCGAAGCGCGGCGGCAGCGCCTGGCGGTCTGCGTCGCGGTGGTCGACGCTCATGCCAACCTGCTGGCGTTCGTACGGATGGACGACAGCGTTCCCGGTGCCATCGACCTGGCCCAGCGCAAGGCGCGCAGCGCCGCGCTATTCCGCCTGCCCAGCGGCGAGCTGGGCCGACTCGCCGGGCCGGGCCAGCCGTTGTGGAGCATCGAGCAGAGCAACGGCGGGCTGGCCTGCTTCGCCGGCGGCATGCCGCTGGGCGATGCCGGCGGTTCCTGCCTGGGTGGCGTCGGCGTCTCCGGCGCCAGCGCGGCCCAGGACCAATCCATCGCCGAGGCCGCCGTGGCCATGGCAACAATCCAGAGGTAATCGAGATGAAACAGAAGCGAATCCTGGTGACCGGGGCCGGCAGCGGCTTCGGTCGGGAAGTGGCGTTGCGCCTGGCCGCCCGCGGCCATCGGACGATCGCCGGCGTGCGCGGCGCCGGGCAGGCCGCCGACCTGCGCGAAGAGGCCGGGCGGCGTGGCGTCCCGCTGCGGGTGGAAACCCTCGACATCACCGTCGCCGCCGATCGCGAACGCGCCTGGGAATGGGATATCGACGTGCTGCTGAACAACGCCGGCAGCGCCGAGGCCGGGGCCAGCGCGGAGATCCCGCTGGAACTGGTGCGCGCGCTGTTCGAGACCAACGTGTTCGCCAACCTGGAACTGACCCAGGGTTTCGTCCGGCGCATGGTCGAGCAGAAGCGTGGCGGCAAGGTGCTCTTCGTGTCGTCCATCGCCGGCCTGATCACCGGTCCCTATACCGGCCCCTACTGCGCCTCCAAGCATGCCCTGGAGGCCTTCGCCGAGGCCCTGCATGCCGAGCTGAAGCCGTTCGGCATCCAGGTCGGCACCATCAATCCCGGCCCGTACCAGACCGGTTTCAACGATCGCATGATGGAAACCTGGAAACGCTGGTACGACCCGCAGCGCCACTTCACCGACCACAGCGGCGTGCGCTTTCCCTTCGAGCAGTACGATCCGGAGGAAATGATCGCGCGGATGGTCGAGTTGGCCGAGGCTGACGAAGGCCCGTTCCGCACCCTGTTGCCGGAAGCTTTCGTCGAGGTGGTCAAGGACGAGCAGGCACAGGCCTGGCAGCGCCGCCTGTAGCGGTCTGCCGCTGCGCCGGGGAGGGCGGCGGCCGGATCGGCGGCCGCCGTTTCGCTCAGCCCCTGCGCAGCAGGACCCGGGTCACCCGGCGTTCTTCCACTTCCACCACCCGCAGTTCCCAGTCCTGCCACTGCAGGCGGTCGCCGATCACCGGCAGGCGGTCGAGCAGGCTCATCACCAGCCCGGCGAGGGTCTGGTAGTCCTCCGTGGCGCGCGCGTCGAACCCCACGCGTCGACGCACCTGGCTGAGGTTCATGGCACCGCTGACCAGGTAGCCGTCGTTCTCCTCGACCACGTCCGGACCGTCGATCTCGCTGGCGTCGGGTAGCTCGCCGGCGATGGATTCGAGAATGTCGGTCAGGGTCAGCAGGCCGATGAATTCGCCGAACTCGTTGACCACGAAGGCCACGTGGGTCGAGGCCTCGCGCATCTGCTCCAGGGCGTTGAGGATCGAGCAGTCCTGCAACAGGTTGAGCGGCTGGCGGGCCAGGCTTTCCAGGTCCGGCTGGGCGCCGGCGAGCAGCTCCTTGAGCAGTTCCTTCTTGTGCACGTAGCCCAGCGGCTCCTCGACGCGCCCGTCACGCACCAGCGGCAGGCGCGAGTAGGACGATTCGAGCAGCGCCGCGCGGATCGCCTCGCGGCCGCTGTCGAGGTCGATGCAGTCGACCTCGGCGCGTACCGTCATCAGGCTGCGGATGGGCTTCTCGGCCAATTGCAGCACGCCGCTGATCATCACCCGCTCGCGGCGGTCGAAGACCACCTGGTCGTCGCCTTCCTCGAACAGGTCGGCGACCTCCTCGCCGATCTCGTCGGCCTCCAGGCGCTGGCCGCCGAGCAGGCGCAGCACCGCATGGGCGGTACGCGCGCGCAGCGGGCGGTGGCCCTGCAGGCTCTTCTTGCGGCGCTTGCGGGCGACCTGGTTGAACACCTCGATGAGGATCGAGAAGCCGATGGCCGCGTACAGGTAGCCTTTCGGGATATGGAAGCCCAGGCCCTCGGCAGTCAGGCTGAAGCCGATCATCATCAGGAAGCCCAGGCACAGCATGATCACCGTCGGGTGACGATTGACGAAGCGGGTCAGCGGCTTGCTGGCGACGATCATCAGGCCGATGGAGACGATCACCGCGATCATCATCACTTCCAGGTGCTCGACCATGCCCACCGCGGTGATCACCGCGTCGAGCGAGAACACCGCGTCGAGCACCACGATCTGCGCGACGATCGGCCAGAACAGCGCGTAGGTCTTGTTGCCGGCGTGCTGGGCGACATGGCCTTCGAGGCGTTCGTGCAGCTCCATGGTGGCCTTGAACAGCAGGAACACGCCACCGAACAGCATGATCAGGTCGCGGCCGGAGAAGCTCTTGCCGAATACCTCGAACAGCGGCTCGGTGAGGGTCACCATCCACGAGATGCTCGCCAGCAGGCCCAGGCGCATCAGCAGCGCCAGCGACAGGCCGAGGACCCGGGCGCGGTCGCGCAGGTGCGGCGGCAGCTTGTCGGCGAGGATCGCGATGAACACCAGGTTGTCGATGCCGAGGACGATCTCCAGCACGATCAGGGTCGCCAGGCCGAGCCAGGCAGTCGGGTCAGCTATCCATTCCATGTGCGCTTACCTCCCGGTCCGGCTGGCCGTCGCGCTGGCGCGACGCTGCACGGCGCGGCTGCGGCAGCCGGCGGTGACGGCGGGGGACGAGGCGAGGGATTCGGCGTCGAGGGGCGGACGCAGGTGGCGAAGGCGAAGCGGGGAGGGTTGTCCGGAAGGACGACTGGGGGGCTCCGAAAGGGTGGTCATGATGGCCATTGAGAGTCAAAGGGAAGTCGATCCTACTGTGTCGCGGGCCCTCGCCACAGCGGGAAACTATTACAAAACCTTAGGCGAAACCCCTGCCGGCGCTAGACTGGGCGGAACCCCGCCACTGCGAGCAGACATGAGCACCGAGGATTTCGACGCGATCACCGCCACCACCCTGGCTGACTATCAGCGCAACGCCGAAGGCTTCCGCGAGGGCACCCGCGGCCACGACGTGAGCCAGAACGTCGAGGCGCTGCTGCGCCATATCGACGGGCCGCCGCCGTACCGGATCCTCGATTTCGGCTGCGGTCCCGGGCGCGACCTGTCCACCTTCCGCCGCCTCGGCCACCAGCCGGTCGGGCTCGAAGGCACGCCGCGCTTCGTCGAGATGGCCAGGGCCGACAGCGGTTGCGAGGTATGGCAACAGAATTTCCTGGCGCTGCGACTGCCGGCTGGGCACTTCGACGGCATCTTCGCCAACGCCAGCCTGTTCCATGTGCCCGGCAGCGCCTTGCCGCGGGTGCTCGGCGAACTCTTCGAAGCGCTGCGGCCGGGCGGCGTGCTGTTCAGCTCCAACCCGCGCGGCGACAACCGCGAGGGCTGGAATGGCCAACGCTACGGTGCCTACCACGATTACCCGGCCTGGAAACGCCTGCTGGAGGAAGCCGGTTTCGTCGAGCTGGAGCACTACTACCGGCCGCCGGGCCTGCCGCGCGAGCAGCAGCCCTGGCTGGCGAGCGTCTGGCGGCGCCCCGTCTGAAGGCGCTAGAGGGTCTGCCGGTGCGGCGTGCCGAGCACGCTGCGGTACTGGTCGAGGCGCTTCGGCGAGAGGTCGCTGCGTTCCTGGCTGTCGAGGGCGTAGGACTTGATTTCGGCGTCGCTGTAGGGGCGTTCGACGCTGCGCGGCGGGTTGGCGCAACCGGCCAGGACGACCAGGCTGGCGGCCAGGGAGACGATCAGGGACTTGCTCATGGCGGATTCCTCGAAATGTTCCTCGATGCTATCGGTGGTCCCCCCTGTCCAGGAAATCAGGCCTATTAATAATGAATATCTGGCGAATTGAGTCTAGGTCTCGCCAGCCGTGGGTTCTAGTCGACCAAAGGCGAGGTTGTGGCGGCATGTTTCGCCAACCGGCCGCGCGCTCGCGGTCCGGTCGGCTAGGGGTTTCAACCGGCCGCCTGCGGCAGGCTCGGGTAGTCGGTGTAGCCGGCGGCGCCGCCACCGAAGTAGGTCGAGCGGTCGCCGTCGGCCAGCGCCAGGTCGTGCTCCAGGCGGTAGGGCAGGTCAGGGTTGGCGATGAACGGCCGGCCGAAGCCGATCAGGTCGGCCCAGCCCCTGGCCAGGGCTTCCTCGGCGCGCGCCTTGGTGTACATGCCGGAGTAGATCAGGCTGCCACGGTAGACGATGCGCAACGCTTCCTTGAACGCCGCCGGCATGGCCGGGGCGTCTTCCCAGTCGGCCTCGGCGATGTGGATGTAGGCCACGCCGATCTCGTCCAGTAGCCGCGCCGCGGCCAGGTAGGTGGCTTGCGGGGTGTCGTCGACCGCGCCCTGCAGGGTGGTCAGCGGCGCCAGGCGCACGCCGATGCGCTCCCTGCCGACCACCGCGGTGACCGCCTCGGCGACTTCGCGGAGGAAGCGCAGGCGGTTCTCCAGCGAGCCGCCGTATTGGTCGTTGCGCGCATTGGCCTGGGAGTCGATGAACTGGTTGATCAGGTAGCCGTTGGCGCCGTGCAGCTCGACCCCGTCGAAGCCGGCGTCGAGGGCGTTGCGTGCGGCCTGGGCATAGTCGGCGACGATCTCCCGGATTTCCTCCACGGCCAGCGCGCGCGGCGCCGAGTGCTGGACCATCTCGCCGCCGCCGGCCTGCGCTCCGCGGCCTTGGGGATCGACGAAGACCTTCACGCCTTCGGCCACCAGCGCCGAGGAGGACACCGGGGCGGCGTTGCCCGGTTGCAGCGAGGTGTGCGAGACCCTGCCGACGTGCCAGAGCTGGGCGAAGATGCGCCCGCCGGCGGCGTGCACCGCGTCGGTGACCTGGCGCCAGCCGGCGACCTGCTCGGCGCTGTGGATGCCCGGTGTCCAGGCGTAGCCCTGGCCCTGCCGGCTGATCTGGGTGCCTTCGGAAACGATCAGGCCGGCGCCGGCGCGCTGGCTGTAGTACTCGGCCATCAGCGCGGTGGCGACTTCGTCACTGGCGGCTCGGGAACGGGTCATCGGCGGCATGACGATGCGATTGGGGAGGGTCAGGTGGCCAAGGGCATAGGGGCTGAACAGCATGATGGCGATCTCGCTCGTGAGGCCGGCCGTGGCGCGGCGCGCTGGAAGAAGGTGAGCGCATTATTGGCGGAACGATTCGTGCGAAAAACCGCTGCCGGGGAAAATGACACTTGAGTTAAATTCATGAATGCCCGGATAGCGCGTTCCCGACACCGGCGGGTAGGGCGCACCGAGGGAGGAGGAATGGCCTATGACGCGCTGCGTCAGGCGGGTAGGGCGAATAACGCCCCCGGCGTTATCCG
>NZ_KV813540.1:204166-231763 GCF_001813645.1 Pseudomonas sp. HMSC063H08
AGGGCGAATAACGCCCCCGGCGTTATCCGCCGAGCGGAATCGCAGGCGGGTGAGAAATGCCGGATGAAGCATCGCGTCCTGCGCCCCACGCCAGGCGGGCAGGGCGAAGAGGGCGCTCCGGCCTATTGCAGGCCGTACTTCTTCACCTTGTCGAACAGCGTGGTCTTGGCCATGCCCAGGTCCTGGCTGGCCTGGGTCAGGTTGCCGTGGTGGCGGGCCAGGGCGTCGCCGAGCAGGGCCTTCTCGAATGCCTCCACCGCTTCGGCGAAGCGCGGGCCGCCGGTCTGTACGGCCTGGCCGCCCTTGTTGAACACCGGCAGGCCGAGGGCGAAGCGTTCGGCGACGTTGCGCAGTTCGCGTACGTTGCCCGGCCAGTCGTGGGCCATCAGGCTGGCCACGGTGGCACGGTCGAGTTCCGGCGCGGGGCGGTCGAAGCGCAGCGAGGATTGCTGGAGGAAGTGTTCGAAGAGCAGCAGGATGTCCTCGCGGCGGTCGCGCAGTGCCGGCAGTTCCAGGCTCACCACGTTGAGCCGGTAGTAGAGGTCGCTGCGGAACTGGCCGCTCTTGCCCATGGCGGCGAGGTCCGCCTTGGTCGCCGCGATCACCCGGCAGTCCACCGGGATCGACTGGTTCGAGCCGAGGCGTTCCAGGGTGTGTTCCTGCAACACCCGCAGCAGCTTGATCTGCAGGTTGACCGGCATGCTCTCGATCTCGTCGAGGAACAGCGTGCCGCCGTTGGCATGCTCGATCTTGCCGATCCGCCGCTTGTTGGCACCGGTGAAGGCGTGCGCCTCGTGGCCGAATATCTCGCTGTCGAACAGGTTCTCCGGCAGGCCGCCGCAGTTCAGCGCGACGAAGGCATGCTGGTGGCGCCGGCTATAGTCGTGGAGGCAACGCGCCACCAGCTCCTTGCCGGTGCCGGTCTCGCCGAGGATCAGCACGTTGGCCGAGGTGTCGCCGACGTTGGCGATCAGCTCGCGCAACGCCTGGATCGCCGGCGAGCGGCCGATGATCCGTTGCGCCAGGTCCTGGCGGCCGGCCAACTGGCGACGCAGCGCGCTGACCTCGCGGGCCAGCCCGCGCTGCTCCAGGGCGCGGCGGGCGACCTCGACCAGGCGTTCCGGAGAGAAGGGCTTCTCCATGAAGTCGTAGGCGCCGGCGTGCATCGCCTGTACCGCCATGGAGATGTCGCCGTGACCGGTGATCAGCACCACCGGCAGGCTCGGGTCGAGGGCCTTGAGACGCTCCAGCAGGGTCAGGCCGTCGATGCCGGGCAGGCGGATGTCGCTGACGACGATGCCGGCGAAGTCGCGGTCGACCCGTTGCAGCGCCTCCTCGGCGCTGCCGACGCCGATGCAGGGGATGTCCTCCAGCTCCAGCGCCTGCTGGCAGCCGAGCAAGACATGCGGATCGTCTTCGACGATCAGGACGGAAAGCGGCTCGTTCATCGGGCGGGACTCGCAGTCGGGGAATCGGGAACCAGGGACAGGCTCAGCTCGAAGGCGGTTCCGCCGCTTTCGGGGTGCTGCACGCTGAGGCTGCCGCCGGCGGCGGTGGCCAGGCTGGCCGAGAGGGTCAGGCCGAGGCCCAGGCCATGTTCGCCGGGCTTGGTGGTGAAGAAGGGTTCGAACAGGTGGACGCGCGCCGCCGGCGGGATACCGGGGCCGTTGTCGCGCACGCGCAGGACGTAGCGCTCCTCCTCGCGCCGGCCTTCCAGCCAGAGCTGGCGGTCGGCCTGCCCGCTCATGGCGTCGAGGGCGTTGGCCAGCAGGTTGACCAGGATCTGTTCCAGGCGGGTCTGGTCGATGCCCAGGCGCACGTCGTCGAAATGCCGGTGCAGGGTCGGCGGGTCCTGCTCCAGGCGCCCGTGCAGGATCAGCAGCGCCGCGTCCACCGCCTTGGCCAGGCTGGCCTGGCCGGCGTCGTCGCTGCGCCGGGCGAAGGCACGCAGGCTGGCGGTGATGCGGCCCATGCGGTCGACCAGTTCGTTGATGGTGGCGAGGTTGGTGCTGGCGGTCTCCAGCTTGCCGCGCTGGAGGAAGCGCACGGTGTTGCCGGACAGCGTACGCAGCGCCGCCAGCGGTTGGTTGAGTTCGTGGGCGATGCTGGTGGACATCTGCCCGATCACCGCCAGCTTGCCGGCCTGGACCAGTTCGTCCTGGGCCTTGCGCAGGGTGTCCTCGGCCTGCTGGCGCTCGTGGATCTCGGCGGTCAGGCGTGCGTTGCTGGCCTGCAGGTCGGCGGTACGTTCGGCGATCTTCACTTCCAGCTCGCCGTTGGCCCGTTGCAGCGCCTCGCGCGCGGCGAGGCGGGTGGCGAGTACCTTGCGCCGCTCGTTCCAGGCGATCAGCAGGAATGCCAGGAGGGCGAAACCGATGGCGGCCAGCATGCCGTTGCGTACCGCGTCGCGGCGCAGGTCTTCCAGCGGGCTGAGCAGGGTCAGGTTCCACGGTGTGTCGTTCAGCGCGCGGGTCTGCGCCAGGTAGGTGACCGCTTCGCCGCGCGGATGCTGCTCATCGGCGGGGAAGCTGAGCTTCTCCACACCGGCGGCCAGCGGCTCGCGCTGCAGCGGTTGCCACTCGTTCAGCGCCCACCAGTAGTACTGCATGCTGCGCGCCAGGCGCTCCTTGTCGTCGGCGCTCAGGGAGCGCACCGCCTTCAGGCGCAGGGCGGGGTTGCTGGAGAGGATGATGATGCCGTTCTCGTCGCTGACGAAGGCTTCCAGGCGCGCCTTCTCCCAGCGTTCCTCGAGGGCGTCCATCTTCACCTTGACCACCGCCACGCCGATGATCCGGCCGCCGTGGACCAGGCCGTGGGCCAGGTAGTAGCCCGGCTCGCCGCGGGTGCTGCCGATGCCGTAGAAGCGGCCCGGCTTGCCCTTCATCGCGTCCTGCCAGTAGGCGCGGAACGACAGGTCCTCGCCGAGGTAGCTGTCCGGGTCGCTCCAGTTGCTGGTGGCCAGGACCCGGCCGTTGGTGTCCAGCAGGTACACCGCGCGGCTGCCGGCGCGGCGGTTGAGGCCTTCGAGGTAGGCGTTGACCTGGTTGCGCCGGTATGGCGTCGGGTCGGTGAGCAGGTGACTGACGCTGCGCTCCAGCTCCAGCAGGCTGGGCAGGTAGGTGTACTTGCTGATCTCGCTCTCGACCGTCCGTGCATGCAGCTCCAGCTGGCGTTCGCCATTCTCGGCGAGGGCACGGATGCCGGCGCTCTCGCTGATCCGGTAGCCGCCGTAGCCGAAGCCGAGCATCAGCAGGAGCAGGGGAATGGGGAGCAGCAACTGGCGGACGAGGCGGGGCTTCACGGTCAGTGACGGAGGTACGCTGCAGGGCGGGTCGGGGGATTCCATCACAGTCGTCGCGGCTAGGCCAGCCCGCCGCCACGATGGGCGGCGGAGCGGGCGGTTTTCCGGCACGGCCGGCAGGCGGCGCCGGAAGGGTTCACTCAGTATTCCCAGAAGATCCGTTGCAGCTCCTTGCTGTCCTGGGTCTTGGTCATCGCGACCGCGGCCAGGATGCGCGCCTTCTGCGGGTTCAGGTCGTGGGCGACGATCCAGTCGTTCTTGTCGTCCGGCTGCTCGGCGTTGCGCAGGACGAAGCCGCCGGCATTGACGTGCGAGGAGCGGATGATCTGCACGCCCTGCTTGCGCAGTTCCTGCAGGGTCGGCACCACGCGCGCGGGCACCGAGCCGTTGCCGGTGCCGGCATGGATGATCGCCTTGGCGCCGGCCTGGGCCAGGGCCTTGTAGGCGGTGTCGCTGACGTTGCCGTAGCTGTAGGCGATTTCCACCGGAGCCAGCGCGGAGATCTGCTTGATGTCGAACTCGGAGTTCACCGTGTGCCGCTTCACCGGTGCGCGGAACCAGTAGCTCTTGCCTTCGACCACCATGCCCAGCGGGCCCCACGGGCTCTTGAACGCTTCGGTCTTGATGTTGACCATCTTGCTCGCGTCGCGGCCGGAGAGGATCTCGTCGTTCATGGTGATCAGCACGCCCTTGCCGCGCGCCGACTTGTCGCCGGCCACCGCCACGGCGTTGTACAGGTTGAGCATGCCGTCGGCGGACATCGCGGTGCCCGGGCGCATCGAGCCGACCACCACGATGGGCTTCTCGGTGTGCTCGACCAGGGTCAGGAAGTAGGCGGTCTCTTCCAGGGTGTCGGTACCGTGGGTGATCACGATGCCGTCGACGTCGTCGCTATCGGCCAGCTTGGCGACGGTCTTGCCCAGTTCCAGCAGGTTCTCGTTGGTGAAGCTTTCCGAGGCGATCTGGAACACCTGTTGGCCGCGGACGTTGGCGATGTCCTTGAGCTGCGGCACGCTGGCCAGCAACTGGTCGACCGGCACCTTGGCGGCGGTGTAGGTGGCGCTGTTGGCGGCGCTGGCGCCGGCGCCGGCGATGGTACCGCCGGTGGCCAGGATGACCACGTTGGACAGTTTCTGTTGCGGTGCGACTTCCTTGGCCTGGGCGGCCTGCGGCAGCAGGAGCATCAGGGCCATAACACCGGGGGCGAACGCGTGGAGCAATGGCTTCATGGCGATATCTCGTGTCGGTAGGTTGGTAGGGTTATCGTCGTTGCACGCAATCAGGCGCGGGCGGCGTCGGCCGCCCGCCGTCCTGTCAGGGTTTCACCACCAGGCCGACGCCGCGGCCACGGGGATCGGAGGCGGTCTCCAGGGCCTTGCCGTCGACGCGGATGGCCTGGATATCGCCCATGTTCCAGCCCTGGTCCTCCAGGGTGTAGCCCATCGCCTTCAGTTCCTCGGCGACCTTGCCGGCGAGCGGCGCGTAGGCGTCGTAGTAGATCGTGTCCTTGGGCAGCAACTGGTGGTGCACGCGCTGCGCGGCCACGGCCTTCTCCAGCGGCAGGTGGAAGTCGTAGATGTTGTTCAGCACCTGGAAGATCGAGGTGAAGATCCGCGAGCCGCCGGGCGTGCCGACCACCAGGCTGACCTTGCCGTCGCGGGTGACGATGCTCGGGCTCATCGAGGAGAGCATGCGCTTGCCCGGCTCGATGGCGTTGGCGTCGCTGCCGACCACGCCGAAGGCGTTGGCCACGCCCGGTTTGGCGCTGAAGTCGTCCATCTCGTCGTTGAGCAGGAAGCCGGCGCCCTTGACCACCACGCCGCTGCCGAAGTCCCAGTTGAGGGTGTAGGTGTTGCTCACCGCGTTGCCGTCGGCGTCGACGATGGAGAAGTGCGTGGTCTGGTGCGGTTCCAGGCCGGGACGGACCTTCTCGGTCGGCGAGATCGCCGTCGGGTTGACCTCGGCGGCACGCTGCTTCAGGTATGCCGGATCGGTCAGGCGCGCCACCGGGACCTTGGAGAAGTCCGGATCGCCGAGGTAGTCGGCGCGGTCGGCGAACACGCGTTTCTCGATCTCCGCCAGCAGGTGGATGTAGCGCGCGGAATTCAGCTCGACGCCCTTGAAGTCGGCGGCACGGTTTTCCTTGATGCCCAGCAACTGGGCCAGGGCGATCCCGCCGGAGCTTGGCAGCGGCGCGGTATAGAGCGTGTTGCCCTGCCAGTCGACGCGCATCGGTTCGCGCCACCTGACCTTGTAGTCGGCGAGGTCCTGGTGGGTGATCAGTCCCTTGTCCTGCTGCATCTGTGCCACCAGCAGGTCGGCGGTATGGCCTTTGTAGAACTCGTCCGGGCCCTTGTCGGCGATACGCTCCAGGGTCTTCGCCAGGTCCGGCTGGAGGAACGCCTCGCCGGCCTTCATGTGGCCGAAGTAGTCGCCGAAGTTGGTCTTGCCGTTGAACAGCGCGACGGCGTCCTGGCGGTACTGGAACTGCTTGTCGGCGACCTTGAAGCCCTTTTGCGCGTAGCCGATGGCCGGGGTCAGCAGCTCGCTCCAGGGCAGCTTGCCGAAACGCTTGTGGGCTTCCCAGAGGCCCATCACGGTGCCCGGCACGCCGGCGGCCTTGGCGCCGACCAGGCTGAGGTTCTCGATCACCTCGCCCTTGTCGTCCAGGTACATGGTTTTGCTCGCGGCCTTCGGCGCCACCTCGCGGTAGTCGAGGAAGTACGGCTTGCCGTCCATGTACAGGGTCATGAAGCCGCCGCCGCCGATGTTGCCGGCCTCGGGGTAGGTGACCGCCAGGGTGAAGGCGGTGGCCACCGCGGCGTCCACCGCGTTGCCGCCGGCCTTGAGGATCTGCGCGGCGACCTTGGCGCCGTACTCGTCGGGCGCGGCGACGGCGCCGCCGTCGAGCGTGGCGGCGAAGGCCGAGGAGGATGCGGCGGCAATGGCGACGCCGAGGGACAGGGTTCTGAAGAGCACAGGTTGCATGGGCTTTCCCTATTTATTGTTATCGCAGGCGAGGGTGGAGCAGGCCCCCGCCGGGCGGGCCGGCGAGGGCGGGTACATCAGTGCGGGAGTATCTTGGCGAGGAACTGCTGGGCGCGTTCGGAGCGGGCGCTGACGTCGCCGAAGAACTCCTCCTTCTCGCAGTCTTCCACGATCTGCCCGCGGTCCATGAAGATCACCCGGTTGGCGACCTTGCGCGCGAAGCCCATCTCGTGGGTCACGCACATCATGGTCATGCCTTCGTGGGCCAGCTGGACCATCACGTCGAGCACTTCGTTGACCATTTCCGGGTCGAGCGCCGAGGTCGGCTCGTCGAACAGCATCACCACCGGGTCCATCGCCAGCGCGCGGGCGATCGCCACGCGCTGCTGCTGGCCGCCGGAGAGCTGGCCGGGGTGCTTGTGCGCGTGCTCCTTGAGACCGACGCGCTCGAGCAGGGCCAGGCCCTTCTTGGTGGCTTCTTCCTTGCTGCGGCCGAGCACCTTGATCTGCGCGATGGTCAGGTTCTCGGTGATGCTCAGGTGGGGGAACAGCTCGAAATGCTGGAACACCATGCCGACCCGCGAGCGCAGCTTGGGCAGGTTGGTCTTCGGATCGGCGATGGAGGTGCCGTCGACGACGATGTCGCCCTTCTGGAAGGGTTCCAGTGCGTTGACGCACTTGATCAGGGTCGACTTGCCCGAGCCGGACGGCCCGCAGACCACCACCACTTCGCCTTTCGCAACCTCGGTGGAGCAGTCGGTCAGGACCTGGAAGTCGCCATACCACTTGCTGACATTCTTGATGGAAATCATACGGTTAACCTTTTCTGCAGACGTTTGACGGCGAACGAGGCGGTGAAGCTTACGACGAAGTAGACCAGGCCGGCGAAAATCAGGAACTCGTTGGCCTGGCCGATGATGTCGCCGCGCGAACGGGCCGAATTGAGGAAGTCCATCAGGCCGACGGTATAGACCAGCGAGGTGTCCTGGAACAGGATGATGCTCTGTTGCAGCAGCAGCGGGGTCATCTTGCGGAACGCCTGCGGCAGGATCACCAGGCGCATGGTCTGCCCGTAGGTCATGCCCAGTGCCTGGGCGGCGCCCATCTGGCCTTTCGGGATGGCCTGGATGCCGGCGCGGACGATCTCGCAGTAGTAGGCCGCCTCGAACATCATGAAGGCCACCAGGCAGGAGGTGAACGCCCCCACCGGGGTGTCCTCGCCAGTGATCCAGCGCAGGATGAAGGGCACCGCGAAGTAGAACCAGGTGATCACCAGCAGCAGCGGGATCGAGCGGAAGTAGTTGACGTAGAAGCCGGCGATGTTCGACAGCAACTTGCTGTGCGACAGCCGCATCAGCGCCAGCACGGTACCCAGCGCGACGCCGCCGAGGACGCCGAGGACCATCAGCTTGAGGGTCATCAGCATGCCTTCCCAGAGGCTCGGCAGGGCGGGAACGATTCCACTGAAGTCCATCATTTACCTCCTACGGAGATCAGGCCCGGTACGGCGACCTTTCTCTCCACCAGGCGCATGATCAGCATCAGGCTCATGTTCAGCGTGAAGTAGATCAGCGTGGCCAGGGTGAAGGCCTCGAACAGGTTGGCGGAGAACTCGGCGGTCTGCTTGGTCTGCGCCAGCAGCTCCATCAGGCCGATCAGCGACGCCACCGAGGAGTTCTTGAAGATGTTGAGGAACTCCGAGGTCAGCGGCGGGATGATGATCCGGAAGGCCTGCGGCAGCAGCACGTGGCGGTAGATCTGCGGTAGGCGGAAGCCCATCGCGCGGGCCGCCGAGGTCTGCCCGTAGGGCAGCGCCTGGATGCCGGTGCGCACCTGCTCGCAGACCCGCGCGGCGGTGAACAGGCCGAGGCAGACGACCACGCTGAGGTAGGCCGAGGTAGTCGGGTTGAGGTCCTGCTTGAACCAGGTCTGCAGGCCCTCGGGCAGCAGGTCGGGTACCAGGAAGTACCAGATGAACAGCTGCACCAGCAGCGGCACGTTGCGGAAGATTTCCACGTAGGCGGTGGCGATCCCCGATACCAGGCGATTCGGCACGGTGCGCATGACGCCGAGCAGCGAGCCCAGCGCCAGGGCGATGATCCAGCCGACCAGGGCGATGGCGATGGTCCAGCCCAGACCGGCGATGTACCAGTCGAGGTAGGTTTCGCTGCCGATCCCGGTGGACTTGAAGAACACGCCCCAGTCCCAGTTGTAATTCATGTTGGGGTTTCCCCTCGGTTCAATCGGTTGCAGACACTGGCGGGGAAGGCAGGCGCCGGCGCGGCCGTACGGGCCGGCGGCGCTGCTCTTCCGGGGGAGACGGCTGGGGAGGGGCAGGCCCCTCCCGCGTCCCCGAGGCCCCGCCGCGAGGCGGGGGCGACGCGCGAAGCGCTGGCGCTCCGGGAGGAACGCCTGGCGCTCGTTACATCTGCTCGGCGGCCTTGTCGGTCGGGCTGGCGATCAGCTTCTTCAGCTCTTCGCTCATGGGGAAGTTGAGGTTCAGGCCCTTCGGCGGGATCGGCTGGGTGAACCACTTGTCGTAGATCTTGTTGACCTCGCCGGAGGCGTAGGTATCGGTGATGGCCTTGTCGACCACTTTCTTGAACGCCGCGTCGCCCTTGCGCACCATGCAGCCGTAGATCTCGAAGGACTGCGGGGTGCCGCCGACGACCCAGTCGTCCGGCTTCTTGGCCTTGGCCATTTCGCCGTAGAGCAGCGCGTCGTCCATCATGAAGGCCACCGCGCGGCCGGATTCGAGCATCATGAAGGACTCGCCGTGGTCCTTGGCGGAGATGATGTTCATGCCCATCTTCTTGTCCGCGTTCATGGCCTTGAGCAGGCGCTCGGAGGTGGTGCCGGCGGTGGTCACCACGTTCTTGCCCTTGAGGTCGTCGAAGTCCTTGATGTTGGCGGTCTTCTTCGACAGCAGGCGAGTGCCGACCTCGAAGATGCCGACGGAAAAGTCGACCTGCTTCTGGCGCTCTTCGTTGTTGGTGGTAGAGCCGCACTCGATGTCCACGGTGCCGTTCTGCACCAGCGGGATGCGGGTCTGCGAGGTGACCAGGTTATAGCGGACCTTCAGGTCGGGGAGGTTGAGTTCCTTCTTCACCGCCTCGACCACTTTCAGTTGCAGGTCGTGGGAGTAGCCGATCGGCTTGCCCGGCTCGGTGCCGAGGTAGGAGAAGGGAATCGAAGCGTCACGGTGACCGAGGGTGATGGTGCCGGTTTCCTTGATCTTCTTCAGCGTGCCGGTGAGCTCGTCAGCGACGACCGGAGCGGACAACAGAGCGGCCACGATGGCGGTGCTCAGCAGACTGGGAGCGATACGCATGAATTTCTTCCTCGACTTGTTTTGATTTTTATTGAGCCGCGAGCGCCTGGCCTCTCCGGGACAGGGTGTTTCGCGGTTTTCCCCGGCGGGGGAAGCCACGAGAGTATCGTGCTTGCCGAACAGTGTAGTGGCAGGATGCATGCCAGCTTATGAAATCCGGTTTTTTTTAGCCTAACCGTTTGAAAGTAAAAGAAATTAAATTTGGATGAAAATGCCCCGAAATGGCCTTTCGTCCGTTCTTCCGAATATTTTCGGGGCATGACGTTCGGTTTTCCGAACGTTTCGCCGAGGTCCGTTCTTGAGCCATTCCGGGGTTTTCTGACGGTTCGTTCAGAAATTGTTCAGGCTTCGTTCAGGCCCGATTCAGGCCGGGTTCAGCAGAATTCACGCTGCGAGGCGCAAGCCGTCACGTCTTGCCTTCCTTCCCTGGCGACGGCCGCCTGGAGTCCACATGCGCTATCTCATCCTCAGCCTGCTGGCCGTGCTCGCCGCACCTGCCTGGGCTGCCGACGACGGCGACTTCTGGTACCTGCAGACCAGCGTCTACACCCGGCATTTCAACCCGGACCCGGAACACAACAACCACCAGGACCTGCTCGGCCTCGAATACAACCGCGCCGATGGCGTGCTGGCCGGCGGCGCGACCTTCCGCAACTCGTTCAGCCAGCGCTCCAACTACGCCTACCTGGGCAAGCGTTTCGACAGTGACAGCCACCCGGTCTACCTGAAGCTCACCGGCGGCCTGTTGCAGGGCTATCGCGGCGAATACCGCGACAAGATCCCGCTGAACCGCTTCGGCGTCGCGCCGGCGATCATCCCCTCGGTGGGCGTTCGCTTCGGCCCGCTGGGCAGCGAGCTGGTGCTGCTCGGCAATTCGGCGGCGATGATCAACCTCGGCCTGCGTCTCTGAGGCCCAGGGCGGGCACGGAACGCTGGCTGGTCTAGGCTGTCGTCTGTTCCCCGAGCCGCGCTCCTGAGCGGTTCGTCACTCGACAGGAGACTCCCATGCAGATCGATCTGAGCGACAAACTGGCAATCGTCAGCGGTTCCACCGCCGGCATCGGCTTCGCCATCGCCAGCGGCCTCGCCGCCGCCGGCGCCACCGTGGTGGTCAACGGACGCAGCCAGGCGGCGGTGGACCGTGCGATCGCGGCGATCCGGAACGGCCAGCCGGATGCCAAGGTACGCGGCGTCGCCGGCGACCTGGGCACGGCGGAAGGCTGCGCGGCTTTCGTCGCGGCCGAGCCGAAGGCGGACATCCTGGTCAACAACCTGGGCATCTTCGAGCTGAAGGACTTCTTCGACATCGAGGACGCCGAGTGGAGCCGCTTCTTCGAGGTCAACGTGATGTCCGGGGTGCGCCTGGCCCGCGCCTACGTCCCGGGAATGGTCGAGCGTGGTTGGGGGCGAGTGGTGTTCCTGTCTTCGGAATCGGCGTTGAACATCCCGGCGGACATGATCCACTACGGCTTCAGCAAGACCGCCAACCTCTCGGTGTCGCGCGGCCTGGCCAAGCGCCTGGCCGGCACCGGGGTGACGGTGAATGCGGTGCTGCCCGGACCGACCCTCACCGAAGGCGTCGCCGAGATGCTTCGCGAGGATGCGCAGAAGGCCGGGCAGAGCATAGAAGAGGCCGGCACCGACTTTGTCCGGCAGCACCGTTCCAGTTCGATCATCCAGCGCCTGGCGACGCCCGAGGAAGTCGCCAACCTGGTGGTCTACACCTGCTCGACCCAGGCCTCGGCGACCACCGGCGCGGCCCTGCGGGTCGACGGCGGGGTGCTCGACAGCCTGGCCTGACGAGCGCGCAACGCCAGCGTAAAAATGCTCCTCGGCACTCGCGGCGCGGTACCCGGCGGCCCTGGCCGGTTGCCGCGCCGGCGCCTGGCGGCGGCGCTCGTAAAGCTTGCGTAACGAGGCGCGACAGGAGGCGCCGGCAGGTCTAGAACGGCAGGTACCGTCATTCAGAGGATACCGCCACTCATGTCAGCAGCCTCGTTAGCCACCCTCGACGGGTCGCTCCGCATGACCCCCGTCGAGCAACCCCGACCGCCGGCTCTCGCCGACCTCGGCAGCCGCCTGATGATCGTCGTCGAGCGACGCGAGGACTGGGCCTCCTACCTGCCCAGCGAGGAAGTCCTCACCGCCCAGGAATACCTCGAGCAATCGGCGCGCGACCACGGCGGCCGCCGCGTGCAGGTGATCAACCTGTGCCGCGGCTACAAGTACCTCGGCCTCGGCTACTACTGTTCGCTGCTGGCCGAGGCCCGCGGCCACCGGGTGATCCCGTCGCTGCGCTGCATCAGCGAACTAGCTCGCAAGTCGGTCTACGGGCTGGCCCTGGGTGGCCTCGACAAGGCCCTGGACAAGGCGCTGTGCCGTACGCCCTATGGCGCCACCGACGGCTTCACCCTGACCCTGTATTTCGGCCATACCGAGTTCGAGCCACTGGCCGACCTCGCTCGCCAGTTGTTCGAAGCCTTTCCCTGCCCGATCCTGCTGGTGGAGTTCCGTCGCCAGCAGGGCTGGCATATCGAGGGCGTGCGCCCTGGCGTGCTGAACCGCTTGCGCAGCGACCAGGAGGATGTCTTCGCCGATGCCCTCGACGGTTTCAGCCGGCGCGCCTGGCGCATGCCGCGTTCGCGGCGGGTGGCACGCTACGACATGGCGATCCTGCACGATCCCGACGAAGCGCTGCCGCCGTCCAACCCGCAGGCGCTGGCCAACTTCGTACGGGTCGGCGCCAGCCTCGGCATCGACGTCGAACTGATCGGACGCAAGGACTACGCGCGCCTGGCCGAGTTCGACGCCCTGCTGATCCGCGAGACCACCCGGGTCGACCACCATACCTATCGCTTCGCCGAGAAGGCCGAGCGCGAAGGCCTGGTGGTGATGGACGACCCGGCATCGATCCTGCGCTGCACCAACAAGGTCTACCTGGCCGACCTGCTTGGTTGCCGGCAACTGGGCATGCCGCTCACCGAGATCCTCTACAAGGAACGCCCGCAGGACTGGCAGCGGGTGGCCCGGCGCCTGGGCTTCCCGCTGGTGCTGAAGATTCCCGATGGCTGCTTCTCCCGTGGCGTGGTCAAGGTCAACGACGACAGCGAACTGCTGGCGGCGGCGAGCGAGCTGTTCGAGCGCTCGGTCCTGTTGCTGGCCCAGGAGTTCTTCTACACCGAGTACGACTGGCGCATCGGCGTGCTCGACCGCCAACCGCTGTACGCCTGCCAGTACTTCATGTCGCGCGGCCACTGGCAGATCTACAACCACAAGGCCGACGGCCAGGACGTCAACGGCGAGTGCCGCGCCGTGCCGCTGGAGCAGGTGCCGCCGGCGGTGCTGGAGCTGGCCCTGGAGGCCGCCGGGCGGATCGGCGACGGCCTCTACGGGGTGGACCTGAAGCAGGCCGGCGACAAGGTGCTGGTCATCGAGGTCAACGACAACCCGAATATCGATGCCGGCATCGAGGACGGCCAGCTCGGCGACGAACTCTACCGGCGCATCCTCCAGGCCTTCGTCCAGCGCCTGGAACTCAAGCACCGTGGCCAGTTGAGCAAGGCGCTGCGCTGAGCGGCGCGCTTCAGTCCGGCCGGCGCGTGGCCAGGCGCAGGCCGGAGCCGCGGGCGAGGGCGGCCGGCCTGACGCAACGGACCCGGTAGCGGCCGCGCTCATCGATCTCGATGCCCTGCAACTCGGGAGCGAAACCGGGAAAGTGCTCGCCGAAGGCCTGCAAGGCCAGCAGGTAGTCGATCAGCGCCGGCGATTCCTCGGCCACCCGTTCGCCGGGCAACAGCAGCGGCGTGGCCGCCGGATGGACGCCGACCAGGCTGGCGACCACACGGCCGCCGAGCCTGTCGATCGCCACCGCTTCGGTTTCGTCCCTGACCAGGTGCCCATAGACCGTGGCCGGCGCCAGCGCGGCGTGGCCGGCAGCCCTGGCGGCGGCGTCGGCGAGGGCGGTCAGGTGCAGCCGCAGGCTGGCTTCGTGGATCATCGCGCAGAGTTCGCGCAGGCCGATGTAGCGGTACAGCGGCGAGCTGTCGAGCAACTCCGGCAACACCTGCTTCAGCGGCGCATCGTCGTCGTGCCGGCGTTTGAATTCGCACAGCCTGTCCACCAGCGGCTGCGCGTGTTCCGCCCTGGCGCCCTGGGGAAACAGCAGCAGGAAGCGATAGTCGCCGGTGCGCAACGGGGCGATGCCGTGCCGGCGCAGGTAGCGGCAGACCACCGCGGCGGGTACTCCGAAGCTGGCCGGGCGACCGCGCGAATCGAGGCCGGGGGCGCTCAGGGCGACGCGCAGCGGGTCCAGCCGAGGACTGTTGTCGAGTGTCTCGGCGAGCCCGTGCCAGCGCTTCGCCGGCGTCTCCCGGCCGGCCTCGATGCCAGGCCCCGGGTTGCCCCGCAGTATCTCGAAGAACCACGTATCGCCATCCTCCCTGGCGAGCCGCGCGGCGGCTTCCCAGAGCGCCCGGCGAAAGGCCTCGGCGATGTCGCCGGCGTGCGCGGCCGGGGCTCCTGCGGACGTCTTGCGGTAGGCCGTGGAGAGGTCGTTCAGCGGCGTCGCCAGGTGCTCCGCGGTGCTCTCCGAGCCGATCCGCCACTGCTTGGCCGGCGCCAGGTCGAGGCGTGCGCGGCCGTTGTAGCGGGCGCTCACCGGCGTGCGCGGGACCGGCGGGGCATAGTCGCGCAGCCGCCTGGGGCCCGCCGGGGCGCGCCATTCGCGCAGGTCGCTGTCGATGCGCTCGGCGATGAAGCGTGCGGGGCCGGCGGCCAGGTTGAAGCATCCCTGGACCTCGTCCAGTAGCTGGCTGGACAACTGCTCGATGCGCAGTTGACGAAACAACAGGAACAGCGGGATGGACGGCGCGACCTGGCGGAGTTCATCGAGCGCCGCCAATTGTGCGGCTTCGTTCTCGCCTGTCGGCTCCGCGACGAGCAGGAGGATGCCGGCGGGGTGCGCGGCGTTGCCGAGAAAATCCAGGGCGACCTTGCGGCTTGGCGCCTGGAAGAGTCGATAGCCGCGTATTTCCAGTTGTCGACAAAGCTCGGAAAGACGATTCGCATCATTGGCCGCGTTTATGTTGGAAGTGACGAGTATTGAATGACGCGAAGGATTGTTTCGAGACATGCTGTTGTCCTTGTCCATTCGAACCGCTCGGTTTCGCCGGCAAAAGCGTCGCCCGGCACGCCGAAGGCTCTCGCGAGGCGCGACTAGTGATTGATGATGTACTTGGCGCTGGCGAAGGTCGGCGGGATATAGAAGTTCCACTTCTTTTGCCGGGCGAGTGCCTTGAAGGCGCCGATGCAACTGCAACCGACCTTCTGGAAGATGTTGCTCTTGTGGAACTTGACGGTACTCAAGGAGCGGCTGATCTGTTCGGCTATTTCTTTTTCCGAGAGGCCGGAAAGCAGCAGGTAGATCACGTCCCATTCGCGCGAGGTGAACAACTCCGAGGGGGGCGTGAAGGTGAAGGTACCGATGCCGTCGGTGGCGATGAAGCCGCGCGGGGCGACCGAGGTCAGGGTCTTGGCATGGGCGATCACCCCGGTGCGGTTGCCGCGCCGGTCATACAGCGGCATGCGTTCGAAATACAGGCAGCAGGGCGCCGGATGATCGTCCGGCCTGAGCAGCGCCAGGGCCTCGATGCGCTTGCCGGTCTGGATGACCAGCTTGTCGTGCTCTTCGATGCTGGCACTGAAGGGGGATAGCAGGGAGTTCTTCTGGCCGAACCGCGGGGTGATCAGTTCGGTATAGCGACGATTGACATAGACGAAGTTGAGACAGTTGTCTTTCACACTCCAGGCCTCTTCGCTCTGCTCCCAGGAAATGATCAGTTCGATGGGAATGTGCACCGACATGTGGTGAGTCATGTCCAGCAGCTTTTCGATATCCAATAGCGTCATTGGCTACTCCACTCATTTACATGTGGGCGGGTCTTTGAATGGAAGAAAGATGGCGAGGCGAGTGCGTGCCGGGATGTTCGTTGGGTCCTGCGGAAGTTTCTCTGGCAAGTGCTATCTTCTTTTCGGTGGCGTTCGACTCCTGCGTCTGTGAAGTGTTACCGGAGCAACTACGCCGGGGCGCAATTCGATTTCAGGTTATATCCGCGTCCTCATGCCCAGGCTGTACTTTTGATCGAGTTTTTTTGCGCTGTTCTAATAGGGGGCGGGCGCGTTGTTCGAAAAGTCGATTGACAGTTGACGGAGGTGGCCAGGGTCCTATCGAACAATTCCAGGAATTCCCTTTTTCCAATGCGCGATGCCGCTGGTCCGTACTTTGCTCGCCGGGGCCGTTGCGCGGCTATGGTGGAAGTCCCGAGGCCTATCGAGGCTTTGTCATGTCGCGTGTGCTTTTCCTGCTCCTGGCCATGGTGCTCGCCGGCCTGGGCCAACCGACCCTCGCCGCGCCCCTGCCGGACGAGCTGCCGGCAGCCTTGCCCGCCGCGCCGCCGGTCGCGCCGTTGCCCATGGGCAGCGCGCCACAGCCGCAACCGGAGGCCGCCGAGCCGGACCTGCCGGGCAGCGACGCGGCCAGCGCCGACGGGGAGGCGACGACCAAGGACGGCTTGAAGATCGGCAACGGCAGTCTCCGCCTGCGCCAGGACGATCCCGGGCCGACCCGGGAAAGCCCGCTGCGCGATCCCCGCCTGAATCCCTACGCACCGCGCCAGCCCTGACCGACGGCCCGCGCCCGGTGGCCGGGCGGGTCTAGGCTTGTGCTGCGGTCGGCGGCGTTCCACGGCGAGCGCCGACCGTTCGTCCGCGCCGCGGGCTTTTTTCCCCGCCGCTGTCGAAAGGCGCCCTCGCCGGGCGACTACCGAACGAACGGATCGTCGATCCGCACCAGGAGCCCACCGCCATGAAATACCTCTGCCTGATCTATTTCGACGAAGCGAAGCTGGCCGCCGTGCCGGCCGAGGAGCTTGCCGCCATCGTCGACGAGTGCATGACCTACTCCGACCAGTTGGGCAAGGCCGGCCACTACATCGCCTCGCACGCCCTGCAGTCGGTGCAGACCGCCACCACCCTGCGCCACCAGGGCGGGCGGCTGGCGATGACCGACGGGCCGTTCGCCGAGACCAAGGAGCAACTCGGCGGTTTCTACCTGATCGAGGCGCGCGACCTCAACCAGGCCCTGCAGATCGCCGCGAAGATTCCGCCGGGACGGCTCGGCTGCGTCGAAGTGCGACCGGTCAAGGAATGGGAGTGAGGGCGCCCGGCGCCGGAGGTGAAGCATGTGCCCCCTTTGCATCGCATCCCTGTCCCTGCTGTGCGCCGGCGGCGCTTCGCTGGCCGGCTTCGCCCTGGCGACCGGGCGCCGGCGCCGCTGGCGGAACGACCCCGGGCAGGCTGGAAAACCGAGAATTTCCGTGGAGAATCGGCAATGAATCCTTCTTTGCAGGACCACCCGGTGAGCAACCGGGAACAATGGCTGGACGCCCGTCGCCGTCTGCTGGCGCGGGAAAAGCAACTCACCCGCCTGCGCGACCAGGTCGCCGCCGAACGACGCGAACTGCCCTGGGTCAGGGTGGACAAGGACTACCGCTTCCAGGGCGAGCGCGGCGAGCGTTCGCTGGCCGAGTTGTTCGGCGGCAATAGCCAGCTAATCGTCTACCACTTCATGTTCGCGCCGGGCTGGAGCGAAGGCTGCGTCGGCTGTTCGTTCCTCGCCGACCACATCGACGGCGCCAACCGGCACCTGGCGCACCACGACGTCAGCCTGGTGGCGGTATCGCGCGCGCCCCTGGAGGAGTTCCAGGCGTTCCGCCGGCGCATGGGCTGGCGTTTCGACTGGTACTCCTCGTACGGCAGCGATTTCAACCGTGACTTCGGGGTGTCCTTCGACAAGGCGCAACTGGCCGCCGGCAGCGTCGACTACAACTACCAGCCGACCCCCGACGCCGGCGAGGAAATGCCGGGTGCCAGCGTGTTCCTGCGCAATCCGGCGGGCGAGGTGTTCCACACCTATTCGGCCTATGCGCGCGGCCTCGACATCCTGCTCACCACCTACAACTTCCTCGACCTGACGCCCAAGGGGCGCAACGAGGACGCGATCATGGACTGGCTGCGTCACCACGACCGCTACGACGAGGCGCCGAAAAGCGCCTGCTGCCACGCGCAGGCCAGCCATTGAGGGAGCACGGCGAGCCGTTGCGCAGCCGCATCGAGGCGCTGTACCGCGAGGAGTCGCGGCGCGTGCTGGCGACCCTGATCCGCCTGCTCGGCGATTTCGAGCTGGCCGAGGAAGCCTTGCACGACGCCTTCATCGCCGCCGTCGAGCAGTGGCCGCGCGACGGTATCCCGCGCAACCCGCGCGCCTGGCTGGTTTCCGCCGGGCGCTTCAAGGCCATCGACAACCTGCGCCGGCGAGCGCGCTTCGACGCCTCGCAGCGACTGCTCGCCGAGCAACTGGAAGAGCAGGCCGAGGCGCCGGCGGAGGAGGGCGATGCGGTGGAAGACGACCGGCTACGCCTGATCTTCACCTGCTGCCACCCGGCGCTGACCCCCGAGGCACAGGTGGCGCTGACCCTGCGCGAGGTCTGCGACCTGCGCACCGAGGAGATCGCCCGCGCCTTCCTCGCCGCGCCCAGCGCCATCGCCCAACGCATCGTGCGGGCCAAGAACAAGATCCGCGAGGCCCGGATTCCCTACCAGGTACCGACCCTGGAGGAACTCCCCGAGCGGCTGGGCAACGTCCTGCAAGTGATCTACCTGGTGTTCAACGAGGGCTACTCGGCCTCCACCGGCACCAGCCTGACCCGCGCCGATCTCAGCGGCGAGGCGATCCGCGTCGGCCGCCTGCTGGTCGAACTGCTGCCCGACCCCGAGGCCCTCGGCCTGCTCGCCCTGATGTTGCTGCACGACTCGCGGCGCCAGGCGCGGACCTCGGCCAGCGGCGAACTGGTGCGGCTCGACGAGCAGGACCGCACGCTATGGGATCGCGGACTGATCGTCGAGGGGCTCGGCCTGGTCGAGCGGGCCCTGGCCAGCCGCCGTTTCGGGGTCTACACCCTGCAGGCGGCCATCGTCGCGGTGCACGCCCAGGCCCCGCGCGCCGAGGACACCGACTGGGCACGGATCGTCGCCCTCTACGACGCGCTGCTGTACCTGGCGCCATCGCCGGTGATCGAACTCAACCGCGCCGTGGCCTTGGCCATGCGCGATGGCGTCGAGGTCGGGCTGGCCGTGGTCGATGCGTTGCTGGCGCGGGGTGAACTGGCCGATTACCACCTGGCGCACTCGGCGCGTGCCGACTTCTGCCGCCGTCTCGGTCGCCGCCGCGAGGCCCGCGAGGCCTACCGCGCGGCGCTGGCCCTGGCGCGCCAGGAGCCGGAGCGGCGCTTCATCGAGCAGCGCCTGCGCGAACTCGATTGAAGCCGGCTCAGGCGCCGTTGGCGCAGGCCGTACGCGCTTCGCCGCCAACGCCACGGGTGAACCACCAGAACGCCAGGGCCGCCAGGCTGATCGCCGCGCCGAGCAGGCTCACCGCGTCCCAGCCGGCCCAGGCGTACATGGCGGTGCCGGCGCTGGCGCCGAGGCCGCTGCCGGCGGCGTAGAACAGCATGTAGCAACCCACCAGGCGGCTGTGGGCGCGCGGGTCGATGGCGAAGACCAGGCTCTGGTTGAGCACATGGATCGCCTGGCCGGCGAGATCGAGCAGCAGCACGCCGAGAATCAGCGCCGCCAGCGAATGCGCGCCGAGGGCGAGCGGCAGCCAGGACAGCAGCAACAGCAGCAGGGCGCCGCCGCTGAGCGCCTGGGCGTGGCCGCGATCGGCCAGGCTGCCGGCCCGCGCCGCGCCCAGCGCGCCGAGCGCGCCGACCAGGCCGAAGGCGCCGATGGCGCTGTGCGACAGCGAATACGGCGGCGCGCCGAGCAGCAATACCAGGCTGCTCCAGAACACCCCGAAGGCGGCGAACATCAACAGCCCGAGCAGGCCGCGCACCTGCAGCACGCGCTGGCTCGCCAGCAGGCCGAACATCGAGCCGAGCAGCTGCCGGTAGGACAGCCCCAGTTCGTTGCTCGGCGCCGCCGGCAGTACCCGCCAGAGCAGCAGGCCAAGCCCGCCCATGCTCGCTGCCGAGACCAGGTAGACGCTGCGCCAGCCGCCGAGGTCGGCGAGCAGCCCGGCCAGGCTGCGCGCCAGCAGCAGGCCGATCACCACGCCGCCCTGCGCCGCGCCGACCACCCGCCCGCGCTCGCCAGGCGCCGCCAGCGCCGCGGCGTAGGCCAGCAGTCCCTGGGTCATGGCGGTGCCGAGCAGGCCCAGTCCGAGCAGCCCCAGCGCCAGGCCGAGGGTATCGCCGGCGAAGCCCACCAGCAGCAGCGACAGCACCAGCAGCAGGAGCTGGACGAACATCAGCCGGCGCCGCTCCAGCAGGTCGCCCAGCGGCACCACCAGCAGCAGCGCCAGGGCGCAACCGGCCTGGGTCGCGCCGAACAGCAGGCCGACCCCGGCCTGGCCGATGGCGAACTCGGCACCGAGGACGTCCAGCAGCGGCTGGGCGTAATAGACGTTGGCCACGCTGAGACCGCAGGCGACGGCGAACAGCAGCACCAGCGCGGAGGGGAGAGAGGATGGCGAGGATGGCATGCGAAGCGCTCCGTAAGGTTTCAATATGAAACTAAAGCGGAGGCTAGGAATTTTGGTTTTAAAATGCAACCTAAATTATCGCAGCAGTGCGTCTATCGATCGCGACTCGCGCACAGCGGAACGCGGGCCCGCCGCCGATTCACCTGGCGGCGGGCCCGCGTAGCGGACGCTACCGGTCCTGCTCGCAGTTGACCATCCAGGCCACGCCGAAGCGGTCGGTGAACATGCCGAAGCTCGCCGCCCAGAAGGTCGGGCCCAGCGGCATCTGGACCGAGCCGCCCTCGGCGAGGGCGTTGAACAGGCGCTCGGCCTCGGCCTTGCTGTCGACGTTGAGGCTGATGGAACAGCCCTTGATGCCTTCGTAGGGATAGGCCGGGTGATTGTCCGAGGCCATCAGGGCGAAGCTGCCGACCACCAGCCGTGCGTGCATGATCTTGTCTTTCCAGTCGGCCGGGATGTCGCCGCACTCGGGGCTGTCGCCGAACGGCAGCATGGCCTCCAGGGTGCCGCCCAGGTGCTGGTGGTAGCAGCTGAAGGCCTCCCGGCAATTACCGTTGAAGATCAGGTAGGGGACGATTTGCATGGTGCTTTCCTCGTTCTTGGCGGAGTGCGGGGCGGTTCAGTTGCGTTTTTCCAGCTCGGCGCGCAGGCGCTCCTCGCGCTCGCGCAGTTCCGGGGTGAACTCCTCGCCGAAGTCCTCGGCCTCGAAGACCTGGCGGATCTCGATCTCGGATTCGCCGTCGAATGGGTTCGGGCATCGCTTGACCCACTCGATGGCCTCTTCCAGGGAGGCCACCTGGAACATCCAGAAACCGGCGATCAGCTCGCGGGTCTCGGCGAAGGGGCCGTCGATCACCGTCCGCGCGTTGCCGGAGAAACGCACCCGGGCGCCCTTGGCGCTGGGCTGTAGCCCTTCGCCGGCGAGCATCACCCCGGCCTTGACCAGTTCCTCGTTGTAGCGGCCCATCGCCGCGAGCAGTTCCTCGCTGGGCATCTCGCCGGCTTCGGAAGCCTGGGTGGCCTTGACGATCACCATGAATCTCATCTGCGTTCTCCTTGTTGTTCTGCGCAATGACGGTCCGTTCTGGCCCGCCTCCCGAACTGGTCGAACGGCAGGCCGGCGGATCGACAGGCGACGGCGGTTTTTTCGCTGGCCGGGGCAGTATAGGAGGCCCGCGCCGAGCGGCCGGGATGGCCGACGAGCGTCGCTGCGGAGTGTGCCGACCGCTGGGCGGGCCGCGCCAGCCGTGGCCTGCAGGGCTTCTACACTGTTCCAGCAGAGCCATTTCCGCGAGCCTCGGCATGCCCCGTATCGTCTTCGCCCCGGCCATCCAGCGGCATGTCGCCATGCCCGCGCTGGACGTCGGCGCCGCCACCGTCGCCGCCGCCTTGCAGGCGGCCTTCGCCCGCGAGCCGCGCTTGCGCGGCTACCTGCTCGACGACCAGGGCAGTCTGCGCCGGCATGTGGCGCTGTTCGTCGATGGCGTGCAGGTCCGCGATCGCCGGGGATTGGGCGATCCGCTCCAAGACGATAGCGAGATCTACGTGGTGCAGGCGCTGAGCGGCGGTTGACCAACAGAGGAGGACATCCGGTGAGCGAGCGACTCTATGTCGGCACCCGCAAGGGCCTGTTCGAGCTGCGGCGCAACGCGGCGGGCCAGTGGCTGCCGATGGCCAGCCACTTCCTCGGCGAGCCGCTGAGCATGCTCCTCGCCGACCCGCGCGACGGCGCGCTCTACGCGGCGCTGAATCTCGGCCATTTCGGCGTCAAGCTGTGGCGTCGCGACGCCGGCGCGACGGACTGGAAGGAATGCGCGGTGCCGGTCTATCCGCCGCAGCCGCCAGCGGCCGAACCGCTGGAAGGCCAGGCGGCGGAGCCACCCTGGTCGCTACAGCAGTTGTGGATCCTCGAGCCAGGCGGCGCCGACCGGCCCGGCACGCTGTGGGCCGGGACCATCCCCGGCGGCCTGTTCCGCTCTGACGACCGTGGCGCCAGCTGGCGCCTCAACCGCGAACTCTGGGAACGACCCGAGCGCGCCCAGTGGTTCGGCGGCGGCTACGACCATCCCGGCATCCATTCCATCTGCGTCGACCCACGCGACAGTCGCCACCTCACCGTCGCGGTGTCTTGCGGCGGCGTCTGGCAGAGCCACGACGACGGCCGCAGCTGGACCTGCACCACCAGAGGCATGCGCGCCGACTACATGCCGCCGGAGCAGAGCGAGGAGGCGGCGATCCAGGACCCGCACCGCCTGGTGCAGTGCCAGGCGCGCCCGGAGTTCCTCTGGGTGCAGCACCACAATGGCATCTTCCGTTCCCGCGACGGCGGCCTGCATTGGCAGGGCGTGGTCGCCGAGCCGTCCAGCTTCGGTTTCGCCGTCGCCGTGCATCCGCGGCAGCCGGACACGGCCTGGTTCGTCCCGGCGACCAAGGACGAATGCCGCATTCCCAGGGACGCCCGTTTCGTGGTCACCCGCACCCGCGACGGCGGCCGCAGCTTCGAGACCCTCGAGCGCGGCCTGCCCGACGGCCCGGCCTACGACCTGGTCTACCGCCACGGCCTGGACATCGACCCCAGCGGCGAGCGCCTGGCCATGGGCTCGACCACCGGCGGCCTGTGGCTCAGCGAGAACGGCGGGGAGGACTGGCGGCAGCTCTCCGCCAACCTGCCGCCGATCTACTGCGTGCGCTTCGCCTGAGCGCGCGGCGCTGGACAGCCTCGGCGCGCTTGCATAAGTTCGTGGGTTTTCGCCAAGGAGCCCACCCCATGAGCCTCGAATCCGTCCGGCGGTTCTTCGCCGAGAAAGCCCCGGACCTGCGCATCATCGAGCTGGAAACCAGCACCGCCACCGTCGCCCTGGCCGCCGAGGCCCATGGCGTGGAGCCGGGGCGGATCGCCAAGACCCTGTCGCTGCGGGTCGGCGAGCGCACCGTACTGGTGGTGGCACGCGGCGACGCGCGGCTGGACAACCGCAAGATCAAGGCCGCCTTCGGCGGCAAGGCGAAGATGCTCGGCGCCGAGGACGTGGTCGAGCTGACCGGGCACCCGGTCGGCGGAGTCTGCCCGTTCGGCCTGGCGACGCCGCTGGCGGTGTACTGCGACGTCTCGCTGCAAGCCTTCGACGAAGTGCTGCCGGCCGCCGGGGCGGTGCACAGCGCGGTCCGCATCGCCCCGCAACGGATGGCCGAGCTGGTGGATGCGCAGTGGGTCGATGTGTGCCAGGAAGTCCTCCAGGAAGCCTGACGGCAACTGCCGGGCTCAGGCCAGGTTGAGCTGCCAGGACACCCCGAAGCGGTCGGCCAGCCAGGCGAAACGCTGGCTGAAGCCGTAGTCGCCGAGCGGCATCAGGGCCTTGCCGCCGTCGCCCAGGGCTTCGGCCAGGCGCTCGATCTGCGCGTTGCTCTCGCACTCGACGAAGAAGGAGAACGCCGGGGTGAAATCGAAGGCGTGCCGCACATGGCTGTCGATGCAATGCACGCTCTGGTCGCCGAGGCGGAACAGCGCCTTCAGCACCGAGCCCTCCGGGCCCGGCCCCTCGGCGCCGTAGCGCTGGATCTGGAGGATCTCGGCGTCGTCGAACAGCGACAGGTAGAAGTTCATGGCCGCCTCGGCCTGGACCCCCTGGAACATCAGGAAGGGGCGTACGCGTGTGCTCATCGCGGTCTCCTCTGGAAGGCTGGCTCGAGGCTAGAGCCTAGCTCACCACGTTGCGGGTGAAACGCACCACCTCGTCCCCATCGTTGACGTAGGCGTACGGCTGGTCGCTGGCGAAGGCATGGAAGTCGCCGGCCTCGATGCGCCGTTCGCCGTCGGCCAGTTCCAGGCGCAGGCGACCTTCGATGACCAGAACCATCTCCCGCCAGCCGGCGGCGTCGGGTTCCGATACGTAGCGCTCGCCCGGTCCCAGCGACCAGGCCCAGAGTTCCACCTCGCGCCGCGCCGGTGCGCTGGCGAGGAGGGTGGCGCGGCTCTCGGGGTGGTGGCCGACCCAGGCCACCGCATTGATCCGCGAGCGGTCGGTGGCCGGTGCCTGGACCAGGTCGGGGAACAGCACGCCGAGGGCGGCGGCGATACGGTCGAGGGTCGACAGGCTGACATTGACGTCGCCGCTCTCGATGCCCACCAGCATCCGCCGGCTGACACTGGCCGCGCGGGCCAGCGCTTCCTGGCTGAGGCCGGCTTGCAGGCGCAGGCGGCGGACGTTGCCGGAGACATGTTCGAGGACGCTGGGGCGTTCGGTAGGGCTGGGCAATATATTGCTCACTGTCGCGGTTTTGCGCATTATAGTGCACATCCCGTTTCCCGCAGTCCATCGGGCTGCTTCCCACTGCCGGACCTCTTCCATGACCTCCACCTCCCGCGGCCTCGCCGGAACGCTGTTGCCGGTCGGCCTGCTATTGATCGCCATGGCCTCGATCCAGAGCGGCGCCTCCCTGGCGAAAAGCATGTTCCCCCTGGTCGGCGCCCAGGGCACCACGGCCCTGCGGCTGTTCTTCGCCGCGCTGATCCTGCTGCTGCTCCTGCGTCCCTGGCGCAAGCGCCTGAGCCTGCAATCGCTGCGCTCGGTGGTGGTCTACGGCATCGCCCTGGGCGGCATGAACCTGCTGTTCTATCTCTCGGTGCGCACCGTGCCGCTGGGCATCGCGGTGGCCCTGGAGTTCACCGGGCCGCTGCTGGTGGCGATCCTCTCCTCGCGGCGCCTGCTGGACTTCCTCTGGATCGGCCTGGCGGTGTTCGGCATCTGGCTGTTGCTGCCGCTGGGCAACAGCGCCGAGCCGCTCGACCTGGTCGGCGCCGCCTATGCCCTCGGCGCCGGCGTGTGCTGGGCGCTGTACATCCTCTTCGGCCAGCGCGCCGGCGCCGACCATGGCGCCCAGGGCGCCGCGCTGGGGGTGCTGGTGGCGGCGATCCTGGTGGTGCCGATCGGCGTCGCCCACGCCGGCGCCGACCTCCTCGACCCGGCGCTGATCCCGTTGGCGCTGGGCGTCGCGGTGCTCTCCACGGCCTTGCCCTACACCCTGGAAATGGTCGCGCTGACCCGCCTGCCGGCGCGCACCTTCGGCACCCTGATGAGCATCGAGCCGGCCTTCGGCGCGCTCTCCGGGCTGCTGTTCCTCGGCGAGCGGCTGAGCCCGACCCAATGGCTGGCCATCGGCGCGATCATCCTCGCCTCGGTCGGCACTACCCTCAGCGTCAAGTCGCGTGGCGCCGCCCCGGCGCTACCGGCCAAGGACTGAGGCGGCCGCCGCGTCCTCCCGCTGCAGGCGCTCGTGCTGGCGGATGAAGCGCCGCGCGCTGCGCGCCAGGCGGATGCAGAGCATGATCGCCGCGCCGGTCAGGCCCACCACCAGGCCCTGCCACAGGCCGCGCGGTCCGGTGGGTTCCTGGATCCAGTCGGTGAGGCCGAGGCTGTAGCCCACCGGCAGGCCGATGCCCCAGTAGGCGAACAGGGTCATGATCATCGTCACCCGGGTGTCCTGGTAGCCGCGCAGGGCCCCGGCGGCGGTGACCTGCAGGGCGTCGGAGAACTGGAACAGCGCGGAGAACACGATCAGCGAGGCGGCGATGGCGATCACCGCCGGGTCCGGCGAATACATCGCGGCGATCTGCTCGCGCAGCAACAACATCAGGCTCGCCGAGACGCAGGCGTAGCCCAGCGCCGCGGCCATCCCCACGCCGGCGGCGAAGCGCGCGTCGCGCGGCAGGCCGGCGCCGAGGTTGTGGCCGACCCGCACGGTCACCGCCATCCCCAGCGAATAGGGAATCATGAACACCAGCGCGCTGAAGTTCAGGGCGATCTGGTGGCCGGCCACCACGTTCTCGTCGAGCCCGCCGATCAGCAGGGCGATCACCGAGAAGATGCTCGACTCGGCGAACACCGCGATGCCGATCGGCAGGCCGACCGCCACCAGCGGGCCGATGGTCGCGCGATCCGGCCACTCCCAGCGCGAGAACAGTTGGCTGGCGCGGTAGATCGAGGCCTTGTTCACCCAGAACAGCATGCCGAGGAACATGAACCACATCACCGAGCCGGTGGCCCAGCCGCAGCCGGGGCCGCCCATCTTCGGCATGCCGAAGTGGCCGTAGATCAGCGCGTAGTTGATCGGGATGTTCAGCAGCAGCCCGCCGATCCCCAGCACCATACTCGGCCGGGTCCGTCCCAGGCCGTTGGTGTAGCAGCGTAGTACGTGGTACAGCGCCGCCGCCGGGAAGCCCAGGGCGATGCCCTTGAGGTACAGCAGGCTCGGCCCGATCAGTTCCGGGCGCACTTTCATCAAGCCGAGGATCGGCTCCGACAACCACCACAGCACCGCCCCCGACAGCGGTCCGATCAGCAGCGCCAGCCACAGCGCCTGGCGCACCAGCGGCCCGGTGCCGGGCTGGTCGCCGGCGCCATGGCGCTGGGCGACCTTGGCCGTGGTGGCGAGCAGGGTGCCGGTCATCAGCAGGAACATCGGGATCCAGATCGAGTTGCCCAGCGCCACCGCTGCCAGGTCGTGCGGACTGGCGCGCCCGGCCATCACCGCGTCGACGAAGCCCATGGCGGTGGTCGCCAGTTGCGCGATCATGATCGGCGCGGCGAGGGTCAGCAGTTCCTTGAGTTCGGCGCGGATGCGCAAGCCACGGGAAAGGGGCAGGGCGGGGCTGTTCACGGCAGTCCTTGTCTGGGCAGGGGAACCGCGTAGTTTACGGGTTGACGGGGTGGTCAGGAAGGGTCAGCAGGGTCGTGCCGGTTGCCCAGCCCCCCACCGCGCTACGCGCAGACAAACGACCCCGCGCTGCCCGCTTGAGGCCCGACCCCGTAGGGCGAATAACCGCCTGGCGGTTATCCGCCGGATACCCGTGACAGCGGCGGATGACATGCCCTGGAAACGCCGGACATCTCCCCCAGACTTTTCCGCAGCCTCTCTCAGACGCCCAGGAATTGGATAAAAAACCAGTAGGAGGAAGATGGAGGGGTCGCCAAGTCCATCTGTTTTCTTGGGGGCAGAAAAGACGCGGGCCGCAGGTGCAGGAACACCTACGACCCGCTAACCAGAGACCAGCTAATCAAGGAGCTGACCCATGGCTAAGGCCGATGATACGTCGAATCCCGCAATAACCGCACAGTCCCCTTCCACCTTCATCCCCCTGCGACGCACCTCGCAATGCAACCAGCATCCCGGCTGCGCCACCCTCTACCTGGACTGCAGCGCAGCCAGCGAAGACCTGTTCGACACCGTCCGCCGCCGTCTGGAGTCGGCGATCGGAACGCTGAGCGTCCTCGACCTGCTCGACGAAACCGAAGAGCCCGGCGAAAGCATCTGCCGCATCACCGGTTCCCTGCTGTCGTTGCTCAGCGACGCCCTGTCGCTGTTCGAGGCGGAATACGCACGCAG
>NZ_KV813540.1:231863-234595 GCF_001813645.1 Pseudomonas sp. HMSC063H08
AGCGTCCTCGACCTGCTCGACGAAACCGAAGACCGGCGAAAGCACCGCCGCATCACCGGCTCCTTGCTGTCGCTGTTCGAGGCGGAATACGCACGCAGACACCGATAACCGACGGAGGCGGTAAATGGCCAAGGCTGGGCAGGACTGGGGCTGGAGAGGAGGGGATGGGCCAAGCTCTGTGCTATGCCGGCCTGTATGGGCGAGTAATTTCGACACTTTTTCGACACACGGAATGAGGCTGCCTCGCGGGTCCTGGTGCGTCCATCTGGGACCGGATCGTCTTCAGGACTCCGTGCGCTCGGTCCGTTGTCGGGAAGCGCTCTCTTTGAGTAGGATTCCTTTGATGGAATATTCCCTGGGGGTTATATTTTGTGGCGTGGGATATCGAGTACACCGACGAGTTCGGTGATTGGTGGGGTTCTCTGTCCGAGGATGAGCAGGAGTCGCTAGCTGTGACGGTTCGCTTGCTTGAGGAGCGGGGGCCATCCTTGGGGCACCCCCACAGCAGCGGCATCAATGGCTCCCGCCCTGGCCATATGAGAGAGCTACGGACTCAACACGGCGGGCGACCTTTCCGAACGCTTTACGCGTTTGACCCCAGACGCTCCGCGATACTGCCGATCGGTGGCGACAAGACTGGCGATGATCGTTGGTACGAATTGAACGTGCCCATTGCCGACCGCCTCCATGACGAACACTTGCACCAGCTCCGTGAGGAGGGACTGATCGATGGCTAAGAAATTCTCCGACCTTCGGGCGCAAATGTCGCCTGAGGCACAGGCCCGCGTCGAGGCCAAGGCCCAGGAACTGTTGGCTGAAATGCCCCTGAATGAGTTGCGCCAGGCTAGAGGCTTGTCGCAGAAGATGCTGTCTGAAGTGCTGCAGGTGCAGCAGCCGGCAATTGCCAAGATGGAGCGGCGTACGGATATGTACATCTCCACCTTGCGCAGCCACATCGAAGCCATGGGCGGCCATCTGGAAGTGATTGCACGCTTCCCGGATGGCGCGGTGAAAATCAGCAACTTCGCTGATATCGAAGAGGCGGGCGCCTAAGGAAGCTCCGAACAAGTCAGTCACACGCAACCGATTGGCGACCTGACTCCTTTTTCAGCCCAGCCTTCGGGGGCTGATTCACCCGAAGCCAGGCTTTTGCCCTGGCTTCTGTGTTTTACAGGCGTACCTCTCCTGCGCCGGCCAGCAAGTGCCGACGGGCCATCCATAGGTTCGACAGGGCGAACAGCGTCGCCAGTTGCGCGGTGTTCTTGGTCAGTCCCCCGAAGCGCACCTGCAAGGCCTGTTCGGCTACGCCTGCGAGGCTTACAAGCTTCTCGTCCGTTATGCCGTGTATGACCCGTTCTGGTCGCTGATCATACAGGACGTGAAGGTCCAGGTCGAAGCCGACCCGCTGATCGAACGCGTCGAATACCGCCGCTACCACAAGACGACCATGGGATTCTCCGGCAAGAACTGCGAGATGTTCCTGGGCCAGTTCATCTGCCTGATCGCACGGGAGCGCATCCCCGCAAAAAAGGCGATTGAGTCCGCCCACCGACTGGAGTTCTGGCACGTCATCGAAGACCACTATCTGGCCAAGGGTTGGACTCGCCGCGAGCTGGAGCAGTACATCAAGCACCTGATTTCCGACCGCTACCTCAGGCGAGGCTATGCCGTCTGATGAGCATCACCAAGCTCCCGGACGGCCTCTGGTTCGTTGACGTCGAACCGATCAAGGACAAGCGCTTCCGCAAGCGGTTCAAGACCAAGGGCGAGGCCCAGCGCTTCGAAGCCACGGTGCGGCAGAAGTGCACAGAGAACCTGGCGTGGAGCATCCAACCCAAGGATCGCCGAAGGCTCTCCGAGCTGGTGCAAGTCTGGTACGACCTGCACGGCCATTCACTGCGCGACGCGCCTCGACGACTCTTCAAGCTGCTGCAATTGGCTGCCCGATAGGGTGACCCGGTAGCGACGGCCCTGGATGCATCCTCTTACGCGAGCTTGCGGCGGAAGCGGCTGGAGGAGGGGATATCCGGGAAGACCCTGAACAACGAACTGGGATATATCCGCGCGGTGTTCAATGAGCTGAAGGTCCTGGGCCAGATCGACTACGACAACCCGCTGGCCGGGGTGAAGCTGCTCAAGCTGCAAGAGCGTGAACTGTCGTGGCTGATGACCGAGCAGATCGGCGAACTTCTCGAATCAATCCGCAGCCGTTGCGACAACCCGCATACGGAGCTGGTGACACTGCTCTGCCTGGCTACGGGGGCTAGATGGTCCGAGGCGGAAAAGCTCCCCGCGCAACGACTCCAGGGCAACGTCGTGACCTATGCGGGAACCAAGTCAGGGAAGGTTCGCCACGTACCGATTCCAGCAGAGCTGGCTGACCGGGTGAGGGCGCACTGGCGGATGCATGGTCCGTTCACGTCCTGCATCACATCCTTCCGCCGCGCCCTGGAGCGCACCACGATTCAATTACCTCAAGGCCAGGCTAGCCACGCTCTCCGGCACACCTTCGCCAGCCACTTCATGATGAATGGCGGGAACATCCTCACGCTTCAGAAGGTCCTGGGGCATTCGACGCCAGCCATGACGATGCGCTACGCTCACCTTTCACCGGAGCATCTGAAGGATGCCTTGCGGTTTGGCCCTCTCGCTACCTGGCGTGACAATTTGGTGGTGTGAATCTGTCCAGTAAGCGTCTATATGTAGTGGTCTACTGATCCCGGACACCGATT